>CAMVJO010000101.1 GCA_947167835.1 uncultured Prevotellaceae bacterium
AAAATCACTCAAAAATCTTTGAAAAATCAAAACAGCCTAATTTTTAGAACAACCTATAACAAATATTCCGGTAATTTATGTTAAACTCACTTACCCTCCGCTCTTTTTCTCCTTACAAATGGGGTGTATCGGCTTTTTTCTGTAAATTTGCACGATAATATACATTGAGCAATCCTACGCATGAGAAAAAAACTGCTACATAGTCTGCTTTTGTTACTGCTCGGAATGAGTTGCCTCACTTCGTGCATACAGGAGGAGGCACTTAATTCTGAATGTGACATCACGGGTGTAGATTCTCTCTGGCTTCGCTCCGTGCAGCAGCAATATCCGGGATTTTTGAGTGGCAAACCACGTGTGAACTACGGCGATAGCATCATTCTTTTCAGCATCAACGACGAAGCACCTCTGAGCAGTTTGGCTCCGCGTTTCAATATTTCGCAGGGAGCTACGCTCTATTTTGGCGATTATGCGGCGAAACGTTTATTCGATCCTAACGAAATGCACGATTTCACCACGCCGAAATCATATACCGTTGTCTCGGAAGACCAGATGTGGCACCGCACATACACGGTTAAGTTTGTAAAACCCGATATCTCGGGCGACACAAGTTCGGCGTGCGACATCAAGAGTGTAGATGCCGTGTGGTACACGCTTATCCAGTTTACATATCCCTCGCTCTTCGTGGCAAATCCTGTGGTGTCCGACAATCGCGTCACTTTCTCCGTTTCCGACCCCAGTATGTGTACGCAGATGAATCCGCTCTTCGTCATTTCCGACGGTGCCAGCCTGTACTTTAACGAGGGCGGTACATTGATTCCCTATCATCCGTACATCAATTTGGATTTCTCGACAGGCCCCAAGATCTATACCGTCGTAGCGGCCAATGGCGTGCAGCAAAAAGACTATACCGTGGAGTTCGTCAAGGATGCTACCCCGCCAACGGATGTTACCCGCTTTTTCAGCGAGGGTTTCGAGAATATCACGACGGACAGTCGCGGACAATACCAGCGATTACAGCACGAATCCTTGGGAGACCTGTGCTGGGACAACGGAAATGCCGGATATGCCCTGACGGGAATGGCGGCAACGCCTTTGGACTATCCCACTACTTTTGTGAAAGATGCCACAAGTCTCAGTAATAACTACGCTCGTTTGCGCACTATGTCCACTGGTACTATGGGAAGTCTAGCAGGAATGCCGATAGCTGCCGGCAACCTTTTTATAGGTGAGTTCGACACTTCGACAGCCATGCTCTATCCTCTGAAGGCTACGAGGTTTGGCTTGGCTTCCTTGGTATTAGGAGAACCTGTCTCAGTATCGGGGTATTTTAAGTACACCCCAGGAAGCGTTTTCACCGACCAATCGGGAAATACCGTCAGCGAAAAGACCGACCAGTGCGACATCTATGCCGTGCTCTACGAGATAGACGCTACCAACTTCGAGCCTCTGGACGGAAGTAACGTGAAGACGAGCGACCGCGTTGTGGCAATAGCCGAGATGCCAGCATATTCCACCGCTACCGTCTGGACTTCGTTCGACCTCCCCTTCGTATGGCGTGACGGCAAGCAGTTTGACAAGAGTCGCTACGATGCCGGCGGATATGCCTTCACACTTGTGATGACTTCCAGCAAGGAAGGTGCCGAGTTTAGCGGCGCTGTGGGTTCGGAACTCCATGTAGATAATGTGAAAGTAAAGTGGAAAGTTGCAAAGGAGTGATGTATGGCATCGCACCTCTTACTTCCAGTAGCGTTATAACGACATCAGAACATATCTCCAAGATGAAAAAAATACTCCTTATTATATTATGTCTCATGGGTCTGACACCTCTTCAGGCACAGCAGGATAACGATTCGGGCACTAAGCCACGTTTCAGCATAGGCCTGTCTTTTGGTCTGGGAGGTACGTCACCGCTTCCGTTACCTCAGTCCATACGCAAGATATGTTCGTACCAACCCCTATATACTGGCGGTGTAGAAGGTCGTGTGGAGTGGAAATTCAAAAACTCGCGCTGGGGTATCGCCACAGCCGAGCGATGGGAACGAAAAGGTATGCACACCGAAGCCGATGTGAAGGCCTATCATGTGGAAATGACGGCAGACGATGGCGGTTATATGGAGGGAGATTGGACAGGTAAGGTGAAAACACGCGTTTGTAACATCTGTCTCACGTTCCCGCTCCTTGCTACATACCAGATGAGCCGCACGCTTTCGTTTGAAGCCGGACCTTATGTCAGTTATCTGATCAGTCCGAGTTTCTCGGGCGAAGTATATGACGGATATATCCGACATCACGACCCTACTGGCGACAAAGCCTATGTCTCGCACGCCGTATATAATTTTTCCAACGACCTTGTGAAGTGGAATGTCGGAGTGGAGGCCGGAGTTCGCTACGCTATTGCCGAACACTATGCACTCAGCGCACGTTTGGACTGGGGTATCACCAATATCTTCCCCGCCAACTACAAGAGTGTGCGCTTTGCGCTCTATCCCATCTATGGTTTTATGGGAATACACTACTGTTTCTGAAAAATAATTGAAAACAAAATAAGATAAATATGAAGAGAATTTTCTTTGCTTCGCTGTTATTGTTGATGTGCCTGCTTCCAGCCTCGGCACGTACGATAGCCGAAAAAGCCGCTGCCACATACGAAGGACAAATCTATATTGCAGTAAACGAAGCCATCACGGAATCTACAGAACCCTCGGCTTCCAATGTCGTTTTGGAGGCAATAACCGAAAATACCGTCAATGTAACGCTTCCGAACTTCAAGTATGGCAGTCTGAACCTCGGCGATATCGTGCTGAATGACATACCTGTAATTGAAAACTCTGACGGCAAAATCGTCTTTGGCGAGAATGCCCCGCAAACAGTCAAACTCGTGGGAGGAACCATCAGCGCAAATGTGAGCATCAGCAGCACAACGAGTTTTATTAGTGAGGGAAACATACATTTGGACGTCAATGTGAGCACGCGCATCGTGTTTTCCACGATGAACATCAACGTAAGGTTCTTGGGCTCAAACCCTTTGTATGAAGACAACGGTATCGTGAACGAAATCGTAGGGGATTATTCTGGTTGGATGTATGGAGATTTCAATAAACAGCCGGACGGAGATTCTTTCCACCAGGCAGCTGAAATGAGCATCACAGATGCAGCTACTAATGCCGTAGCCATTTCACTTCCCGATATTACCATAAACAGTCGTGCGCTCAAAAACCTGAATCTTACGGAAGTTCCTGTCACTAAGGACGCAGAAGGTGTGATCCACTTCGGCACCTATTCCGCTATCTTCGGGGCTACAGGCTCTGGTACGATAGGAATTGATGCAGGTACGTCGTTTATCAAAGACAACAAGGTAACACTCAATGTGAAGGTGCTGATAGGAAGCACGCGTCAGTACAATATTCTGTTTACTACCGACCAATTGCCCGAAGTTCCGCACATCACAGGACCTGCCAAGGATGCAGAGGGCACTTACTCGGGTAATCTCTATATTTCCCTTGGCGAACCTGTCACAGGTAAGACGGAAGTATTCAAGAAAGACGAGATAAGCATTACTGCTACGGCAAACGAGGAGATTACCTTTGCCATGAAGAATTTCTCGTTTGGCGAATCTCCTCTTGGCGACATCATACTGACGGGTATTCCCGTATCAAAGGATGACGAAGGCCGCATACACTTCGGTGAGAACGAGGCACAACAGGTATCTTTGGCCGGCGGTGCAATTGTGGCCGATGTAAACATAGATCCTACGGCGAGTGTCATCGATGGTGACAGTGTGGCTATCTTTGTAAACGTAGTATGGGACGGTAATCCTATCTATGTGCATTTCAATACAGGACTTCTGCCCGTTGAACCCGACGAACCCGATCCAGGTACCGACCCCGAAGGTCCTGCCTTCGAAGTAGCCGGCACACACCCGGGAAATCTGTATATTTCCTTGGGAAATCCTGTCACTTCCAAGACACCTGTATTCAAACAGGACGACATCACGCTCGAAGCCGAGGAAGGCGGTAATGCTGTCACGCTGACACTGCGTAATTTCTCGTTCGGAGCATCACCGATGGGCGACATCGTCTTAAAAAATATTCCGATATGTCGTTCCGAAACCGTACCCGCAGGTGCTGAAAAGGCATATCGCTTCGGTAAGAACGACCCCCAGACCGTTATCCTGGCAAGTGGTACGATTATTGCCACAGTTTTCGTTGATAGCATCACGAGTACCATTATTGATGACAGCCTAAGCATCGATATCCAGGTGGAATGGAGCAATATCCCCATCTTCGTGCATTTTGATTCGGGACTGATTCCCGAAGAGCCTCTGGAACCTGCCGCACAGTTGGCAGCAGGCGATTATAATGGCTGGCTTTACATCTCGTTAGGCGTACCTGTTACAGACCAGACCGCACCTTTCAAGATGGATAAGATCACTTTGGAAGCCGAGACCGACTCTACCGTCTCGTTTACCCTGCGCGATTTCTCTTTCGGCGAATCTCCTATGGGTGACATCGTACTGAAGAATATTCCAGTGACGAATGACAATCAGGCGGTGGTATATTTCATGCCGAACGACCCGCAAGAAGTGGTTTTGGCTAACGGAAACATCACGGCCACCGCATATATCGACAGCGAGACAAGCCGTATCGACACACGACGCGGCAATATCGACATCGATGTGGTGGTAGAATGGTCGGGATTCAATATATATGTGCGTTTTTCTAATAAGGATGTATCGGGAATCACGACACCAGTGATAGAAAATGCCGAAAAAGCGCGGGGAATATTCGACTTGCAAGGCCGCCGTGTACAGCAAATGCAAAAAGGCCTGTACATCGTAAACGGTCGTAAGGTATTTGTAAAGTAAAAACGAGGTCTCTCAACCCATAAAACAGACATAAAGATCATGCAAGACTATGCTGCGTTTATTTCGCGTCCACTCAATTTGTCTTCACGCCCTGTAATCGGTATTACTGCCAATTATGGAGAGAAAGGTGCGGAACTGGCTGAGGCTTACTCCAAGAGTGTAGAACTTTCGGGCGGCATACCGCTCGTTATCCCTGCTGGAACGACAGAGCCCGAGGCACTTTGTGCTTTGTTGGAACGCATCGACGGTCTTTTGCTCTCAGGCGGTGCCGATTTGAACCCTTTGCTCTTAGGACAGGAGCCCGTTCCGCGTTTAGGAGGCGTCAATCCTAAGCGAGACCGCAGCGAATTATTGCTGACGCGCCTGGCTTACGATCGCCAACTCCCCATTCTGGGAATATGTCGCGGCATACAGGTGATGGCTGCCGCACTTGGCGGTAGTGTGCACCAGGATTTGCAGACTTCCTTCCCCGATGCCTCGCTGATAAAGCACAGTCAGGATGCGCCACGCAACGAAAAAACGCATTATGTGGATATTGAAGCCGGAACGGTGCTTGAAAGTCTCTTGGGCGAACGCATTGCCGTCAATTCCTTCCACCATCAGGCCGTGAACGACGCAGGTCCGCATTTCGTTGTCGCCGCCCGCAGTTCGGATGGCGTAGTCGAGGCCATAGAGAGTAGTGAAAACAAACCTTTGCTCGGTGTTCAGTGGCATCCGGAGAGCTTTTTTGCTGATGTGCCCAACACTATGCAACCGTTGTTCGAATATCTGGTGGAGCAGGCCGACCTACATAGGAAAGCACGCGAGTTCCATACCGATTTATCCGTCATCACCCTCGATTCCCACTGCGATACGCCCATGTTCTTCGAGCAAGGCGTGAATTTCGACCAGCGCGACGAGAAAGTGCTGGTGGATATGCACAAGATGACCGAGGGACATTTGGATAGTGTCATCATGGCCGCATATATCCCGCAGGGCGAACGCTCAGAAGCCGGACTACAGGCCGCTACTGCCAAGGCTACGCAGATTCTGACCGACATACGCCAGATGGTGGACCGATGTGAAGGTGTGGCACTGGCATTTACGCCCGATGACCTCGCCGAAAACAAACGGGAAGGTCTGAAGTCTGTGATGCCGGCCATAGAAAACGGATATGCCATAGGCCGTGAAATAGAGAATGTGGATCGCTTCCGCCAAATGGGTGTGGTATATATGACGTTATGTCACAATGGAGACAACGATATCTGCGATTCCGCACGGAAATCCAATGCAGAACACGGAGGATTGAGTGACTTCGGTCGCGAAGTGGTGCACGAAATGAACCGTACCGGCATGATGATAGACCTTTCTCACGCGGCAGAATCAACTTTCTACGATGTAGTGAGCCTGAGTGAGGTACCTGTGGTCTGTTCGCACTCATCTTCGATGTCTTGCTGTCAGCATCCGCGCAATCTGACCGACGATCAGTTGCGCACGTTGGCCGAAAACGGCGGTGTGGCTCAGGTTACGCTTTACAACTACTTCCTTGTGGAAAACGGTACGGCTACTATCGACGATGCCCTGCGACATCTGTTGCACATGATCGACGTTGCCGGAATAGACCACGTAGGTTTCGGTTCCGATTTCGACGGCGATGGTGGAATAGTCGGACTGGCAGCTGCCAATGAGGTAATGAATCTCACGAAACGCCTTATTGCCGAAGGATTGACACGTGCCGATCTGGAAAAGATATGGGGTGGCAACTTCCTGCGCGTCATGCGGATGGCTCAGGAGTACAATTATTAAGGATTTTTCAGAACATCACGTTTTTATTAGGGGAAAAGAAACAGAATAGATAAAGACAGAATATGAAATACTTCTTTCAAATACTGATTTGCTCGGCTTTATTGCTCTCTTGCAAGTCGGAACAGAAAACTACGGACGAGGCAGGCGACTTTAAGGTCGTAGAATTGCAGTTTAATGCAGATTCGGCATACCATTTCATTGAGCAACAATGCAGTTTCGGGGCACGCACACCGGGTAGCGAGGCACACCGGCTTTGTGGTGACTATATTGCGGGGAAATTCTCCGCATTAGGTATGACTGTGACCGAGCAACGCGGAAATTGCACAATGTGGGACGGCAAGACCTATGAGTGCCGCAACATTATCGCCTCGTATCTGCCCGATGCCCAGGAACGCGTGATTATTGCCTCGCATTGGGACAGCCGTCCGTGGGCAGATGCCGACAAGGATGCCGCGAAACATTCCGAACCTGTCATGGCAGCAAACGATGGTGCCAGCGGAGTGGCTGTGATGATGGAGATAGCCCGACAAATCAAGGATCTGAATATACAATATGGTATAGACTTTATTTGTTTCGACCTCGAAGACTATGGCGCTCCCGAAGATCAGGAAGGTCCTGCCGACGGTTCCGACTGGTGTGTCGGTTCTGCTTATTGGGCAAGCCATCTTCATAAAGAAGGCTACCATGCTAATTGCGGCATCCTCCTCGATATGGTGGGTGGAGCCGGAGCACGATTCCGTTATGAGGGGTATTCCTTGCAATCGGCCCAGACAGTCGTGGCACAGGTGTGGGGCGCTGCAAAAACGGCGGGGTATGCCGAATATTTCCCCGAAGAACAGGGCGGACATATCAACGATGACCACCTGAACCTCATAAAAATAGGGATTCCCACTGCTGATATCATCAGTTATTATGACGGTATGCCCTCTTTCGGCCCTACTTGGCACACAGCCGACGACACTCCCGAGAATATCTCCAAGGAAACCCTGAAGGCAGTGGGACAAACGCTATTCCAAGCCTTGGCACAATAATGTATCACACGAAGAACAGAATATGGCAAGTATCAACGAAATACAAGACGAGATTATAGAAGAATTCAGTCAGATGGACGACTGGATGGATCGCTACCAATTGCTAATAGACCTGGGCGAAGAACAGGAGCCTTTGGCAGAAACCGAAAAGACGGAGCAGAACCTCATCGACGGTTGCCAGAGTCGTCTGTGGCTTACGTGCGAAGAACACGAAGGTCGCCTGATATTCCGTGCCGAGAGCGATGCACTGATAGTCAAAGGCATTGTAGCCTTGCTTATCCGTGTGCTCAACAACCATACGCCGCAGGAAATACTGGATGCCGACCTGTATTTCATCGACCGCATAGGACTGCGCGAACATTTGTCGCCCACCCGTGCCAATGGTCTGCTGGCTATGACGCGACAGATGAAACTCTACGCCATGGCTATTCAAGCAAAAGGGAGATAGTTCGCAACGCAAAGAATATTTATGTCCAAAAAGTCGGTATAAATAAGATAAAAAGCCTGAATAATGCCAATTTTGCAAAATAAATATAGCAAAATTGAAAATAATTTGCAAAAAATTTTTGTATTCGTAGAATAAATGCTAAGTTTGCATAGCAAAAGCACCAACCTGCTTTGTTAGCCAAAAATTCTATACTATTCAAAAACACACAATTTTCTTAATAGTTATTTTGCCGACAGCGATTGCCCGCAAAACATACAAAAAAATCATCGATACCTACGAGTACCGATGATTTTTTTCGCACTTTACAAATCACCATGCGGCAACCTATACACAGTTAGGGATAATCTTTAAAGAACAATCTTTTTTTAGTTGAAGGTTTCCAGATTTCAATCCATTGACTTCCCCATACTTGAATTATATAATCAGCATTCTTTTGAAGAGAATCCTCTAAGTTTATAAATTGCATCGATTGTCTATACTGAATGTTAATATCTTTGCCATTCATATCTTTTTCCCTCGAATAATCCTTTTCGGTAGTTATATCCTTGTTTATAATCTGAATGTTATCTGTCTTGATTTCATAAATCTTATAGTTATATCCAATCACATAATATAAATTTGGATTCATTACATAAATATTAAGACCTGGACCATCAGGATACCATTCGTAAACTATATAATCAGAACTAAAATCGTCTGTTTTAGAAAAACTAACCCTTGCTTTTTTATTTAATAATGACAGTCGTTCTATTCTAACATTTATTCCCAATGGTTCTATATAATTAGTCTTAGGAAATAAAGGTTGAATGTACCAATAAACTATAAAGATGAAGAAAACAAACAGTATAGTAATTGATACTAAAAGAAACACTTTGATGCGACCTTTTATATTCATAAGATTTCTATATTTCTTGTTCTTCCTTTTTCCAAGGAATATTCTCTTATGTAGATATCTGATTAGCTATTATGCCCATCCATGTGTATCAATAGGCATTGGAGAATTATAATACA
>CAMVJO010000102.1 GCA_947167835.1 uncultured Prevotellaceae bacterium
AGCCGAGTGCTACTAATTGCCCGAAACTTGTATGGTGAGGAAATATTGAGAACAAGACAATATGGAATGCAAAGAAGGTTCTTAGTGTAAAGTTGTACTTTCGCTGGTTGCTTGTATAAGACGAAAACGAAGACGAAAACGAAGATAGCGTTTTTGATTTCATTATTTCAGTTGTGTTAGTATGATAGAGTCATAAGTTATATTATCAGGTGGTTATAGCACCGGGGTTCCACCTCTTCCCATTCCGAACAGAGAAGTTAAGCCCGGTAACGCCGATGATACTGCGCAAGCGGGAAAGTAGGTAGCCGCCTCCTTACAGAGAGAAGGGAGTTCCAAGAGATTGATTTCTGGAACTCCCTTCTTTTTTTTGTGTATAGTTCGCTTTTTTTTTATCATTTCTTTATTATTTCAATACTTATTTTTATTTTTGCATCGTAATACCCTTAAAAGACACGGGTATATATTTTATTTTGCTCATAATTCTCCGACGAACTGCGACCTCGAATAGAGATAAATTAGAGCGAAAAGGGATAGTTATATTGTTACTATCCTTTCCAACTTCCCATAGTGCTTGTGCTTTAAGCGCTGGCTTTCCATAGGAAGTTGGAGGTTGTCGCAGACCTGTCGGAGAATATGGAGAGGCCTGCGCTTTCTTTTTGTTCATAGTTTAGCAAAGGGTTCTCAATATTAGTTTGATTTAATATTAACCCTTTAATAAACTTTGAGCAAATGAAAAAGATTAGATTTTTGTTAGCACTGATTTTTGCAAGTGTTGGCTTTTCTTTAGAATGTTGGTCTGTTAACGAAGACGGTACGGAATATGATGAATTGTTGTCCATAATTCCCATGCATTCCCTTCATAGCGGAACTATTAAGATTACGTCTGCATATAAGACGATAGAAAAGGGAACGAAATGGTTTCGTGTAGAATCTCCAGTTGGAGAAACATCAGAATTACGTGCAACTATCTCTTGTCCAACAGAGGGTTTCCTTTATTATGAAGGTCCTCAGTCCATAAGTGATTCTATAGAAGTGTATATAGATGGAACACTTGTTAGAAATATAAAGAAACAGCATTTGTATGTTCATCATGGGTTTTATGAATATATTGATGTAGGAACCCATGAGGTTGTTTGGAAAGCTAAATCAGATAAGATTACGATTGATAAATTAGGTGTTATTTCAACGCCATGTATTATTGTTGATTTACTTGAACCTGGTAGTCTTGGAACAGAGGTGCTTTATAACGTAGATCATGTCCATAAAGTTCGTAATCTGAAAGTAAGAGGTAAGATGAATTCTGAAGACTTAAGAATAATTAAAGTAATGAGTAATCTGGTTTCTTTAGACTTGAGCGAAGCAGAATTAGAAGAGATACCTGGAGGAATCTTTAGTACTTTATCTGGAGAAGGAACTTCAACGACAGCGACACACTCATATCTTGCACGAGTTATTCTTCCCCGGACATTGAAGAAAATTGGCGATGGAGCTTTTGGGCGTACTTTTGCAGAAGGATTTGAATTAACGTCAAGTCTAACTTCTATCGGGAAATATGCTTTTGAGTATTCGAGAATAGCACATGCAAACTTGATTGGAGTTTCTAATATACCAAAAGGTGCTTTTCATTGTTGTTACTCTCTTGAAGATATTCAGATTTCAGATAATCTTACTTCCATTGAAGAGTCTGCTTTTTCTGGATGTTCATATACAAAAGAACAGACAATCAGATTTCCACAGACATTAAATAGCATTGGGGCAGATGCTTTTTTTGAATGCCATCAATTATCTTTCCGTTTTCCAGATAAAAGTTTAGAATTTGGAAAGAGTGCATTCTATGAAACGGGGATAGACTCCTTGATTATATATAAGTATTCAGAGACCTTATCTAATTATTACAATAATCCTTTCTCTGTATTGAGGAAACTTGTGTATGCGGAATATTCAACAGATTGTTATATTCTTAATATGGATGTTTTCAATTATAGCAAAGTCGATAAAACCATTGTATTAAAATCGCCAACAGTTGTAAGTAAATTTAGTAATTCTGTTAATGTCAGTTATATAAAAGGTGCTAAACTTATTGTTCCATCTTATTTGGTAAACTCATATAAACTTGATGATTGGTGGTCTAATGTCAAAATAGTAGAAGGTTTCAGTACGACCGAAATACAGGATTGGATTATTCAGCGTTCTCTCATTTTGAATCCGCGCGAAAGAATAGAAGGTAACCCAAATATTGTTGTCAATAATACAGATACCTATCTGAAGATAAATGGTGATGCTCCAATGACAATCAATAACTTTGAGATAGTAAATAGTTTCAGTTATGATAAAAAGTATTCTCAACTATTCAGTAATTGTAGCAATATTAGTATTAATGGATATTACAGGAACCGTATCAATGTAGGAGAGAAAAACTGGTATTTTATCAGTCTGCCGTTTGATATGAAGGTAGGTGATATAACTCCGGCAAATGGAGATATGCGTTTTGTCGTACGCTATTATGACGGAGCAAATAGAAGCGTGAATGGAATGGGTGGTAATTGGAAAAACTACTCGCAAGAAGATATCATTCCAGCAGGTACAGGTTTTATATTTCAAGCGGATAAAAAAGGTGATGTATATTTCTATTCAACTGATAACGATTCCAAACAAAACTCTTTATCCAACAGTCCCTTTGTTAAGTCTCTTGAAACTAATGCTTCGGACAATGCTGCAAACCGTGGTTGGAATCTCGTGGGTAACCCATGGCAGTGTTATTACAACATACACAAACTAAGTTTTACTGCTCCTATTACGGTCTGGAACGGTAGTACGTATGTGGCATACAGCGTTATAGATGACGATTACGCTATCCGTCCCAATGAAGCCTTCTTTGTGCAGTGTCCCGAGGAGGTAAACAGTATAGGATTTCCGACAGATGGTAGACAACTGACAAGCACGATAGAAAGTCAGAATGCAACACGTCCCATGTCACAGCAAACTGTTATGCGCCGCCTCTTTGATTTGGAAATCTCAAATGGGATAGTTTCAGACCACACTCGTTTTGTATGGAACGAGGCTGCAAGTCTTGATTACGAAGCAAATAAGGATGCCGGCAAGTTCTTTTCTATGGATGAATCCACACCTCAAATCTATACCATCGGTGTAGATGGTGCAGAGTATGCTATCAATGAACGTCCGTTGGGAAATGGAATAATTGCGATCGGTGTAGTTGTTCCAACCACAGGAAATTATTCCTTTACTGCCTTGCGTAATGATTTTGACGCAAAAGTTTTTCTTATTGATACTTTGACCGGTGAACAGACAGACCTGAGTGATATGGATTATTCGCTCACATTGGATGGCGGTACGTACATAGATCGTTTTGTATTGGACTTCCGTGCCGCTACTGTGACGGGAGTAAATAGCATGATGCCTGAAAAGTATAATACCGACAGTAAAATTTATGACTTGCAGGGTCGTCGTACAAATATTGGTAAACATGGAGTTTATATCCTGAACGGAAAGAAAATAGTGAAGTAACCATTAAATCTAAATTGTTATGAAATCTATAATTTCCATATCCTTCCTGCTGATGATGTGTTTTTGCAGTATTAGCATACGAGGACAGGAATTAAATCCTTCGAATCCTTCAGAACCAGGCCAAGCACCGTATAAACTCACACTGAAGGTGCAGCCAGCAGGTGCAGGAAGTGTAAGGGGTGGTGGAAAATATGTGCAGGGTTCTGTTTGTTCACTCTCTGTAAGCAGTAATACCGGATATGTATTCCTAAACTGGACAAATGAGGTCGGAGATGTTGTGGGTACTTCTGGCAGTATGAAATATACCAAGCAGGATTGTGACGAAGTGCTTACTGCTAACTTTGAATTCCGTCCAGGTAATCCTGCAGAACCGACTGAAATCAATAAAGCCGTCTATTATCGTCTCACCGTTGTAGCCGAAGAGGGTGGAGCTGTTAGTGGTGGTGGACGTTATCAAGCAGATAAGAGTGTTAGTCTCTCAGCAAGTCCAAACAATGGTTATGATTTTGTAGGTTGGTACGATGTAAACGATGGATTAGTGTCTTCAGCACGCAGTTTTACTTATAAGACTACTACTGAGTCCAAGGTGCTGACTGCTCGCTTCTGTTTTAATCCCAGCAATCCGAACGAACCAACAGAACCCATACAGAAACATCGTATTACCCTCGCTAGTGATGAGGGCGGCACGGTGAACTTTGGCACACAACGCTTGGAAGAAGGAACGAGTGTGAGTATTTCAGCCAATGCCAATAGTGGTTATAAGTTTGTGGGCTGGTATCTGGAAAATGGCGAACTCTATACAGCTCTTTCGTCTTTTTCCTATACTATAGGAAAGGAAGACGTTAAGTTTATTGCTTATTTCGACTTTACTCCTTCGAACCCCATTGAACCTGCACGTCCCACCGAAAAACTTTATTCGTTCTATATGATGAATGTTGTGGGTAAACCCGGCGATATCTTGAATTTCCCTGTTTATCTGACAGGATTGGACGTAGTAAAGGATATGACATTTCGTCTTACCTTTCCTCAATATATCTATCCTGACCTTAATTCAATAGAAGTGTCGGAGAAAGCATCGGGTTATAACGTAAGTTGCACACCCGAAACAGACACAACGTTTGTATTCTCTTTGATTGGTAGTTCGTTGCCCGCAGGAAACACCTTGCTCCTACGCTTCAAGATAACTATCCCCGATACAATGCAAACTGGTGTGTCATATCCAGTTAAAATCAATCAGGTTAGCGTCACACTCCCAGACGATAATACTACAACCGCCCATACCCGCAATGGTCGCATAGGTATCTACAAACTTGGTGACACGAATGGTGACAATATCGTGAACCTAATGGACAAGATGAACATGATAACGAGGTTGCTAGGCAGGGAAACTGAGGTTTTCATCGAAGAAGTGTCGGACACAAACGAAGATGGCGAAGTGGACTTCCTCGATGCCATGCGACTTATCGAAATAATCACTATAGAATAAACTGAAACAATATGAAAACGAAGAGAATATTATGGATGTTCCTTGCGCTGATAAACGTAGTTGCAATTAGTGCCGAGGATATCATACAGGTTGAACCGTTTCATACGCATGCCGGCGTGGTTTCGGACGATGCCGAGAGTTTTCGCATCGTGATGAACAATGCTTCTGCCGACATCTGGGCATTCCAGTTCGATATCCTGTTGCCCGAAGGCATGGAATTCGACACGGCATACGATCCTTTTGAACTCAACACCGACCGCTATCCTTTTTCCAAGGACCGCAAAGGAAACATTATCTACCAACACTCCATTGTATATGACAACGAAAATCAGGAAGGCCGTTGGTGGCGCGTCATCGTGCACACCGACGCTGCCGACCGCATGAAAGAAAGCAGTGGCGAGGTGCTAACGGCCTATTTCACGACAGCAGCCGATATGCAGCCGGGTATTTATCCCATTAAGGTGAGAAATGCCTTGCTTGTGATAGACGGAAGTCATGGTATCTACCCAACGGAGTCGAGTAGTTATGTGGTGGTGGGCGATGCTCCGCAACTTGCGGGAAGTATGGCCGATTTTTCCTGCCTTACGGGATATGTACCCACTTTTGTAGTCGATGCCATGGAGACAGATTTGGCAGAAAATGCCAACGTGACTAACCTGAATCTTAGCGGTGCCGATATGTTAGGACACGTGCCTGTGCTGCCCAATCCTAATACGATGATTACGGCAAAGGAAGGTTCGGAAGTTGCTGCTATGCCCAATGCCATGACAGGTTCTTCCTGCCAAATGCTCATTCTGCACGATGATGCAGGAGCGTTCGCTGCCGAAACATCGATTTCCGTGCAGAATGCTTCGTTCGACCGCCAACTTCCTGCTGAGTTCTGGTCCACTGTTTGTCTGCCTTTCGCTCTCAGTACAGGACAGGTGGCCGACATCAAAGCAAAGGGTGTAGAAATTATGTGCCTCATCTCATTCAGTGAAGCAGATTCGCAGGTAAACTTTGAGAGTGTGGAGAGTATGGAAGCCAACCGCCCCTATATTGTGAAGAGCATCAAGACACAATCGCCGTTTGACGCCTTGGGCAGTGTGGAAGTAGTACCTACGGCTGCCAAGAGCAACATTATCACCGGATCCCTCTCCATGTGCGGCACGTTTGAGCCACTCATGCTCAGTTCTACCGAAGCCGTGACATACTATGCCTTCAATGCCGAAACGGGAGAGTTTGTTCGGGTGGGCAATAACGTGCGTGTAAAACCCTTCCGCGCCTATCTTGCCTTGCAGGGCAGTTCCGATATTCGCGCCCTCAGTCTGAACATTGGAACGGCGACGGGTATAACTCCCATTGTTCGTACTTCTGAGAAACATCGCATATACGACGTTTCAGGCCGGCGGGCTTTGCTGCCGTTGGAACGTGGAATATACATTGTTGATAGTCAAAAAGTAATTAAATGACATGAAAAAGACAGAATATACCAAGCCGAGTGCTACTAATTGCCCGAAACTTGTATGGTGAGGAAATATTGAGAACAAGACAATATGGAATGCAAAGAAGGTTCTTAGTGTAAAGTTGTACTTTCGCTGGTTGCTTGTATAAGACGAAAACGAAGACGAAAACGAAGATAGCGTTTTTGATTTCATTATTTCAGTTGTGTTAGTATGATAGAGTCATAAGTTATATTTTAATAATGTTATCAGGTGGTTATAGCACCGGGGTTCCACCTCTTCCCATTCCGAACAGAGAAGTTAAGCCCGGTAACGCCGATGATACTGCGCAAGCGGGAAAGTAGGTAGCCGCCTCCTTATTTGAGAGAAGGGAGTTCCAGGAGATTGATTTCTGGAACTCTTTTCTTTTTTTTGTGTTGTGCTATGCGTTTAATGGGGTAAATGAGCAAATGGGACAAATGGGCAATATGGGCTTAATGGGGGTTGATGGGCTCGGAGCTATCATTTTTTTGCTCGGAGCTATTTCTTTCTCTTTAGTAGCCTTGGTGTAAATGGGGATAATGGGTTTGATGGTGCTAATGGGCTTATAGGAGATAATGGGGATTTGATGGGAGGAGATAATGGGGATTTGTTCGGAGTTATTTTTTAGGTTGCTTTTTTTGTATTAAGGGCTTCAAATAATACGTTGGAATGGGGTATTTTTCTCAGGAAATAATTGAAATTTTTTTCGGGAAACGTAGGATTTAGTGGAGGTTAAGTATTGCTTATACTGAAGCGTCATCCGGGGGTGTCGTACCTTTGCACTTGCAAGTCGGAAACAACGAGCGCTCAACGTAGAAAGATTTGCAGACACTCCTTATAAAATATATATACACGCAAGAAAAATAAACTTGTCAGGGAGTGGCAACAAAGAAATCCGGAATCTGGCAGGTTCTTCTGCCGTTCCACAGTTATTAACCCTTAAAAACATTTCAAAACTATGCTTAAGTACAAAGTAATTCCCCGTAAAAACATGCTTACCGATGTCGTTCTCTTTTATGGTCAGATCAAGCCGGACGCAGCCGTCAAGTTGGATGAACTTGTTGAAAACATTTCGCAAGAATGTACCGTGACTCGTCACGATGTCAAGGCCGTTCTTTCTGCTTTGCAGGAGCAAATGTACAAGGCTATCCGTAGCGGTCGCCCTGTCTATCTGGGAGATTTGGGTTCGTTCCGCCCGACTATTTCTACCCAAGGAGTAGAGGACAAGGAAGACTTCAAATCCAACAACATTCGCTGCATCAACGTGCGTTTCCGTCCCAGTCCGGAATTCCGCTACCAGATCAGCAAGAAGAATCCTTTCGTAAATTTTCAGAATGTCAGTCCTAAGCCCGAGGAAGATCCTGAAGATGGCGAGTAATTCCTTGATTTGATGGCTTTTGATGGGGGTAATGGGTCTAATGGGCTGAGTGGACATTTATAGGTCTTGCCCATTAGAACCATTCTCCTCGGATAGCTCATCAAAGCCTTTTACCTCACGATGTATCACCCCAAAAACTATACAATATGTTGGATAAAGACAAGAAAACCAAGGTCGTAAACATCCTTGTCCAGGCGCTATTGTCGCTGCTTACCGCACTTTGCGGCGTTTTCACCGGCTGCCAGGTTGCACATTAGGACATATAGGATGACATAATAGGTGTATTCCCATAAATATCAGCCGCTGTTGCTGAAAGCCGCCCGGAAAATATAGAGGAAGGCGAACTATAGAAAAGCCGTTCCGCATCACTTTTCGATTGTTGTGTGAAAAGTAGATGCGGAACGGCTTTTTTTGTTTTTTGGGGGCCAGTATGCCCGATTTTTCTGGCATACTGGTTTGTTCTTTAGGCGGGATAATGTCTGTTCTTTAGGCTATTATGCCTTTCCGCCCGGCACTCCGAATGGGTTTGCCGTACGTCCGCCTGGGTTGTTCTGGTTCCCTGGCAGTTGTATCGGACCGAAAACTTTTTCGTACTTGGCAATATTGTCTTGAAGCGCCAATAACAGGCGTTTTGCGTGCTCCGGTGCCAAAACGATGCGTGATTTCACATTTGCTTTCGACACTCCCGGGAGCAAACGTACGAAGTCGATGATAAATTCTGCGCTCGAATGTGTCAGGATGGCGAGGTTAGAATACACACCTTCGGCAATTTCGGGCGAAAGTTCGATTTTCAGTTGTTCGTTGTTCTGGTTTTCCATTTTCTATCTGTTTTTTAGTTATGGGTAGTTCTAAAAATAAGGTTTTAAAATTTTGTGAAGCTTTTTTTGGTCTGTATGCTTTTTCAATCTTTT
>CAMVJO010000103.1 GCA_947167835.1 uncultured Prevotellaceae bacterium
AAGGCTCCAGCCTTTCTTCTCAATCTCGTCGAGGGTGGCAGAGTAGCAATATTCTAGCTCATCGTTATAGGTCTCTTCATATCCCACACGCTGCCAGTTGTGGAAGTTCTCTGCAATCTGCTGTATCTGCTCAGGCGAGAACTGGATATATTTCTTCTCGAATGGTTCACCCCATTGGCGCAAGTCGATAAACAACACCTCGTTCTCACGATTGCGATAGCGAACCATCTTGCCGTTCTGTTCTACCGTGCGGGCTTTCTTGTTGTTATTCAGTATCCACAGCGTCACGCTAATGTCAGTAGAGTAAAACATGTTGCGAGGCAGAATCACAATCGCTTCCACGATATGGTTCTGGATAAGCTGTTTACGGATAGCCAACTCTGTGCCATCGCCACTCAATGCTCCATTGGCCAAAAGGAAGCCTGCTGTGCCATTAGCAGAGAGTTTGCTCACGATGTTCAGAATCCAGCCATAGTTGGCATTGCTTGTTGGTGGTGTATCATACCCCATCCAACGAGGATCGTCAACGAGTTCATTTTCTGCCCGCCATGCTTTTTGGTTAAATGGAGGATTAGCCATAATGAAGTCAGCCTTCAAATCCTTATGCTGGTCGTTATGGAAAGTGTCAGCTGCCATTTCACCCAGGTTACAGGCAATACCACGAATGGCAAGGTTCATCTTCGCCAGTTTATAAGTGGTGTTGGTGTATTCCTGTCCATAGACAGAGATGTCACGCTTGTTACCGTGATGGGCCTCGATGAACTTCATGCTCTGCACAAACATACCACCCGAACCACAACAAGGGTCGTAAATCTTACCACGATAAGGCTCTATCATCTCTGCTATCAGATTGACAATAGTCTTTGGCGTATAGTATTCTCCTTTACCCTTACCTTCGGCAATTGCAAACTTTCCCAAGAAGTATTCATACACACGTCCCATCAGGTCGTGTTCAGGGTCTTTCAGTGTATCTATTTTGTTGATTTCGTCAAGCAATGCAGCAAGCTTTGTTCTATCTAATGAAAGCCCTGCATAGTAGTTATTGGGTAAGGCACCCTTGAGCGATGGGTTGCTTTCTTCGACCTTCGCCAATGCCTTATCTATCTTGATTGCAATATCGTTCTGCTTGGCATTTTTAATCAGGAAATCCCAACGACTCTCAGGCTCCAGATAGAATACGTTCTTGGCGTTATAAAATACGGGATTGTCAGCAAACAGCTCCTTACCTTCAGTTACCAACTCTTTCCTACGCTCCGTAAAGCGATCATAAGCATACTTCAGGAAGATAAGACTCAGCACTACGTGCTTATACTCCGATGGTTCCACAGAGCCTCGTAGTTTATTCGCCGATTCCCACAACGTTTCTTCAATTGATTTTTCTTTTATCTGTTTCTTTGCCATAATTCTATCTTTTTTTTCTTTTTAAGCTCTTTGCGCCATAATCATTCAAGCATTATATCCTGATATCAGCGGCATAAAAACGCCATAGGCCAATGCTGTTCCCCTACTCTATCCTTATTTCGCTGCGGCCTCCGGTGGCGTGGCGCACGACGTGGATTTGTGGAGTGATTTGTGAGCGGATCTGTTCGGTATGACTGATGATGCCTACCTTACGTCCTTGCACGTGTTCCAGATTGGAGAGGGCATCCATCACAAGGGTGAGGGATTCGTTGTCAAGGTTGCCGAAACCTTCGTCAATGAAGAGGCTTCCTATCGTAAGACTGTTGCTGCTGAGGTTTGCAAGGCCTAACGCGAGGGCCAGACTGACTACGAAGGTCTCGCCGCCGGAGAGTGAGGTGACGTAACGGCGCTGGTCGAACATATCGCGGTCTATGATTTCAAGAGCCAGGGTGCCGGGAATGGTATGCAGGCGGTATCGGGGCGTAAGCAGTTTCAACTGATGGTTTGCCTGCTCTACCAATGTGCCAAAGGTGTAACTTTGTGCCAGTTCGCGGAAGTGGTGTCCATCGGCGCTGCCAAACATCTTGTTGAGTTCGCTCCAATATTTATAATCGGTGTAGATGCTTTCGTATTCCGCCTGCAACACTTTGCGACGTTCCTCTGCATTTTGGTGACGTAGGATACGCGATGCATTTTCTACACGTTCCTGATGCAGTTTGTCTAAGAGTTCCTTTGTTTTCTCTGTTTCATCCTGCAATACCTGAATGTATTCGTTGATGTCCGTACGCGTAAGTGTACGTTCAGCTGGAGCAGCTGGTGAATTTTTAAGTTCGTTCAGGTGGTTTTGCGCACTTCGCAGATAAGCACGGCTGCTTTCCTGTTTTTTAATGACTTCGCTGATTTGCTGGCGCAGGGCTTTCCAGTCGGTTTCGCTACTGAAAATAGCGTTGATGTCATTCCACTGGATGGTAGAGTGCTGGCCGTTGTATTTATTGATCCACAAGTCTATCTTAGTGCGGTTTTCTTTGTACGATTGCTGTAGTATCTCAAGGTCTTCCGAGAGGTTTTTCAACTGTCCTTGTAACTTGTTACGCGATTCTGCCAGATCGTTCCAGTTTTTCAGGATAGTCTGATGCTGTTTCTTCGTGTCGTTGATTTTCTGCTGCAAGGCAATAGCCATTTCCTTGGGCGAACCATCACCGAACAGGCGGCGAAATTCCTCCTGCTTGTTGTTCAGCAACTTTGTCTCGGTCTTCACCTTGTCTTCTATGGATTCGGCCTGTAATAGTCCTTCCTTAATGGTATTTTCCGTACTCTTTATGTCTTTGATAACCAATGTGATATTATTTCGGTTGGTATCTATCTTGTGGTTAATGGCCTGCCATTGTTTTTCCATTCCCAGAATGTATTGTTCAAAGGCTTCAAAATCGCGTTTCCACTCATTATACCATCCAGATACCGTGACTATCTGATCAAGATCCTGATAGAATTGTGAATAGCGCCTGTCGGATAGTGTGATATTCTCGGCAAGGGAATGTATCTTCGACACCATCACGCTTTTGCGTTCGCGCATTTCTATCAAACCGTCACGAATGTCTTCCAATTGTCTGGTAACTTCTTTGATTTGTGCCTCAAGGCGTTGCACAATCTCGTTGTGAAAGAGATAGGTGCGCATCTTTTCGTTTTCATCCTGCAGGTCGCGTTGCACGGTGTCGGCCAAAATGCGGATCGTCAGGCGACGTGCCACATCATCTACCGCAGATGAGCAGTCAGCCAGGGATGCGTCGAGCGTAGCATAGAGGTTTTTCCATTCTTCTACGCGCTCCTGCTGCTCGGCTGAGAGTTTTTTCATGTTTTGCTCGTCAGACTGGTGGCTAATGGTGAGTTCCATCAGTTTAGTCTGGTGCTGCTGAATATATTCCAGGCGCTTTTTGTAGAGAACCTGTGCTTCGCGATAGTCTTTCTCGAGGTTGCTCATCAATTCGCCCAGTTCTCGTTCCGTTTCGGTGTGATAGGGATGGTGAGTGGCGCCGCAAACAGGACAAGGTGTGCCTTCTTTCAACTGTTTGCGCAGGCCTACGATTTTCTCGCTCTGACTCAGGGTGAAAGCCTTGCCGCGGTTTTCCATCATTTCGTGCATTTTCTCTAATTCCTGCTGCAAGAGTTCGTTGTCTTTCCTCAGGCTCAGGATATTAGAGGATTCACGGTTGATTCTCTCATCCAATTCGTTGATAGCGCGAAACCCTTCTGAAATCCTTATCCAGTGTTTCAGGGCTTGGTCCAATTTTTCGCTGCGATTCTCCAAGCGACTGATATCTTGCTGCATCTTCAGATTGTCAACGTTCACTATCTGCAATTTATGCACGTCAAGTTCCGTATTGAGCGTCAGGATTTTTTGTTTTAGTTCGTTCTGCTGCTTTCCGCGCTCGTCAATCAACTGTATCAGGTTCGTCAATTCCTGTTGTAGCCGTGCGTGTTCGCTGTTATATTTCACGTTTTCAACGCTTTCCTTGGCCAAATCGCTCAGTCGTTCGCGCACAAAGGTGATATTCTCGAACATCTGGCTGTGCATATTCAGGGTTTGTCGTTGTTGCTCAGCTTCCTTGATTTCTTGTTCCAAAGATTTTTTCTTTTCCAGATGTTCCTTCAGCAATTCCTCACGGTTTTTCATCGTTTGACGTGCCATCTGCAGTTCGTTCTTGAACTTACTCAGGCTTTCGCTGAAGGTATTGATTTCACCCGTCAGTATATTTCCACGATTGATGGCAGGACGCTTGCTTTCTTCCTCCCTTTCGGCTTCGTGAAAGGCATTTTCGGCTGTTTCCAACTCCTTGCTGATATTTTCTGACTTCACATTCAGTTCGTTTAAGGCAGCAAGCAGTTTTTTATGGTTCTCTTCCTGTTGATTGATCTTCTCTGCTTCCGAAATGATTTGTTGGAAAAGCGGTTGTATGGGCAACAGACTGTCGAAGCGCTCCAATAACGCCTCTTTGCTCGATATGTTGAAGCGCAACTTATCGGCGGCAATCTTTTCTGCCTCATATTGTTCTACCTTGTCCAGGTTTTCCAGAAAATCATGGCACCACTTTTGTGTGGCCTGCGTATCATTGATTTTTTTATTGTGCTCACCAATCAATACTCCCAGTTTCTGCAACGTTTCGTTCACCTTTTGCAACGTTTCTTCGTCCAGATGGCCTTCTTTCACCACATTGATTTCTACCTCCTTCTCATCTTTCCGAACTTTAGCCTGCTGTGCCAACTCATATATCTTCATACTGATGCCGGCATATACCTCTGTTCCGGTAATCTTCTCGAGCAACTGCGATTTTTCCTTGTCGCGTGAACGCAGGAAGTTGGCAAAACTGTTCTGAGCCAGCATCACCGTGCGCGAAAACTGGTCATAATCCAATCCTACGACGTCTTTGATGATGCCGTCCTTGATTTCCTGTGGAGTATATTCGTGGGCATGAGGCGAAAGGCGGCGCAAGCGGCGAACAGCCTTGTCGTATGCCTTGGTACGTTTCAGACGTACGCTCCATGTTGCCTCATAACGTGAACCATCGGGCATAGAAAAAACCAGAGTGCATCCGCCCTCGGATTTTCCGCGACGCAAGATGTTGCGAACGTCCTGCGCTTCAATGCTACATTCGCCATCTGGTCCGACAGCCAGGTTTTCAGAACCGATACGTTCCACTCCGTTGAAACGAGGTGCGTTATTATAAAGCGCAAGGCAGATAGCGTCGAGAATAGTGGATTTACCCGCACCCGTATCTCCCGTTATTGCAAACAGACCTGCGTGCAATAGCGGTTCTTTGGTGAAGTCTATCACCTGTTTTCCCTCGAGCGAGGCCAGATTCTCTATGGTGATTTTTTCTATTTTCATGTAATTCGTGCTTCTCTATGTTCTTTCTTTTTCAACCCTTGTTATTCTCTTCAAGTTTATCGACCGCTTCGACGAAACGTGTGCGTAGTTCTTCGGGCAAGGGCGTTCCATAACGATTATGATAGATGTTTTCGGCCATTTCTAAGGGAGTGAACTGTCGCAGCCGCTCTAAACTCATAACATTGTCGTCGTTTTCAGCCTTAACACCCCGCACCGCTGTCATACGGCAGAAGCGTACGCACTTATGACTGAGCACATCGGTCACCTCGGAGAGTAATTCGGGAATAGGACGGTCTTCGCGCAGATTGATTTCGAGATAGGGCCAGTTTTCGTCCGTATCTTTCTCCCTTCGTTCAGGCAAAAAATCAAGGGCAGATAGTATTTCAGAAGAAGTCAGTGTACCTCGTTCAGGAACACTGATCAACCTGCGTTTAGGTTCGTATGAAAGGTCGGAAACCACACAATTGTTTTTCCCGTCTCCGATTTCTACCAGTTTTACTCCATGCTTATAATGTTTTTCGGCAAACGACATAGGCAAAACGCTGCCGGAATAATAAATAGGTACGTCATCGTTGCCAATTTGTTGCGAACGATGTATGTGTCCTAAGGCCAGATACTTCCAGTTGCGGTCCAACTTTTCGATATTCACCAGGTCCTGTCCGCCAATGGAGAGACGTTCGCTGTGTTCGCTTTCGCAAATCAGGGCACCTCCGGCATAAAAATGTGCCATGCCGATGCAGGGAAGCGTATTGTAGTCGCTTTTTTTATAATATTGTATGAGTTGGTTCATACAGTCGCGCATGGTCTTTTCCATTGTGCGACAGTCTTCGCCATAGTCGGATGGATGCATGAAAGGTATGGCCATGCAGACACAAGATGCCTCAGTACTGTCTTTACGTCCCAAAGGGATCATCATATCCTCGGCAGAAATCTTTCCTTTTTCGTCATGACGAATCATGCCGCGCACATAGATATTGTGCATCCCCAGGAAAGTGGCCGAAGCCTCCAGCCTCGATGCGCTATCATGGTTGCCGGCAATAATGACTATCTGCAAACCCGGAATACGTTCGACAACACGTTTCAGAAAGTCGAAATAAAGTTCCTCAGCTTGGGCAGAAGGATTGGAAGTTTCGAACACATCACCGCTAACGAGGAGTGCATCTGCATCATGTTGCACTAATTGTTGCAGTAGCCAGTCTAAAAAATGCTGGAACTCGTCTTCGCGTCTGTGTCTGTAGAATATATTTCCTAAATGCCAATCGGCAGTATGAATGATTCTCATTGTTTTTCTTTTTGGTATGATGCAACGTCAGGAAAACGCCTCTCAAATAGAAATTGTGTCAGTTAGCGCAAAATTACGAATTATTCTTTGCTTCTTAAATCATTTATTCATAATTTTGCGAGGAAAGGAAACCATAATAACTCTAACAAATATTTTTTACTATGAAAAAGAACATCTGTTTACTCGCTTTGGCACTTTTTACAATGCTCTTTGTAAGTTCGTGTCACAGGACTCCGGAATCTGCTCAGCTCATTCCCGACGATGCTGTCATGGTTTTTCGCTGGGATGTGAAAGGTACTCTTGAAAAAACAGGAGACAAAAATTCCGAGAAGTTGAATAAATTCCTTAAAGACAAACTTAAGGAAGCCGACCTCAACACTGCCTTGCGTAAGAAGGTAGAGGCTATCATCGAAGACCCCAAGACTTTAGGTTTAGACCTGCGCGATCCTATTTATTTCGTTGCTGGCACAAAGGAAGTCAAGAGTGAAATGCTTTATGTGGGAAGTATTTACGATAAAGACGACTTTACAGAATTTTTGAAGCTGCTTGAAAAAGAGGATGTGCTGGAAAGCGTGAAGGAAAAGGACGATATCTGCACGGCATACGGAAACAGACTCATCATTGTTTACGATAAAAATAAATTCGCCATGACTGAGCGCAAATGGAGTCAGGAAGACGATGAAGCCGTGGATGAATTGAAAGATCTCTTCGATAACGATGTAGAAAAATCGCTTGCAGACAATGAAAGCTTCAAGGTAATGGATGGTAAGGGCGGCTTGGCTCAGGTTTTGTTGCGTGGCGAGGGTGCTTCTGACAACCTTGGCAGGTATTCAAAGGATCAACTGAATAAGTTGGAGAAGCAAATGGACGATGCCAAGTTAGAAGACTTCGATATGGTGTATAATCTGGATGTTAAAGACGGAGAAGCATCACTTACAGCCGAGGTTCTTACGAATACTGACGAGGCAAAGAACTATCTCGACAAAGTATGGGGCTATTTGGGCGAGATAGATGGAAGTATGCTTGACTATCTGGACAAAAACGCCATGTTTACAGTGGCTGCTAACGTAAATGGCGAAAAATTATACGAGCTTGTAAAATCATTCTTTAAGGAAGCCGGAGAAAACGAGAAGGCACTTGCAAAGAAGATGGTGACAACTCTCAATGGCGATATGGTATTTGCTTTCTACGATGTAGTTGAGGGAAAATTCTTCTTTGACAGTTATATTTCGACAAAGAATAATAATCTGCTCTCTACGCTCAGCGAAAACAGTGATTACGAAAGCGCAGGAAACAACAAATATACGAAAGAGATTACTTCGTATAAATATGTAGGCTACGAAAGTGTGGAAAATCCTGACAGCGCAGACACAGATGACGACGATAGTTTCTATAATGACTACGTTTCGCCATTCCGTCTTGTCACAGTAGGAAAA
The DNA here is from genome assembly GCA_947167835.1 of uncultured Prevotellaceae bacterium. Lineage (GTDB taxonomy): Bacteria > Bacteroidota > Bacteroidia > Bacteroidales > Bacteroidaceae > Alloprevotella. The sequence continues at coordinate 8,003 of CAMVJO010000103.1, forward strand.
TTTATAGCCGAATACAAGAATAACGCTACTTACTTTGGACAGAAAGAAGACCCCGTACCTTTCAAGAAGGCCAAGAGCGCTGTCGATCCCGACGACTTCAAAGGAAAGAAGTTCTATGCTCGTTTCAATCCGAAAGCTATTTTGGATATGAAAGACGTGAAAGAAAATGCTGACAGGGCAGAAATGAAAGAAGCTAAGAACATCATCGAACTTTTCGACTATGCCGAACTATTTGTTGAGGACAACAAAACGGTTACCCTCCGCGTAATGATGAAGAACAAGGACAAATCTCCACTTGAAGTCTTGGGTAGCGAACTCATTGACTTACTTGAAAAATATGCTAATTGATTAAAACTCTGTTTTATCATAAGTTGAGGGGTGTTCCATGAAGATGTTTTTACATACCTGGGACACCCCTACTCTTTCTCGGTAATTAGATTTCAGTTTTATTGGTGTCCGGTAAAACTCAAAAAAGTAAAAATAATATCCCCGAAGCCCTGTAAATATGGGTTTCGGGGTTGTATTTTGAAAAAGTAAGCCCCATACTTGCTTATTTTTCAGCATTTTCACCGGCTGTCCGGTAAAACAAGCCTTTAGAAGGAAGAAAAATCTCATTGTATTAAATTCTGAAATCTTTTTATACCTAATATCACTATTGTCCAATAAAAGTTGGCTAATCGGTCTTTGAAATCGTTGAATTTTAA
>CAMVJO010000104.1 GCA_947167835.1 uncultured Prevotellaceae bacterium
CAACGCGATGAGACAAAAAATTTAACGGTAAGATATCAGATATAGCGCATTATTCTCCTGCTGTCTTCTTGACAAGGATTTTATCGATGCGCGTACCGTCCATTTCTACGACTTGCAGAGAGAAATGCTTCCACATAATGCGTTCGCCCACGTGGGGAATATGTTCTAACTCGTCAAGAATCAGACCGCCCACGGTGGAAAACTCGGCAGAGTACTCGTCTTCCATATCGAAGTAGGAAAGGAAATCATATACCGAGCACTGGCCGTTTACTATCCAACTATGTTTATCGGAACGCTCCATGATATCCGGAATTTCGCTCTCCTCATCTATACTTCCCACGAGGCCTTCCAGAATATCCTTCAGGGCTATAATGCCGGCTATCGAACCAAATTCGTCGCAAACCAACGCACAGTTTTTTCTTGACGACTTCAATAGTTCCAAAGCCTTATAAACTTTCATGTTGGCCTGGAAAATCATGGGTTCACGCGTCACATCACTCAGATTGAAGTCACTTCTGCGAATGACAAGCACCAGATCTTTCAGAGATACCAGACCTTTGATATTATCTATCCGACCATCTACTACGGGATAGTTAGTAAAAGAGTTTTCGCTCAGTATCTTTTCCACCTCTTCGGACGTCATTTTTACATCGAGCGTCACCAACTCGGAGCGATGTGTCATCAAAGATTCAATACGTAAGTCTCCCAAATAAAGAGCACGCTCCATAATGTCTTGTTCTACCTCCTGAACTTCTCCAGCCAGGGCGCCTTCTTGAATTACCGACTTGACTTCTTCTTCTGTCACGCGCTGATCCTGTGGATGCAGGTGGAAAATCTTGATTAGCATTTCGGTATTGAAAGATAAGAACCAGACAATGGGTTTTGTAGCGCGGGCAAGAAACAACATGAACGGGGCAACAGCACGTGCCAGCGCATCAGCAATATCAATACCGATGCGTTTTGGGAACAGTTCGCCCAATTCCACTTGTAAATAGGTAGCAATAATGACGATAATCGTCTTTGAAATGCCAGGAGCCACAGATGCCGAAATTCCCCACGTACATAACCATGCGGCAAAGTCATCTGCCAGCGTTTCGCCCGAATATATACCCGTCAAGATGCTGACTACCGTAATACCAATCTGACATGTAGAAAGATACTTGTCGGGATCGTCCTGCAATGTCAGCGCTGCCTGTGCTGCACGGCTACCTGCCTTGGCATCGGCCTGGAGTTTGCTGCGACGGGCCGAGATAAGTGCAACTTCCGACAACGAAAAAAAGCCATTGATCAGAACTAATATAAGAATGATGATGATATCCATTTATTCTGTCTTTTCTATGAAGATATAATGCAAATATAATTCGGATTATTCCTCTGTATATTTCTGAAAAATTAGGATTTAAGAACAAAACATCGTCACTTTCTCAGGAAATACACGGTTTCGTTGCCCAAAGTGGCGGTCATTTGCGTGTTTGTGAGCGAGATATCCTTGAAAATGCTATTATCGTTATTTTTATAGAAGGTCTTCAGCACGTTTTGCATGGTGCGCGTGTAGTTTTTCATTATGTGATGATTTTTCTTGAGGAACGAAGCACGCAAATCGTTCTGCAAATCATCGGCTCTCAAGGGGAAACGGATATCATTGAGCACCACATGAAGTGTAGCGGGTTTATAATTGATAAGTATGTCGCGCTCATTGTTGATAAGTGCCCACGACCCCTTGATATGGCAGCGCAAAAAAAGCGTTACTGCCTCTCCCTCGGGCGAAGTGACGTTTTCTTCGTAGATAACGGTCTCTGTCAGCACACCATCGGCGGCAAAAGCTCTCTGAACGTACTGGATTTCCTTCGTTCCACTCGTTTCGTTAGTGGTTTCCACGTTGCGAAGCCACGTTCCCGCCACGCTATCGGCACGTGTCTGGCTGCAAATCGGCTGTATGTAAGCAAAAAAGCCCATTAGCACAGCAAAAAACGGGAGTATGTGGCGGATCATCATGCAAAATCGGGAGATTGTTTCCTTGCGTTATGGTTTATTTTCCGCCCCATTCCTTAAACGGGTGGATACGTAACTGCGAATTATAATAACGTCGGTCGCCAGTCACCTCTTTACCGATGAAAGCAGGCGCTACATACGCTTCGTCTTCCGATTTCAGTTCGACTTCGGCCATTACCAAACCGTCATTTTCTCCGTGGAACTCATCTACCTCAAATGTGTGCGCACCCGACGGCACCAACCAGCGGGTTTTATCTACAATACCTGGTTCGCAAATCATAAAGAGCGACAATCCTTCGTCTTTGCTCACCTCTTTCTCAAATTCGTAACGCGAAAGTCCGCCGTTGTGCGACGGTCCTTTTATGGTAAGGTAGAATTTTTCGTCGCGCATCCGAATACGCACAGTTCTTCCGCGCTCACTGCAGATATATCCCTGCTTGATGCGGCTGTGCGAGGTAGCAAGTTTTTTATAGTCGTCGTTCAATACCAAAAACTTGCGTTCAGTTTCTATGGCCATAAGGATAAAAGTTGATTTGCGGCGTTATGAAACCATATAAGCCACTGAAAGAAGCAAGACAATAGCGATAAGCCCTATGGAAATACCGATAATCACTCTTTTTGCCTGTTCTTTCTGACGCATTTCGCGCGCTTGTAATTTTTGTTGGTGTTTTTTGCTCATAATATTGTTAGTTTAGTTATTCTTTCCCAATGAAATCCTTTCGTTTCGGGCTTTAATCCTTGTTTTCGTCCTCGGTAGCAAATTCCATGAGGTAGGCTTTGATAAATCCGTCTATCTTTCCGTCCATTACTCCGCCTACATCACTCGTTTGGTAGCCTGTGCGATGGTCTTTTACGCGGCGGTCGTCGAATACATAACTGCGGATCTGACTTCCCCACTCGATTTTTTTCTTTCCCGCCTCAATTTTAGCCTGCGCAGCCCTACGTCTTTGCAATTCGCGGTCATATAATTGACTGCGCAACAGACGCATTGCATTTTCGCGGTTCTCTAACTGCTTTCGGCTCTCGGTATTTTCTATCAAGATTTCCTCTTCTTCGCCCGTGTCCGGATCTTTATACTGATAGCGTAGGCGAACGCCGGTTTCCACCTTGTTTACGTTCTGTCCGCCGGCACCTCCCGAACGGAATAAGTCCCAACTTATTTTGGAAGGATCGACATAAACTTCGATAGTGTCGTCAACGAGCGGCGTAACGAAGACACTTGCAAAACTTGTCATGCGCTTTCCCTGAGCATTGTAGGGAGAAACGCGCACAAGGCGGTGTACACCGCTTTCACTCTTGAGATAACCATAGGCATATTCGCCTTCTATCTCCATAGTGACGGTCTTTATTCCGGCTTCGTCGCCATCCTGAATATTAGATATGGTCACCTTATAATTATGTGCCTCTGCATATCGCATATATAGGCGCATCAGCATCTGAGCCCAGTCCTGACTTTCGGTACCTCCGGCGCCCGAATTGATTTTCAGCACTACGTCCATGCTATCTTCCTCTTGGCGCAACATATTCTTGAGCTCCAACGCTTCAATGGCGTCAATCGCCCGCTGATAGTCGTCATCTACCTCAGTTTCCTCCACCAATCCGTCTTTATAGAAGTCAAAAGCCAATTGGAGTTCGTCCACCAAAGTGCGAACTTCCTTATATCCTACAATCCACTTCTCTAAACTTTTGACAAGTTTCATCTGCGCTTCAGCACGTTTCTGATCTTCCCAGAAATCTGGAGCCTGAGTGCGCAGTTGTTCCTCTTCGTATTGCATTTCCTTGCTGTCAATATCAAGATATCGCTTCAACGAATCGGCACGTGCCTGAGTTTCTTTTAATTGTTCTATGGTGATCATAAAAGTAACGTCTTTCTATTTTCTATGCGTTGATATAACGGAGTGTATGACACATCATTCCATTCTTGCTTCGTATATAACAGCGTACTGATGGGCTTATTCAGATTCCATCCCAGTTTTATAAAAGGAAAGGTGTACAAATCGACATCGTCCCTGTCACTTTCCTCCTGATTGATAAGGATGAGTAGTTCCCACTCCGCATCAATATCTGCTTCGTGCGCCACTTGCGCCCCATAAAGGTAGATATTGCTACCTGTAGGCAGGACATTTCGTCCGACAGTCCGGATGTGGTGAATAATAGTTTCCTTATCCATGATGCTATTGCTTGCCTATTAGCAGTTTCCGTGCGCCTCCGAACTTTTCCCAGCGATTTTACATCCCTTATTTCTGGGCAAAATTGCGTTCTGCCTCAGCATACATATTTTCTATCTGGGCTGCGTAGCGTTCGTACACCACTTTTCGCTTTACTTTAAGCGTATTCGTAAGTTCGCCGTTCTCTAAACTGAGCGGTTCGTCAAGAAGAATGAAATGCTTCACCTTTTCGTAATTTGCCAAGTCTTGTTGCAACGTATCAATCCGCTGCGAAATCATGGATATCACCGATGGTTCTTTACAAAGCGCATCCCTGCTTCCGTATGAGATACCTTTTTCACGGGCAAACTGCTCTAACAATTGATAGTTCGGCACTATCAATGCAGAAACGAACTTTCTTTTATCGGCCACTACGACTACCTGTTCGATATATCGGTCAATGGTCAATTTAGATTCGATTGCCTGCGGCGCAATATACTTTCCGTTTGAAGTTTTGAAGAGGTCTTTTATGCGTTCCGTCAGGAAAAGTTCGCCATTCTTAAGATATCCGGCATCGCCTGTGTGGAACCATCCGTCAGCGTCGATACTTTGTTCGGTAGTGGATTTCTTTTTATAGTAACCTGGGGTAATGGTCTTACCGCGAAGGAGTATTTCATTATTCTCGCCGAACTTGATTTCTATTTTGTCAATTAATCGTCCAACACTTCCGGGAGTTGTGGGCATACCGTCGATATCGCACGAAACAGTAGCGGTACTTTCGGTTAATCCATAGCCCACTTTCATATTGATACCCGCAGCATGAATCATATTCTCCACCTCTGTCGGGACTTGTGCACCGGCAGTGGGGAAGAAGTTCGAGCGATCCAATCCGAGTGTGCGGCGAAGTGTAGAATAAACGATCTTATCGTAGAATTTGTACTTGAGTTGCAAAGCAAGCGGCGCTTTTTTGCATTTCGACTGGTACTCTTTCCAATAATGTATGCCGGTTTTCAGGGCTTTCGTCATGATAGTACGCTGTACGGGCGAACTCTCTGCAATTTTCTCCAACACACCCTGATATACCTTCTCCCAAAAACGCGGTACGCTGCTCATACACGTTGGTCGTACCTCGCGAAGTGATTTTAGCACGTCATTAGGACGTAGGTTCAACGCCTGTACTGCGCCTTCTGTCAGACCTAAATAACTCCATCCGCGTTCAAACACATGGGTAAGCGGGAGGAAATTCAATACAACGTCGTTTTCGTTGAAATTAAGTGCGTAGTCATTTACGCGCATGGCCTCGTGATACATGGAATAGGTGAGTATCACACCTTTACTGCGCCCTGTTGTGCCACTGGTGTAGAGAATATCGGCAATATCGTTGAAGTCGGCTTCATCCTGGCGCTTCTGAAATTCGTTTTTCAGGTCTTCGCCGGCATCGTCGCCGATTTTCATAAATTCGTCCAGGTACATCGAAATAGTATCGGTCTGATTGCGAACTACCTTGCGGTCGAAAATAACGATTTTCTGCAGGTTTTCGCAAAGCGATGCGACAGAAATGGCGGTATCGTACTGCTGTTGTTCTCCAACGAAGAGCACCTGAACTTCTGCGTCGTTCATCATATAAACAACTTGGGAACCGCTACTGGTAGGATAGAACGGAATGGCAGCAACCCTGACACTATATGCGCCGAAATTGAGAAACATACATTCAGGTTTGTTCTGTGAGAAAACAGCGATGTTGTCCTGCACTTTCAGTCCGAGTTTCAGAAGTGTCATGGCGATTCTTCGCGAGGTTTTCGAGAAATAATTCCATGAAATGTTCTTCCACTTATTTTCCTCATAGTCACGATACATCAAAGCGGTGCGATCTCCGTAGGTTTTAGCCTGTTGATAAACGAGATGCGCCAAGTGGCAATTATTCTGCATACCTTATAAGTTTTTTCAACCCACAAAATTACAAAAAAAATGCGGTTCTACTGTATCTTTCCCAATTTTTCGCGGTTAAATGACAGATATTTTATAAATTTGCCCAAACGTTACAAAAAACACCATGAGAAAACAATTTATTTCCCTTTTGCTGGCAGTTTTTACAGTCGCAGTATGTGCCCAACCCGTCATTTCACCCATTCCGCAGGAAATACGCGTAAACAGTGGCGTGCCACTGCCTCAAACTATCAGTTTTTCGCTAAAAAAAACGAAGGCGTTGTCGCCTGCTATGCTGGAATTTGTGAAAACCTCGTTCCGAATTTCGGATAGCGGCATACCTTTATACGTTGGCAGCCGTAAAGACAAGGCTGTCAGCAAGGTACGCAAAGCTATCCCGCAACACGAGGAGGGTTACTACCTGCAATTCGATGGTCGTGCGGCATACGTAGCAGGTTATGACGAAGATGGTGTGTTTTACGGCCTGCAAACTTTATTGCAAGTCGTAGGCGCAGAGCATCCGCAGGCAGTTACCGTCACCGACTTCCCCGAAATGCCTAATCGCGGCGTCATTGAGGGATATTATGGCAATCCTTACAGTCATCAGGACCGACTTCGCCTGTTCGACTTCATGGGTCAGAACAAAATGAACGTATTTGTGTATGGACCGAAGGACGATCCGTATCATCGCTCCCATTGGCGCGAAGATTATCCCGAACGTGAAGGGGCTTTGATGCGTTCACTTGTGGAAAGGGCCAACAAAAACCACGTGAAGTTCGTATGGGCTATTCATCCGGGCGGAGATATCAAGTGGAATCTGGAAGATAGCCTGGCCATCGTCCGCAAGTGCGAAACGGTATATCGACTTGGCGTGCGCAACTTCTGCGTATTCTTCGACGATATCTGGGGTGAAGGCGCAAAGGGCGAGAAACAGGCGGCATTGCTCAACTATATTCATAAGGAGTTCGTAGAAAAGCATAAAGATGTGGAACCTCTCATCATGTGTCCCACGCAATATAATAAAGGATGGTCGCACGGCGATTATTTAAAGGTGCTTGGTGAACAGATGCATCCTAGCGTGCGCATCATGTGGACGGGAAATACGGTGGTAGATATGATAGACCGCAAGGATATGGAGTGGATTAACGCACAGATTGGGCGCAAGGCTTTCGTATGGCTGAACTATCCCGTAACAGATTACTGCATTGATCATTTGCTTATGGGTAAAACATACGGAAATGAGAATGTAGCCGATCAGGTGAGCGGATTCTGCTCGAATCCCATGGAGTATTGCGAGGCATCCAAGGTATCGCTGTTTTCGCTGGCGGACTATTGGTGGAATCCCGACATGTATAATGACGAAGCGTCGTGGCAACTGGCCATACGCCGCCTCCAGCCGCACCATGCCAAGGCTTTCCGCGTTTTTTGCGAGAACAACGTGGATCTTGGTAAGACCGGTCACGGACTACGTCGCGAAGGGGAATCGCCAGCTTTTATCAAATATCTGGAAAAGGGTGACCGTCTGGGATTATTGGCCACTTATCAGGAAATGCTGACGGCAGCCGAAGAACTTCTGTCCGCTTCGGACGATGCCATGCTGCAAGAGATTCGTCCCTGGGTGGAAGTAATGAAATGCGTGGCGCAACGCGGTATTGCTGCACACAAAATGGGCGATGCTATGATGCAAAACGATTCGATAGCCTTCATTAACGAATACAAAGCCTACGAAAAGGCTTACCAACAGCAACGTAAGATACGTTCACGCGACTTCGAGGGCAGTATCAAGGTGGCTACGCCGGTTGTGGCCACGAATTTCGTAGAACCCTTCCTACGTATGTATGTAAAGCAGCTGCAATCGAAATACTTGGCCTCATATACCTATGGCGCCGAGGTATTTCCGAAGCAGGAAGTGGCCGATGGCAGATATTTCGTCAAACTGAACGGGAAATACCTCACCGATCCCAACTATTCGCAGCCGAATGTGGCCGCAGTATTGGTGACTTATCGCGATACTATCAACCCGCAATCGCAGGAATTTCACGTGACAATGGATACCGATACGGAGCGATATAAACTGGTGAACGTGCAATCGAACCGTTACCTGAACGAAATAGGACGTTTCGGCACGAATCCGTACAGTCCCCACTGGAACACGTACGTTTTGAAGCGCCAACCTTCGGGTAAGTTTACCATACAGAATGCTGAAAGCGCGGGCACGAAATATTGGACGGAAACACCTGACGGTAAAGGCCTGGGATATTCCACCGAACCCGATGCCCGATTTGAATTGATACCGATAAACTAAGGCAGAGCGCCATTAGAATAATCAGCTGTCACGGTATTCAAGAGTTTTGAAGACCTAAAAATATTGCTTTGAAAAATAGCTCGGAGATAAAATTAAGTATCTCGGAGCTATTTTCATTTAACTCCCAATTAGTTTTTGGAAATATTGGTGTCCGGTAAAAGTTGAGAATCGCTAAATTATGTGTCCGCAGTGCT
>CAMVJO010000105.1 GCA_947167835.1 uncultured Prevotellaceae bacterium
GAGAAAGAAAAACTGGAATTCCTTATTCCGCAGTAAGTACTCTAAGCTCGTTTGTGTTTTTAGGGTAGTTCTAAAAATTAGGTTTTAAAATTTTGTGAAGCTTTTTTTGGTCTGTATGCTTTTTCAATCTTTTTGGCGCCATTGTCTTTAATTCCTTGAACCATAGCTTGCTATGCTTCTGCGGCATTAAAAACAAAATCACTCAAAAATCTTTGAATTCTTCGCGCACACTCTGTTTGTTGTCTGCCCCGTAGGGTGAAGCTCTGCGGGTTGCAGGAACAAACGTATAGAGAGTGTAAGCAAATCAAAACAGCCTAATTTTTAGAACAACCCTTTACTGAGGAAATCTGCAAAGGGTGGCAGATAATAGGCGTTATGTTCCGGATTGTTTCTTTTTGCTCCTATATTCAGCCTGTTTTCGACCGTAGGAAATAGAATACTTCAGTTTTGGCATTTATTTTGCACTCATTTTCAATGAAAAGCACCGTTTTGTTATAGATAAGTGGCGGAGTACATTCCGCTTTGTCGGACGATGTGAATAACAACTTTAAGAGAAAAGAAAGGAGGTACAAGATATGGCATTTATTGACTATTATAAAATATTAGGAATCCCTCGCGATACACCACAGAGCGAGATCCGTGCTGCATATAAGAAACGTGCCAAGCAGTTTCACCCCGATTTGCATCCCGATGACCCCAAAGCCAAGGCAAAGTTCCAAGCTTTGACTGAAGCCTACGAGGTTCTTGGCGACGAAAAGAAGAGAAAGAAATACGATCAGTACGGCGAACATTGGCAACAGGCGGAGGCCGCAGAAAAAGCTGGCGCCGGTGGGGGAGGATTTGCCTACAACTTTGGCGGAGATGGCTTCGGAGGTTTCGACTTTAGCCAGTTTAGTGGTGGCTCAGGCGGTTTTTCCGATTTCTTCCGCGACTTGTTTGGCGGAGGTGCCACGATGCACACGTCTTCACGCCGCTCCCGTCAGGCACCTCAGCAGGCAGATGCGCAGGCCGAGTTACAAATAGATTTATATACCGCTTTGTTGGGTGGAGAAGTGATGGTAAGAATTTCAAACGGCAGTCAAGTGAAATTACGTATCAAACCAGAAACGCAAGATGGCACCAAGATGCGTCTTCGTGGTAAGGGAATGCAGAGACCTGACGGTACATTTTCAGATCTTATCGTAACCATTCGCGTAAGTCTGCCCCGTAATCTGAATGAACGTCAGAAGGAATTACTACGTCAGATGCGTGATGCAGCAATGTGACGATAAATCCTGTTATGAGGGAATAAAAACAAAAACGGATGCAACTATGTGTGGTTGCATCCGTTTTGTTTTGTGACTCGTGCAGGATTCAAACCTGCAACCTTCTGATCCGTAGTCAGATGCTCTATTCAGTTGAGCTAACGAGCCTCCAAAATTATGAAGAATCCGACTTGAAATGTGACTCGTGCAGGATTCAAACCTGCAACCTTCTGATCCGTAGTCAGATGCTCTATTCAGTTGAGCTAACGAGCCTCATTTTTCGTGATTCGGGTGCAAAAGTACTACAATTTTCCCTAACGGAAAAATTTTTTTGCTGCATTTTTGCTTTTTCCCCTAAAAAAAACGCAATTTTCGAGATATACTGCTTTGTCTATTTGCTTAGTAGCATACGTTTCCCCTTCTTTCTTGAGTTGTTCACAAGGGTAATCTTCTGTTTCTTATGACAACGCTTATAATGCTTCTTCTACAAGTTTTGTTTCTTTCGTTCTGTCTTCTGTGTGTTGTGAACCAACGAAAAGTGCTGTCTGCCAAGTGACGATAAGGTCGATGACAATGCAGAGTAGGGTGGCGCAAAAAGCATTTAGAAAGGCTACAGCACCGAAATATGGCGGTAAAACGACATCGGGGTCAAGCATAGAGGATTCGGAAACGGCAATCGTTTGTAGTGTGACGTAAAGTTCGGGCAACAGTAGCACGTCGAAGCAAACTATAGCAAAGATACTTGTCATTAGTTTGAGGATGCTCCATTTTCCGAAGCCGCTCATGGCTGTGCGCCACGACTTGGTGAAGAGTTGGCGCAGGGTAACAGCATTTTGCTGGTAGTACATGCGCAATAGCGAGGAGGGCAGCATAACTGCCACGAACAAAACGCCGAAGAGCAGCCAGAACCATGCAGAAATGTGCAGGCTGAGCCATGCTATAGGCACAAGAACGAGGCAAAGCACGACGAAGCGCAGCATGATAAAGAGGAAAATGCGCGATGTGTCTTTGAGAATCTCGCGTCTCACCGTCCAAGCGCTCATTAGCGGCAGGGCATCGGCAGCGCGGTACATGCGAATTTGCGTGATCATCGCACCTTTAATCAGGCAATAGCCGAAAAGTGCTGCAATCCATGCTACAATCATCGTTATAAGCGGAGTAAGATGCGGTTGCAGCAATTCGCACATTTCTTCAAACGTGACATTGCCCACAAAGTCTATCAAAGCGTAAATCTTGTATGTGCTATTGATAAATAGTAACGTGGTACTTAGGCAAAAGCCCATAGCTATTGCTGCAATGGTGGCAGGTAACCAAAGAAAGCGCAGGTGCAGCTTGTTGTTTAGTGCTACATTTTTCCAACCATCGACGAAGCAGCGTGTGATGCTGCGTGATTTATAGAATTGCATGGTGATGTTATTTCGTTTTGTGTGTTCAAAGATGTGATTGTGTGCCGGAGCGGTAGAGTAAGTAGGGAGTAACGATAAATAATACGCCCATCAGTATCGGTAGTACCAACATCAAGACTATTTGCTCTGCCTCCGTCACCATTAGGTGCTGCCAACTTAGAGCAAAGAGCACTATATATATTAAGGAGGTCAGGAGAAACAGTCCTTTGGTAGCATAATAACAGATTCGGCGCATACGTTTCCATTTTCCTCTCCAACTTATGGCAACAGACTTGCGATGCAGGTCGTGTTTGATATAGCCTTCGTAATTCAAGGTCTGACGTACTGTTATTTCCGGCGCAAACGAGAGGGCGTATTGTTCAGGTTTCAAGTCGTTAAATGCCTCTGCTACGATAGTTCCTTCGTCTGCATCGTCAGCAAGATGCTGCGAAAAGATGCTGCGTTCGAGGAATGTCTGCTTACGTAAGCACAAATTGCAGATATCGGCGCCTACAGGTGTTCCGCGTCGGCTATCCTGAGCCATACTGAGGAAGTGATTCATGCGCATACGCCTTTTTCGTTGCATATTACCGCTTTTTATGTCGGCATAATTGACATATCCCTGAATGAGTTGCCTTTCCTTATTGAAAAAGGAGGAGAATGCCTGAATCCATTGCTTACTTTCAGGAAAACAGTCGGACTGCGTGAGCAATATCCACTCTTTGGTAGCCGATTTCACACCCAACGAAATAGAAAGCCTCAGTCTGCGTGTATGTTGCAGGCCATGAGGAATCGTTATGGGGCGCAAGTGCGGATATTTGTACTTCAACTGATTCAATAGGTAAGACGTTTCGTCGTCAGAAGCGTCATCAACCACGATTACTTCGTAGTTGTCGTAATCTTGTTCAAGGATTATCGGTAAGTGCTCCCTCAGGTTTTCCGCTTCGTTATGGACGGGAATGATGATACTCACACCGTTCTCCTTTATGTGCCATTGGGAATTGTCTATGCTCGGGTCTAATCCGTTTTTCCCGCTTCGCACAGTCCTTTCCCATGCGATGTCCGAAAGTTTGTCGGGCAACAGATATGCCCACCAGCGCAAAACAAAAGCCAGCACGCACAAAACAAGCATTACAGCCACGAGTACCATCCACAACCCCGACATATAGTATGCCGGGCACAGACTTTCTGCCTGTTGCATGAGTGTGGTGAAATCTATCTGGTACATATCGTTGCTTTTGTGCGTTCTGTGTTTATTTTGTAATGAAACAGCAGATGTTATCGTGCTCTTTGTTCTTGTTCTGGCGTATATTTACCTTGTAATGTCCTTGTCATATTTTATCCAAGAGACATTTTTGGAAGATATGTGGCAGTTTGTTCTTTTTATATGAATCGTATCGTTTTTCGGCAGCTTTGTTTTGTCAAGAACTCTGGATAATCATTCTGCAAATCCCTGCTGTCTTCTGAATTCCGCGCAGGCCAGAGCCGTTGCTACGGCCACGTTTAGGCTTTCTGCCACAGGCGGGATGTTTGCGGGGAAGTGTGGAATGAAAAGTCGGTGCGAAACCAGCGTTTCCAAGCTGTTACTGATACCTTTCCCTTCGTTTCCCAACAACAGTACGCCGCCATTTTCAAGTGTTGTGTCATAAATGCACAAACTGTCGGTAAGGAACGTACCGTATATCGGACCTCTTGCAGCGCATCGCGGTAGTATTTTTTGCAAGTCGGCATATATCACTTCCACTCTCGCCATTGCGCCCATCGTAGCCTGTACTACTTTTGGAGAATATACGTCAGCCGTTTCTTCAGAGGCCAGAATGTAGCGAATACCAAACCAGTTTGCCGTGCGGATTATGGTTCCCAGATTTCCCGCGTCCTGTATTCCGTCAAGAGCCAGGATGAGTTCATCTTTCGGACAGGCATCCACTATCTTTTCTGCGTCTGACTGTTCGGGTTTGCGGAAAACAGCCAACATCCCTCGGGGCGCAGGCATAAGAGAGGCGCGTTCCAATTCGCTTTGGCTGACCTCGCACACTTTTTCCCGCGGCAAAAAGTCGGGTGGGGCGCAGTCGGGAGTGACAAGCAGCAACTCACATTCATAATGTGGCAGCAAGTCGGCTACAGCCTTTGGACCTTCGGCCAGAAATGCGTTGTTTCGGTCGCGATACTTCTTGAAAGCGAGCGAATGTATGAACTTAATTTGATTTTTCGTTATCATTGCGGCGACAAAATTACGAAATTCTCTTTTTGTAGCAACAATTTTGCGAAGTTTAACGTTAGAAGATTCTCTTTTTTATGGGCTTTGAAGGCTTTTCGGCTTCTCAAAAAATACATGTAGGCAAAAACAAATTCATGCCTTGCTTTTGCACTTCTTTTGTTTTTAGTAATTTTGCAAGCATTAAGAAGAAATGATGATTTGCCGGCTTTAATCTTGCAGACATCAAACAGAAAAATCCGTTAGAAAGATGAATCTGAAATCGGTATGGCAGGTATCTTGGCAATATGCCGTCGCAATGTTTGTTGTGATGGTCTTGTTTGCATCTTGTTCGCCGATACGATTTCTTGACGAAGACGAAAAACTGCTGGATCACGTGAAAGTGGTGAGTAACCAGAAGCAATTTTCTGCTTCTGACTTTCGCCCGTTTGTTAAGCAAGAGCCCAATAGCCGTTGGTTCAACCTTGTAAAAGTTCCTCTGGGCATCTATTGTCTTTCTCCCACAGATTCTACGGGTGGTCTGGCGAAAGTTTTCCGTAGAATGGGTGAAGCTCCCGTCGTCGTTGATACATCGCTGACAAGAATGTCGAAAATCTCGCTTACATCGGCCATGCAGAGCAAAGGTTACCTGAAAGCCGAAACAGAGTTGGAGGAAAAGACGAATAAACGGCGTGTCAGTCAGATTTACAGACTGAATCCTGGCGATAGGTGGTATATACAGGACATCAGTTACCACTCCGATAATGCTACCGCGTTGGGAATTATCCTTAAAGACAGCACACGTTCACTGATACGCCGAGGTTCGCCACTTGATATCGACCTTCTTGATCAGGAACGCAGCAGAATGTGGCGTTTGTTGCAGAATAACGGTTATTATGCCGTAAACAGCGACTTTTTCTCCTTCGTAGCCGATACGATGCCCAACAGTCTGGGTGTGATGCTGCACATTCAGTTGTTTTCTCCCATAGAAGGCGATACGGCTGCCTACGATATCTATCGGATACGCAATGTAAAACTTACGGAACACGTATATGGCAATGAGGAAACCGCCTCTCTCAATTCCGAGCAGTATCAAAACCTGACGTTGCAGTATTCCGGTAAACACTCGCGCCTATATCGTCGTGTGTATCGCAACCATATTTCGCTACATAGGGACAGTCTGTACAGAGAGCGCGAGATGCGCGATACCTATCGTGGACTAAATAATCTGGATATCATAAGCCACAGTACAGTTCGCTTCACTCCTGTATCGTTAGCCGACACTTCTCAAATAAGAGTGGCGGGACAGCGGTGGCTTGATGCTGACATTGACGTGACACATACACCGAAATATGGTATTATGGCCGAGGTTTCCGGCACTAATACGGCAGGAGATTTGGGTGCCAGCGTGGGACTTACCTTTACCAACCGCAATATGTTCCGAGGTGCTGAGATATTCAGTATTAAATTGCGCGGAGCATACGAAGCCATCACGCAACTTGAGGGTTACGACAACCAAACATATACGGAATTTGGAGCAGAAATGTCTTTGCGCTTTCCAACGATAAAATTTCCGTTGATGTCGCGTCGTATGAGGGCGGGACTACATGCAACGCAGGAGGTATCGCTGATTTACAACCTGCAAGACCGTCCGGAGTTCCACCGCCGCGTGCTTACTGGCAACTGGACGTATCGTTGGTACTTCCAAAACACGTCTAACTGGCAGCACCGTTTCGATGTCGTCAGCTTGAACTTTGTTCATATGCCTTGGATTTCAGAAACGTTCTATAAGAATTATCTTGTGGGCACGAATGCACGTACTTCCATACTGCGAAATTCGTATGAAGACCTGCTGATTATGAATAGCCGTTATGGTTTTACCTATACCTCCCTGCGCGAACGTAGGCAGAACGGTATCTATCAGACTAATGGCTACCAAATACGTTTTACTACCGAGGTTGCGGGTAATTTGCTCTATGCTTTTTCTGATGTGCTCCGACTGAAAAAGGATGGCGACGGAGCCTATAATATTTTCGACATAGCCTATTCGCAGTATGCCAAGTTTGATTTCGATTTTGCCAAGAGTTTTCTGATAGACGAGAACAATTCCATTGCATTCCACTTTGCTGCTGGTGTGGCTATCCCTTATGCCAACTCAAAGGTCATACCTTACGAAAAACGCTACTTTGCCGGTGGACCGAATCACGTACGTGGTTGGAGCGTTCGCGAACTTGGACCGGGTGCGTACCACACTAATGACGGAAATATCAACTTTATTAACCAGACAGGTAACTTAAATCTTCTGGCAAGTCTGGAATACAGGACGCATCTCTTTTGGAAATTCAGCGGAGCAGCCTTTGTAGATGCAGGAAATATATGGAATACGCGCGATTATGCGGGGATAGAAAACGGTTGTTTCCGCTTTGATACTTTCTATCGCCAGATAGCTGTGGGCTATGGTCTGGGAATACGTTTTAACATGGACTATTTCATCGTTCGCTTCGATGCAGGAATGAAAGCCATCGACCCGCGATATCCGCATGGCGAGGAACATTATCCTATCTTCCATCCGAGATTCAGTCGCGACTTTGCTTTTCATTTTGCTGTCGGACTGCCGTTCTGATTGTGCGTAGTTCTTTGTACAAGAGCCGAGAATAATTTCAATATGCTCCGTTTGTTCAGGAATGTCAGAGTTTTCTTCAGCACGTTCTCCCATATTAGATTTTTTGGTTCCAATATAAAAGGATATCGTTGCGATATCCTTTTTTTTATTTTGTCAATTCCCAAAAAGCAATGGCGGAGGCGGCTGCTACGTTGAGGGAATCCACGTTATGATGCATGGGAATCCTCACAACATGGTCTGCTTTTTCTATAATGTCGTGCGGCAGTCCGTCGCCTTCGGTTCCCATGATGATAGCCAGGCGTAGAGATTTCCTTAGTCGCGCATCGTCTATCTGAATGGAGTGAGGCGTTAGAGCCATGGCCACTGTTTCAAACTGATATTCGTGCAAACTCTCCAGAGGTGCGTCAATCCAAGTCCAAGGTAGGAGGAAAACCGAACCCATTGACACTCTTACTGCGCGACGGTTGAGAGGATCGCACGAATCTGTCGTCAGTAAAACTCCGTCTATGCCCAATGCTGCTGCAGAGCGGAAGATTGCTCCTATGTTTGTCGTATCTACCACACCTTTTATGACAACTATGCGTCGCGCATCGGCACATATCTCTGCCACACTCGGAAGTTGCGGACGGCGCATCGCACAAAGCACACCGCGTGTCAGGGTATAACCCGTGAGATGTGCCAGCATTTCGCGCTTACCTGTATAAACGGGAATATCGGCACAGCGGGAAATGATATCGGCTGCGTCACCCGTGATGTGACGTTCCTCGCAAAGTAGTGATATGGGTTGATATCCTGCATCAAGTGCTACACGTATCACTTTAGGACTTTCTGCAATGAAAATACCTTTCTGCGGTTCCAGTCTGTTGCGGAGTTGTGCCTCGGTAAGTGCGGTATAAACCTGCAATTCGGGCATATCAAGTGAAGTAATGGTGTGAATGGGCATAAATGGTGGGGAGTTTTGACTGCGATGTGCGTGTATCTTTTCACGCGCGCGTATATATTATATAAGGAGTGATTCCTTTATCAGAATTATTATAGGGTTGTTCTAATAATTAGGCTGTTTTGATTATTCAAAGATTTTTGAG
>CAMVJO010000106.1 GCA_947167835.1 uncultured Prevotellaceae bacterium
CGTTGAAATCTATCAATTAAAACTAGCAAGTTAGGAACTTGCGAAACTTGAATAAATGATATAACCATTCGCGTCGTATTTCTTGGCATACTTTAAACGGCGTTCAAAGTATGGTGGCTTTTTCCCTTGTCGCTGAAACTTTGCCAGGGTATCGGCATGAAGATATGTCATCTTTCGCATGTCAAACTCACGGAGTTCTTTCACACGTCCGCGGAGTTTTTCCTGTTCCAAGTCACTTTGCCACGTTTGTTGGGCGTATGCGACGAAAGGTACGGCAAAAAGGAGCAGGAGACCGAAAAAGAAAGATTTCTTCATACAGGAAATTATTTTATTACCTTGCGACTCTGATTTCTTCTGCGCTCAATATATACGCCCTTGGGGATATTTGAGTTTTGGTCGGCTCTGCGTCCGTCTATGCCGTAGATTTCGCTTGTGTCATCGGAGGCATCGCCGTATGTCTGGAGCAAAGCCGTGATGTACATGTCAGTTTTTTCGATGACATACTTACAACCTGTATCTGTCGTGTTGGTACCGTTTCCCCAGTTGTAAATTTTATAACTCAGGCCGCTGTTAGTCTGGTTTACCTGCACGCTGCCGCTTGTGATGATGACGAAACCCAGGGTGTCTGCCGCCTTAATATTCCATCCTGCGGAGGGAACGTTTTTGGATGTCGTCATTTGAGAGTTATAGGTAGCCGTTGGCGAGAGATAGCTGTTATCATTTCTGTTGATAATGTCGTATGATTCGTCGGCTCTCTGCTCAAAACGCCATTGCTGCGCCTTTGTACTCTGCTTGGCCTGCCCTATCACACCGTTTCCCACACCTTGCGAAGCCAAATATCGGTTGTCGCGCAAAGGAGTGTACATCTTATAGAAATAATGTACGCCATCCGTACTCATTTCCGGCTGGTTCACACCCTGTTTCTCGCAGTTTTTCAGAAAATTATTCAGGGCTTCATAGAGTTTCTCGCGTTGCGCTTGTCGTTCGCTACTGTCTAAATTCTCGTTGAGCGTAGGTTCTATCTCAGAAATGGCCTGATCCAGTTCCGAGGCCAGGTCTTCCGAATAATAACCTATCGCCTCTCCGCACATTTCGTTGCGGCGTTGTTTGGCATCGGTGAGCAAAGCCGTGAGTTGCTGGAGGTCTTCGTCCATAATGCGGTCGGGCGAATAAATCAGTCCGTCTATGGCATTCACACCGTCGAGGTCAGTCAGCACGAAGGTGAACAACCATTTCTTTAGTCGTTGCGTACCATCGGGATTGTAGGGCAACTTGAGCAAAACCTTGTTCCAACCTTGTTTCAGTTGGACAGAAATAGGTTTACGTCCCGTAAAGTTTTCGTTTTTCAGCAAAGTCTCAGAACTAATGGAGGTAACGCCCGTATTACCCCAGGTGGGAGGCGCGATGGCTACGTCATTCAACCAGATATTCGAGCCATAACGATCCCATTTGCCGCTTTCGGGAGCCCTATCCTTCTCCGAACGTCCGTAATTGTAGAACTCTATCTGCGCACCTACGGTCTGTGCTACGGGAGAATAGACATACGTCCAGGCATACGCCGTGGTATTGGTAGAAACACTCTTGTAATAAGCCGGAAGTGTGGAGCCCCATGTATGCCACAGGTAGATACCTGCGCCTGTCGCATTACCAGTATAATAGGTATTGCCATTATAAGTATAGGAGTCCTTCAAACCCTGCGTTTCAGGCGGTAATTTCAACGATGCATTGCCACCATTTGGGAAAGCATCCGTGATACGCCAATGTATGTTCGTCTGTTTTACATAAGGTATGTCGATTTCGCTCAACGACTGCGCCTTATGGAAAAGGAAACGGCGTTCCCAACTACAGAATTCCTCGTATTCCTCACCACTGTTAGGCAGATTCACACCACCCTTCTCGATATATTGTTTTCCTCCGCCACACCAAGCACGTTCACCGCAGGCAATGACATTGGCATAGACATTATTCTGCTTTAGTATCTCTTCTTCTGTAGCAAGGTTGCGGTCATTCCACGTTGCCGTGATGAAACCTGCCACATCTGGGTTACCTTTTGTTTCGTAGTACACCTGACTGCGATAGATGCCCACGAGATCGGAAAAGACATCGAAGTGATTCACATAGTTGTAACGGCAATCGATATTTGGAAGGCCACTAACCTTCGTTCCTGCCGTAGCCCACATCTGTGTCATGTCGGCAAAATCGGATGTTACGGACTTATTCGCCAGTTTGTTCCAGGTCACCACGCGTTTGCCCTGATTACGCACGTGTGCCGACAGGGTTTCGAGGAAATTACTGTAGGTAATCTGCACCTCGTCGCCACCAATGTGGATATATGGCGCACGTGGGAATGTTTGCACGACTTCCGTCAGAATTGTCTTCAGGGCAGCTACGCCTTGTGACGACTGCATATCAAATCCCATGGCACGTTTAAACGCTTCGCTGTGGCCTGGCATATCTATCTCGGGGATAACTGTCACTCCGTAGCGGGCAGCATATTCTTCCACCTCCTTACATTCTTCTTGCGTGTAGTATTTCCCTGCAAAGCGCGTCATATTCGAAGAATAAGTCAGTTGTGGATAGGCTTTTACCTCAAACCGCCACGCCTGGTTCTCCGTCATGTGCCAATGGAACGTATTGATTTTGAAACGGCTCAGCAGTCTGATTTCTCTTTTCAGCTCTTCCACGCTGATATACGAACGTCCTACATCCTGCATCCAACCTCTTAATTTGAAAGCCGGAAAGTCCGTGATGGTAACGGCCTCGAAAGCTGGCGTACCTTCCCACCCTTCTGCCATTTGGGTGAGGGTTTGTGCAGCACGTATGACACCTGTTGGCGTTGCTGCCTTAATCAGCACTTTGTTTGCCGAGACATCAAGGATATATCCCTCGTTAGGAAAATCCGGAAGGGAGTAATCGAAGGTTCCAAGGTCGGAAACTATTTCTACCTCCACCGTAGCCGATGCTGCTGCGACAATAGTGGCGTTTGTCTCCAACAAATTGCGCAAAAGCCACGTATCGGTGGGGTCTATCAGCCTGATACTGCGATTTAACTGAAAGGGAGAATAACCTTTCTTCACTTCCACATTCTGCGGAAGCGGCAAAAGATGTGCTATCTTGGCCTGAACACCAGTTACAGCCAACATAAGCAAGACTAAGAGGGATACTTTTTTCATTGTTATAAAGTTATTTGCTTTTTACACGGCAAAAATACGAATAAATGGCGTATAATGGCACGATTTCTCGGATTTTTTACTCCTTTGCTGTCTCGGAATCAATTATTTTTACGTCCTACTGATAAATAGTAAGGGTATGCGTTCAACTATCACGCCCTCCTTTCCGCGTACCTCGCATTTACCATAATTTTGGCTGCGCCAGAATTCGGAACACTCGGACATACGGAAAGAAAAGAGGACTTTCCTTTCTATTTCCTCTCGTTTTTGATAATTTTGGCTGCGCCGAAATTTGGAGCACTCGGACATAGAGAAAGAAAAGAGGACTTTCCTTTCTATTTCCTCTCGTTTTTGATAATTTTGGCTGCGCCGAAATTTGGAGCACTCGGACATACGGAAAGAAAAGAGGACTTTCCTTTCCGTATGTCTCTCGTTTTTGATAATTTTGTAAAGTTTTTTACGGAAGAGAACGGATTGTTTTAATCATAACACCACACAAAAATGTCATTGTACCCTAAATGGTTGCTGGCGCTGGCAGGCGTTAATCTTTTGAGCATACTTTACAGCGTGTTCTTCCTCTTTGGCGGATATTACCTTCTGGGATTCCGCGAAGATGCCTTAGTTTTCAACGGTTTGTCGTATCTAACCACACAGTTATTCTGGATTTGGCCTTGCGGAGCCTTCTTTCTTTCGCTTTTAGCCCACGATCGAGATCATTTGTGGCTATCTGTCATCACAGCTCTCTCGGGTATTGCCTGCATGGTCGGCGCTATCTGCTATTTGGCTGGAGGCGGAGGGGAATTAGTTTGACATATTCTTCGTTTGTGAGGATCTAATATATTATAGGAGCAGAGAATTTATGGATATCAAGGACTTTCAATATGATTTGCCGGACAGTCGCATAGCTAAGTACCCACTTGCCGACCGTGACGGCTCGAAACTTTTGCTTTACCGCGATGGCGAGGTGAAAGAAGACGTGTTTCGCAATATTCCCAAGTACATACCATCGGGTAGTCTGATGGTATTCAACAACACCCGCGTCATACAGGCTCGTTTGCACTTCAGAAAATCTACGGGTGCGCTGATAGAGATTTTTTGCTTGGAACCACTCGTTCCGCACGACTACCAATTATCTTTTTCGCAGAACAAACGTTGCAGTTGGACGTGCCTGATAGGAAATGCCAAGAAGTGGAAGGACGAAACCCTGACGCAAACAGTCAATACCCCGCACGGAGAAGTGCATTTCTCGGCTATACGCGGCGGTGTGAGCGGGACAGGATTTGAAATCACCTTTGAATGGGACAATGACGGCGTGAGTTTTGCCGAAATACTCGAGGCAGTAGGAGAATTGCCCATACCACCATATCTTAACCGCGCGACAGAAGCCAGCGACTTGGAGACATATCAAACTGTCTATTCAAAAATAAAAGGTAGTGTGGCGGCACCGACTGCCGGCCTGCACTTCACGCAACGTGTGTTGGAGCAATTACAGAAAAAGGGCGTCATCTGTAATGAAATCACGCTGCACGTGGGTGCCGGAACGTTCAAACCCGTAAAGACTGCGACGGTAGAAGAACATACCATGCACGCAGAATGGATTAGCGTGGGGCGCGAAACGATTGAGTTGCTCGTAGCCCATAATGGCAGGTGCATAGCAGTAGGTACGACGAGTGTACGCACACTGGAAAGCCTGTATTATATCGGTTTGCAGGTCTTAGAAAATCCTGATGCCGACATAGAAACTTTCCACGTGGAGCAATGGACGCCTTACCGCACGAAAACAGACAAGACCTCGAAGGAAGTGTTACAGGCCTTGCTGGAATGGATGGACAGGAAGGGAAGAAAATCCATTTTCGGCACGACACAGATCATTATCATGCCGGGCTACGATTATCACGTCGTGAAAACAATCGTTACTAACTTCCACCAGCCGCAAAGCACGCTGTTACTGCTCGTTTCAGCCTTCGTAAAAGGCGATTGGCACAGGATATACGATTATGCCTTGGAGCACGATTTCCGTTTCCTGAGTTATGGCGACAGTTCGTTGCTGAATTATGAAACGGAGGACGAATAAACTTTTTTTCATGCGCTTCTACAAACTGTTTCTGCTGACCTGTCTGCTCATGCTGGGCACATCGCTATGGGGAATCACGACTCCCAATGCGCACGGTGGGGGCTTTTTGAAATATGGCGACACCTATTACTGGTATGGTGAGTTCAAAGGCGGGCGAACGTCGGTTGCGCACACGGGGGTGTCGTGCTATTCGTCGAAAGACCTGAAGTCGTGGCGTTTTGAGGGGATAGCGCTGCCCGTAGATGCCAACCCTGAGAGCGAAATCGCGACAGGTTGCATCATAGAACGGCCCAAAGTCATCTATAATCCGACCACGCGGCAGTTTGTGATGTGGTTTCATCTGGAACTCAAGGGCAAAGGATATGCAGCGGCGCGAGCTGGAGTAGCCGTGAGCACATCGCCCACAGGACCTTTCCGTTATCTGTATTCCACCCGCATCTGTGCCGGAAAATATCCGCAAAACACTGACACGATGGCGATGAAATCTCTCAGGATGCAGGACTATCCCAAACAATGGACGAGGGAATGGCAAACAGCTGTGGAGAAAGGTCTTTTTGTGGAGCGCGATATGGCGGGAGGTCAGATGTCCCGCGATATGACGCTGTATATTGATGACGACGGAAAGGCTTATCATATCTATTCAAGCGAGGAAAACATGACACTCCAGATTGCCGAACTGACACCCGACTACTTGCATCACACAGGTCGGTACTGGCGTATGATGCCTGGCGGACAAAATGAAGCGCCTACCATCTTCAAGCACGAAGGTACGTACTGGATGATCACAAGTGGCTGCACGGGATGGAAACCTAACGCTGCACGATTGTTCAGTGCACCGAAAATCACAGGTCCCTGGACTTTTCACGGTAATCCCTGCCGCGGCGAGGGGGCGGAGACGACATTCGGCGGGCAAGGTACGTATATCCTGCCCATAGACGGCGGTAAACGTTTTGTTTTCGTGGCAGACGTGTGGAATCCGCAGTCGCATCACGATGGAAGCTACCTGTTTATTCCGATAACCTTCGAGAACGGAATGCCCGTGCTGAGAAACGATTTGAAACAAGTGTGGAATCAGCAATTACACCTACCCAACCCATGACTATCAACGACGAAATGCAACGCGCCGCACGCATAGTGGAAGAAACCGGCACGCATCTTTTCCTTACAGGGCGCGCAGGAACCGGTAAGACCACGTTTCTGCGAAATCTCTGCAACACGCTGAACAAACGCTACGTGATATTGGCTCCTACCGGCATTGCAGCCATCAATGCCGGCGGTTCCACGATACATTCCTTCTTTCAATTCTCATTTGGGCCGTACCTGCCGAATATGGCGCTGGGGAAAGAGGAATATAAGATAGCGAAAAACAAAATTAAGCTCATCAGAAGCCTCGACCTCATCGTGATAGACGAGATTTCCATGGTACGGGCCGATTTACTCGACCACATCGATTCGCATCTGCGCCACTACCGTAGGGTTTACGACGTACCCTTCGGCGGTGTGCAATTGCTAATGATAGGCGACCTCCAGCAACTTTCGCCAGTGACGAAGGAAGATGAATGGAACCTGCTGAAAACGCAATATGACACGCCGTATTTCTTCAGTAGCAAGGCACTGAGGCAGACCAGTTTCGTCACTATAGAACTGCAAAAGGTATTTCGCCAAAGCGATAGCGGCTTTCTCGAACTTTTAGGTCGGGTGCGCGACAACAAGGCCGATACAAACGTGCTGAACGAACTGAACAAACGCTATATTCCCGACTTCAAACCGAAAGACAGCGAGGGATATATCCACCTGGTGACGCACAACAACATAGCACGTCGGATTAACGAAGAAAGACTGGCGATGTTGGACACGAAAGAGTACGTGTTCTGCGCAGATATCTCGGGCACATTTCCCGAAACCTCCTACCCTACCGACGAAGTGCTGCGACTGAAACGCGGCGCACAGGTGATGTTTGTGAAAAACGACCCCGATCACGCATATTATAACGGTTCTATCGGACATATTGTCGATATTGACAGCGAAGGATTCAGCGTAAGATTGCAGGAAGACGAGGATAGCGTGATCGATGTCTGCATAGAGAGATGGGAGAACAGCAAATACGTATTGAATGAGCGGAGTAAAGCCATCGAAGAGTTAGTTGATGGCGCTTTTGAGCAATATCCCGTGAAACTGGCCTGGGCTATCACCATACACAAGAGCCAAGGCCTGACGTTCGACCGTGCCATTATCGATGCCCACGCCGCTTTTGCCCACGGACAGACGTATGTGGCACTTTCGCGCCTGAGAACTATTGAAGGCCTCGTACTGAGTTCGCCCCTGCCCGCACATGCCATCATCAACGATGCCTCTGTAGAAGCATTTACCCAGGAAGTAAAAAAGACGGAACCCACTAATGCACAGATTGAGACACTACGCAAACATTATGTCGTACAGGTGCTCGAAGACCTCTTTTCCTTTGCCGAGATACGCCAACATACCACCGCCTTGCTCCGACTTATGGAGGAATACTACGGCAAGACGATGACGGCCTCCGTAGCCGAATTGAAAAATATGCTGGAGACGCGCATCCTTGACCTGGAAACGGTTTCAAAGAAGTTTTATACGCAATATCAGTCCCTCGTTTTCTCACAAAATGCCGAAGATGCCGCCAAATTGATGGAACGCATCCAGAAAGCCGTGGCATATTTTCAAGAACAACTGCAACCTGTGCAGGATTTTGTCAAAGCATTGAATTTCTCGTCTAACAATAAGGAAGTGCAGAAGCGCACAGAGGAACTTTTCAATCAGGCTGTCGAAACGATCAACAACAAAATGCACCTGTTGAACTACGTTAGCGAAGAGGGCTTCATACTTTCGGAATACATACTGGAACGCAGTCTGCTACGCGCCGGCATTACGAACAAGAAGAAGGCCAAGAAAAAACAAAAGGCCGAAGCAGCCAAAGCATCGAAGGATGCTAAGGCATCGAAGCACCCCGAATTATTCGATGCCCTCGTGCGTTGGCGACTTTCGCTCAGCCGTACGGCACAGAAGCCCGCCTATACCATCCTCACACAGGTAGCCGTCATTGCTATCTCCAACCTTTGTCCAAGAACAAGGGCAGAACTCTCACTCATTCCCGGCATTGGCCCCGCAAAACTCCAGACTTTCGGTGAAGAAATTCTGGCTATCGTGAAAAAGTATTGCGAGAAGTAAGGTTTTTAAGGGTAGTTCTAAAAATTAGGTTTTAAAATTTTGTGAAGCTTTTTTTG
>CAMVJO010000107.1 GCA_947167835.1 uncultured Prevotellaceae bacterium
CAATGGCGCCAAAAAGATTGAAAAAGCATACAGACCAAAAAAAGCTTCACAAAAGTTTAAAACCTAATTTTTAGAACTACCCTATAATTTTATCTTTCGAGAAAAAGACCCATTTTAACATGGTAATAATTGATTGCTTTCTTCACTTTATTTGTCATTTTTGTACCCTACCCTTGCCTTATGATACGCCCTATCGTGTAGTATTTGGGGGTAAAGGACTGATAGTTGGGAAGATTTTGTTAATTTTGCGCTCGTATTATTAAAGGGTTGTTCTAAGAATTAGTTTAAAATATTGGGAAGTTCTTTTATGGTCTGTATGATTTTTCAATCTTTTTGGCGCTTTCGTCTTTAATTCCTTGAACCATAGCTTG
Organism: uncultured Prevotellaceae bacterium; assembly: GCA_947167835.1. Taxonomy (GTDB): domain Bacteria; phylum Bacteroidota; class Bacteroidia; order Bacteroidales; family Bacteroidaceae; genus Alloprevotella. The sequence goes on from CAMVJO010000107.1 coordinate 372, forward strand.
CTATGCTTCTGCAAAATTAAAAACAAAATCACTCAAAAATCTTTGAATAATCAAAACAGCCTAATTATTAGAACAACCCTAAATTAGCCACTCTATATCAAGTAAAATAAAAGAACAAAATATGAATATTTCAAGCGAATTGACAAAAGCCGTGGTGGAGGCCATCAAAGTGCTTTATGATGCGGAGATAGATGCGCAGCAGGTACAGTTGCAAAAGACTAAACGTGAGTTTGAGGGACACCTGACGCTCGTAGTATTCCCGTTCCTGCGTATTTCCAAGAAGCGCCCGGAAGAGACTGCCGAGGAAATAGGTGCATACCTACAGGAAAAGACGCAACTTATCGTGGCATATAATGTTGTGAAGGGATTTTTGAATCTTGTCATCGCACCATCTGTGTGGATCACGATGCTCAACGATATCAGCCGTGAGGAAAACTACGGATATACCGAACCTTCGGCGGATGCCCCGCTGGTAATGGTGGAATATTCCTCGCCAAATACGAATAAGCCCTTGCACCTCGGTCATGTCCGCAACAACCTCCTGGGTTGGGCTGTGGCACAGGTGCAGCAAGCGGCAGGAAAACGCGTTGTGAAGACGAATATCGTCAACGACCGCGGCATACATATCTGTAAGTCGATGCTGGCCTGGAAAAAGTATGGCAACGGCGCTACTCCCGAGAGCACAGGAATGAAAGGCGACCACCTTATCGGCGATTACTACGTGGCTTTCGACAAACACTACCGCGCAGAGTTAAAGGAACTCACCGATAAATTCATGGCAGGGGGTATGTCGGAAGAAGAAGCTAAGGCTAAGGCTGAAAAAGAATCGACCTTGATGAAGGAAGCCCGCGAGATGCTGGTGAAATGGGAGCAGGAAGACCCTGAAGTTCGCGCATTATGGAAAATGATGAACGAGTGGGTGTATACCGGCTTCGACGAAACATACAAAGCCCTGGGCGTGGGTTTCGATAAGATATACTACGAAAGTCAGACCTACCTGCAAGGAAAATCTCTTGTGGAGAAAGGTTTGAAGGAAGGCCTGTTTTTCAGAAAAGAAGACGGCTCTGTCTGGGCAGATCTCACCGCCGACGGACTGGATGAGAAACTTCTTTTGCGTGCCGACGGCACCAGCGTTTATATGACGCAGGATATCGGCACGGCAAAGTTACGTTACGAAGACTATCCCATAGACCAGATGATATATGTCGTGGGTAACGAACAGAACTACCACTTCCAGGTGCTTTCTATCCTGCTTGACAGACTGGGATTCAAATGGGGAAAGAGTTTGGTACACTTCAGTTACGGAATGGTGGAACTCCCTAACGGAAAGATGAAGAGCCGTGAAGGAACAGTGGTAGATGCCGATGACTTAATTGCCGGAATGATTAGCGAAGCCCGCCAGACGGTGGAAGAAGCTGGGAAGTTTGCAGACATGGACGAGGCCGAAAAGCAGGAAGTGTCGCGCATCGTGGGATTAGGCGCCCTGAAATATTTCCTTCTCAAGGTAGATGCACGCAAGAATATGCTGTTTAATCCAGAAGAGAGCATAGACTTCAACGGAAATACCGGACCTTTCATACAATACACCTATGCCCGCATCCGTTCTATCCTGAGAAAGGCTGCGGAGCAGGGCATTATGGTGCCTGAAACCTTACCGCTCGACATAGAAATCACTACGAAGGAAGAAGAAATCGTGCGCCATATCAGCGACTTCAAGCAAGTCATTACCGATGCGGCAGCCTGCTACAGTCCTGCCGGCATAGCCAACTACTGCTACGACTTGGTGAAAGAATACAACCAGTTCTATCACGATTTTTCCGTATTGCGCGAAGAAAACGAAGGCAAACGCATGTTCCGCCTCGTACTTTCTGCACAGGTTGCCAAAGTTGTACGTCTGGGTATGGCACTTCTCGGTATAGAAATGCCGGAAAGAATGTAAGAAAAGGGTTATCTGAAAAAAGATCTGCGATGTCTTGCAACCGTACCCTGACTGTACTGCCCGACGAGGCCGACATGCTGCGACAGATGCTTGTGGAAGAGGATGCGGTGACGATGCAGAATTTCCGGAATAGCGTCATACATGGCGATACCTTCCGACTACTCGAAATACTGCCCGATGAAATGGCCGATCTCATCGTATTAGATCCGCCTTACAACCTTAGAAGGACATTCGGCACATACCAATTCAAGACGACGACGGCAAAAGGTTATGAAAGTTACCTGCGAAGTTGGTTTTCCACCCTCTGCAAAAAACTCAAACCTACGGGTTCGCTCTATTTCTGCGGCGACTGGACAATGGCCTCCGTATTGCAGAACTTGATGCAGGAGGAACTCACCGTTATCAACCGCATCACGTGGAAACGCGAGAAGGGACGTGGCGCTATGTCGAACTGGAAAAACTGCATGGAGGATATATGGTTTGGTGTCAAGGACAAAAAGCATTATACCTTCAATGCCCACGATGTGATGACGCGACATCCGGTCCGTGCCCCCTATCGGGTGAACGGTAAACCCAAGGACTGGGACGATACGTCGGAGGGAAAGTTCAGAAAGACCTACCCGTCGAATCTGATGGACGACCTGAGTGTGCCTTTCTGGTCGATGCCTGAAAATACGGAACACCCCACGCAGAAACCCGAGAAACTATTGGCACGTATCATCCTGGCTTCTTCAAACGAAGGCGACATGGTGTTCGATCCCTTCCTCGGAAGCGGTACGACAGCCGTTGTAGCCAAGAAACTGGGGCGGCAATTCTGCGGTATAGAGCAAGACGAAAACTATTGTCTGTTGTCACAGAAGAGATTGCTCAGGGCTTGCGAGGATGCGTCCATACAAGGCTATGAAAATGGTCTGTTTATAGGAAAATAACATGGCAAAAAAACCAAAATACTATACCATACTCGAAGGTTTACAACCAGGAATCTACGACGACTGGGATGTATGCAAGGAAAAGATAGAGGGCTTTTCGGGTGCTGTGTATAAATCATACAAAACCCTTGACGAAGCCAAAAAAGCATGGGCAGCCGTATTCGGAGAACCTACAGAGGCCGACTTATTTCTCACGCATAACGAGGAAATGCTAATGCCTTTTGAAGTGCAAATCCCGACATTACCACCGGAAGTCAATACCAACGCCATTGCTACCGATGCCGGATGTATGGGAAACCCGGGTATCATGGAATATCGTGGTGTGGATTTGCAAACAGGCCAGGAAATCTTCCATTTCGGACCGGTTTGGGGCACGAACAACATAGGCGAATTTCTGGGTGTGGTACATGCTCTGGCTTTGCTCGAAAAACAGCAACGACGTGGCGTAACAGTCTATACCGATAGCCGCACGGCAATCAGTTGGGTGAGACGTAGGAAATGCGCAAGCCAACTTCCAGAGGATGAGCAGACAGCAAACCTCTATAATATCATACATCGTGCCGAAAAATGGTTAGTAAGTCATCCTGATTTGGCAGGAAATATCGTCCGAAAATGGGAAACCGAAAAATGGGGCGAGATACCTGCGGATTTCGGTCGTAAATAAACAAGACGGAAGGACGTCTTTTTGCAATACTTCAAACAGAAAGAAAAAAGCAAATAGACTACAAATAACTCTCCCGAATAAAAACCAAATTATCAGAGTTTCTCCAAAGAAAATCACCATACAATGAAAGATTTCATTCGCTTAATCAGACAATATGCCGCACCTTATAAGGGTTATCTCTTCGGTTCGTTGTTTTTCAACCTGCTTTCGGCTGCGCTAAACGTCTTTTCGTTTATTTCGCTCATGCCTATGCTGCAGTTGCTCTTCGGTATCGACCAGAGTGTGTATAAGTTTATAGAATGGGATGCTCAGGGAATGAGCATAAAGGACATTCTTATCAACAATCTGTACTATTACACCACCGTTCTTATGGGCGAATACGGACCAGTCAATACTCTGCTGATGATAGGTGGCTTCCTGATTTTCGCTACGTTCCTGAAAACTTCGTGTTATTTCGCTTCGGCTGCGATTATCGTGCCTATGCGAACAGGTATCGTGCGCGACATCCGCACTTCTGTGTATCACAAGATAATTTCCTTGCCGCTATCGTTCTTTTCCGAGGAACGCAAGGGTGATATTATAGCACGAATGAGCGGTGATGTGCAGGAAATAGAAAATAGCGTGACGGGTTCGCTCGAAATGCTCATAAAGAATCCTATTCTCATCGTGATATACATGACTACCCTGCTCATCATCAGTTGGGAGCTCACGATATTTACACTTGTCGTGCTGCCATTGCTCATTTGGGCCATGTCGTCAATCGGTCGCAAACTGAAATCGCGTTCGCTCAAGGCACAAAGCAAATGGAGCGAGACGATGGCGCAACTTGAAGAGACTTTAGGAGGTATGCGCATCGTGAAAGCATTTACGGCAGAGCAGAAAATGATGGATCGCTTCGATGCTGTGACAAATGAGTTCCGCCGACAGACGAATAAGGTAGTGATACGTCAGGTTTCGGCGCATCCCGTGAGCGAATTCCTGGGCACGGTACTTATTGTCATCGTACTATGGTATGGCGGTACACTTATTTTCTCCGATCACTCGCCGATAGATGCACCTACCTTCATATTCTACATGGTGATTCTCTATAGTATTATTCAGCCGCTCAAGGATTTCTCGCGCGCTTCCTACAATATTCCAAAGGGAATGGCATCGGTTGAACGCGTAAACAAGATTCTCTATGCAGAAAACACCATTGTCGATCCCGAAAAGCCGGAAACCATCGACGGATTCAAGGATAAAATAGAATTCCGCAACGTGAGTTTCTCATATAACGGCAAGACGGATGTTTTGAAGAACGTAAATCTTACGGTAAAGAAGGGTGAGACAATAGCACTCGTAGGTCAGAGCGGAAGTGGTAAATCTACGCTCGTAGATCTCCTGCCTCGCTATCACGATGTGACGAGTGGCGAAATACTGGTGGACGGTAAAAATGTGAAGTCCCTGCGTGTGGCCGATTTGCGCGGACTGATAGGAAACGTAAACCAAGAAGCCATACTCTTCAACGACACCTTCTATAACAATATCACCTTCGGCGTGGAAAATGCCACGATGGAGCAGGTCATTGAGGCTGCAAAAATTGCGAATGCCCACGATTTCATCATGGAAAGCGAACTTGGCTACGAGACTCCCGTAGGCGATCGCGGATGTCGCCTCTCTGGTGGACAACGCCAGCGCATTAGTATCGCACGAGCCATTATGAAAAATCCGGACATCCTGATTTTGGACGAGGCTACGTCGGCTTTGGATACAGAAAGCGAGCGTTTGGTGCAGGAAGCCCTGGATCGTCTGATGAAGACTCGTACTACCATTGCCATTGCTCACAGACTTTCTACCATTAAGAACTCAAACGAAATATGTGTGCTGCACGATGGAAAAATAGTGGAGCGCGGCACACACGAAGAACTGCTTTCCAAAGACGGTTTCTATAAGAAACTTAACGATATGCAGCAGTTGTAAAAATTAGGCTCCATGATTCACATTCCTACATACTATCGCGGAGGAGTTTCAGGCAGAATACTCAAATTACTCTTGTTTTATTTGGGTTGCGGCCTGCTGTTCTTTTTCGGTAAGTTGCTTTTCGCCGTCCGTACATGGGGAGAAGGCGAGAGTATTTCCGACTTCGTGAGCCGTATCTGGGGAGCATGGTGGCATGGTCTGCCGCTCGATATCTCTATGTCGGGCTATTTGATTTCCCCCTTGCTTTTAATCCTACTTGGCAGCCTGTGGGTTTTGCCAAAGTCACGGCGGGGGTGGAATATCTCCTATAATATTTATGCTGGTGCGGTGTCGTTGATTGCGGCTATGGTGATAGTGGGCGATGCCATGCTTTATACGTATTGGGGCTTCAAGTTAGATGCCACTATCTTCGTTTATCTGGGACAGCCCGAGGGGATAACAAACAGTGTGAGCCTATGGGAAATAGGTTTGGGCTTCCTGTTGTTTTTTATCCTGTGGTTTGTTGGATATTGGTGTCTGCAACTGCCCAAGACTGTGGCACTCGAAAGATGCCGTCGCCCGATATTGGGAAGCATCCTGCTGATACTCTTCGGCGGCGTGGCATTTTTAGGTATTCGTGGCGGAGTAGGACGTTCTACTGCCAATGTAGGAATGGTATATTACAGCAATGATGCGTTGCGCAACCATTCTGCTGTGAATCCGGTCTTTTCTCTTTTCGCGTCTATCAGCAAAACGGAGGATTTCGGTGCAGAATTCAACTATTTCGATGAAGAAAAGCGTCAGAATATCTTTGATGAAATAGGTTTTGTGTCCGTCAATCAGGCTCCATTGGCTGATACGCTTTTCACTACCGCACGTCCAAATGTAGTAGTGGTGCTTATGGAAGGCATGGGCGCACAGTTTGTGGAATCGCTGGGAGGTGTTTCCAATGTGACGCCTAATCTGGAGCGTTTGTCGCACGAAGGGATTTGGTTTACCCAATGTTATGCCAATTCCTTCCGCACAGACCGCGGCACGGTGTCGGCTTTCAGCGGATATCCCGCAGTACCTACCGTCAGTGTCATGCGTGTGCAATCTAAGGTAAACGTATTGCCAGGCATTGCCAAGACTCTGCTTCATTCGGGCTATGATACGGAATTTATCTACGGCGGCGACGTAGATTTTACCGGTACAAAGGGGTATTTACTGGCTACTGGATACCAAAAGGTGATGGGTGATAAACATTTCCCTGCCGAGGCTCGAAAAACTCACGGATGGGGCGTGACAGATGCCATAACTTTCGACACATTATACCAGCATATAGTCAGCAAACCCGTATCCAGGCCTTGGCATATTGGATTTCTCACACTGGCCAGCCACGAACCCTGGCAAGTGCCGTATCAACGCATAGAAGGCGACGAAATAGCCAATTCTATGGCCTATCTCGATGATTGTATAGGCCGACTGGTATCGCGTTTGAAGCAGACACCACAGTGGAAAAACCTCGTACTCGTTTTTCTCCCCGACCACGGCATACGCTATCCGCAGGGAGTGGAAGAAGACCAGCCGCGAAAGCACCATATCCCCCTGCTGATGGTGGGTGGAGCCGTGAAAAAAACATGTGTCGTGGATGTACCATGCAATCAAAGCGACATGGCAGCCACGCTCTTGGGACAGATGCAACTTCCCTTGGATGATTTCATGTTTAGCCGCAACGTATTTTCCACAACCTACCACCCTATCGCCTTTTTCACCTGGGGTAATGGCATCGGCATCATAGAACCGCAGGGATACACCGTCTATGATATTATAGCCGACCGCACTATGCACGAAGAAGGCCAGCCTAATCCCCGCCGCACCGACTATGGAAAAGCCTATCTCCAAACCGTCTATGACGATCTCGGAGGCGTCCTCAACAAGGTCAGAAAATAACCCCCTCCCCTCCCCTTTCCGGACTTTCCCTTTTAGATAATCCGCATTTTTGCAGCCTTTCGGAACCCCGTCATCCAATTATCCCGACTTTTTTGAGAACGTTTTTATGGGGATAATGGGCTATTTGGGCGATATGGGATTAGTTACCTCGGAGCAAACAGAAATTAGTTCCGAGCAAAAATAAATTAGCTCAACACTTTTTTGAAATAGCTCGGAGATATATTCCATAAAATAATCATGCACTACCAAAGAAATAAATTTATTGGTGTCCGGTAAAAGTTGAGAATCGCTAAATTATGTGTCCGCAGTGCTGATAAATAGGCATTGCGGATTTATTTTTGAAATAGTAAGCCCCCTCTGCCTAATTTTTACCGGACAGCCGTTTCTAATGACATAAATAAGTCCAATATTTACTCTATTCTCCTCTAATATTAGGTATAAAAAGATTTCAGAATTTAATACAATGAGATTTTTCTTCCTTCTAAAGGCTTGTTTTACCGGACAGCCGGTGAAAATGCTGAAAAATAAGCAAGTATGGGGCTTACTTTTTCAAAATACAACCCCGAAACCCATATTTACAGGGCTTCGGGGATATTATTTTTACTTTTTTGAGTTTTACCGGACACCAATATTTTGAAATCGGTCGTTTCTGTTTTTATCTGCCTTGTTTTTGTAGTATCCTCGTG
>CAMVJO010000108.1 GCA_947167835.1 uncultured Prevotellaceae bacterium
AGTAAAGCGCGCGTTCAAAATTCAATTCTACTGTGGCAGGATTGGTGTTGGGATTGTAAGTACCAATCTTCTCAGTAAATTTACCATCACGTGGTGCGCGAACGTCGGCTATGACAATGCTGTAGAAAGCATAGTGCTTGTGGCCGCGACGCTGGAGTCTGATTTTTGTTGCCATGTTTTTTTAATAAAAAATGTGTTTAATAGATTTTGAATATGCTACCATCTCGTGGAAGCGGCTGCAAATTTAGGATAAAATGTCGGAATACGAAAGTATTCTCACGCTTTTTTTATTTTTCTCAGGCTGAAACGCCCTATTTTCAAGGATTTATACCATCTCAAAACCGCATTTTTGATTTTCTCTTCGCGATGAGAATATTTTCTCAACGTGATGAGAAAGTTTTCTCAACGCCATGAGAAAGTTTTCTCAACGCGATGAGAAAATTTTTAATCGGGACGAAAAACAAAGTTTTACCTTATGAACAAAAACAAGGCCAAGGAAAACAAAAGGCCATAGACGGCTCCAGAGAAATGTGCGAGGTGGCCGATGTTGTCTCTCTGCTGTTTTGCCATATACCAGCAATACCATAGATATAGTGGGCCGAAAAGGAAAGCAGGTATGGAGATAGGGATAAACATGATGCTTATTCCCATCGTCGGCTCGAAGAAAATTGCAGAAAAGAGCACTGCCGAAACTGCGCCCGAGGCACCTAACGCATTATAATAAGGATTGTCGTGGTTTTTGACGAGGTCGCCCACACAGGAAACGGCAATAGCGCTCAAATAGAGGAAGACAAACAAGCCGATGCCCGTGGTATATCCAAAATAATAGGCAAGATAGGTTTCAACTACCGGCCCAAAATAATATAGCGTGACCATATTAAACAGCAGGTGCACATAACCCGCATGAATAAACCCGTGAGTGAACAGTCTATGCCACTGATGGCCGTAGTAAACGTGATAGGCATTGAAGAGCAAAGACCTTTGCTTCAACATTCCCTCGTTAAACAAAATACTCACGACACAAGTTATAATTATAATGACGATCGTTGCGGTTTGCATGATTATTTCTGATTTTTGTGCTGCAAAAATAGACATTTATCCGCAATCTCGCGAATTTAGTTTTGAACAAACAATATAAATTTCGCAGATAAAATAGTTTTGTCGCAAAAAATGATTAACTTCGCGGCAAATATCTGAAATTCATCTAGGGTTGTTCTAAAAATTAGGCTGTTTTGATTTGCTTACACTCTCTATACGTTTGTTCCTGCAACCCGCAGAGCTTCACCCTACGGGGCAGACAACAAACAGAGTGTGCGCGAAGAATTCAAAGATTTTTGAGTGATTTTGTTTTTAATGCCGCAGAAGCATAGCGAGCTATGGTTCAAGGTATTAAAGACAATGGCGCCAAAAAGATTGAAAAAGCATACAGACAAAAAAAAACTTCACAAAATTTTAAAACCTAATTTTTAGAACTACCCTCTATTCTAAAAAATATTATGAAACAAGACACACAGATTTTTGAACTTATCGAGGCCGAACACCAGCGCCAATTGCGCGGAATGGAGTTGATTGCCTCAGAAAACTTCGTGAGCGATGAAGTTATGCGTGCTATGGGTTCTTGGCTAACGAACAAATATGCCGAAGGATACCCAGGACATCGTTATTATGGCGGTTGCGGCATCGTGGACCAAACAGAAACCATTGCTATCGAACGTATCAAGCAACTTTTCGGCGCAGAATATGCCAACGTTCAGCCACATTCCGGCGCTCAAGCCAATGCCGCCGTATTTTTGGCCTGCCTGAATCCCGGAGATACCTTTATGGGATTGAATTTGGACCACGGCGGCCACCTCTCGCACGGCTCTTTGGTAAATACCAGCGGCATACTCTATCGCCCAGTAGGATATAATCTGGATCAGGAGACAGGTCGCGTGAACTATGACGAGATGGAAAGACTCGCTCTCGAACATAAACCGAAACTCATCGTAGGCGGTGGCTCGGCATACAGCAGAGAATGGGATTACAAGCGTATGCGCGAAATTGCAGACAAGGTTGGCGCCATCTTAATGATAGATATGGCACATCCTGCCGGACTTATTGCTGCCGGATTGCTGGATAATCCTGTAAAATATGCACACGTTGTGACTTCTACTACCCACAAAACACTTCGTGGTCCGCGCGGAGGTATCATTCTCATGGGTAAAGACTTCGAGAATCCTTGGGGAAAGAAAACTAAGAAAGGCGAAGTACGCATGATGAGCGCACTACTCAACAGCGCCGTGTTCCCAGGCATTCAGGGCGGCCCACTTGAGCACGTTATTGCTGCCAAAGCCGTGGCTTTCGGCGAGGCTTTGCAACCGGAGTTCAAGGTATATGCAGCACAAGTGAAGAAAAATGCGGCTTGCCTGGCAGAAGAACTGGTGAAACGCGGATTCGGCATCGTTAGTGGCGGCACAGACAACCATAGTATGCTGGTAGATTTGCGTAGTAAGTATCCGGAACTCACCGGCAAGGTGGCAGAAAATGCGCTCGTCGCAGCAGATATAACTGTAAACAAGAATATGGTGCCTTACGACACACGTTCTGCTTTCCAAACGAGCGGAATCCGCCTTGGTACGCCAGCCATTACCACTCGTGGCGCGAAAGAAGACCTGATGCCCGTCATTGCAAGTTTGATAGAGCGCGTATTGAATGCTCCTGAGGACGAAAAAGTCATTGCAGCCGTTCGCAGCGAAGTAAACGACATGATGCAGGCTTATCCCTTGTTCAAATGGTAAAATATATTTGGGTAAAAATTTTCAAGATTAGGAATAAAGTCCGCTTTCTTGAATAACCATCACACTACATCTTATCAGGGGTGTCCTACGTGGCATCCCTGATTTTTTATTATAGGGTTGTTCTAAAAATTAGTTTATAAATATTGGGAAGTCCATTTAAGTCTGTATGATTTTTCAATCTTTTTGGCGCTTTTGTCTTTTATTCCTTGAACCATAGGTTACTATGCTTCTGCGAAATTAAATACAAAATCACTCAAAAATCTTCGAAAACTCAAAACAGCCTAATTTTTAGAACAACCCTATAGGAATAACTATGAATAAAGTAAAAATCTCCTATAATTATTTGTGCGAAAAAAAATAAATGTGTACTTTTGCATCGCTTTTAACAAAAAAGCCATTTAGAATGTAAGCCGAAATAGCTCAGTTGGTAGAGCAACTCATTCGTAATGAGTAGGTCCGGGGTTCGAGTCCCCGTCTCGGCTCCAGTAATCAAGCAAATAACTTCCCTCGTGGAAGTTTTTTTGTTTTTTCACCTAACTATCTGTCTGAAAGATACGCACTACGGCAAAAATAGTTAGTACAACGCAGCATTTAAGAGGAATATGTCAGATTTCACAATAGATAAAAAGGATATAGAGGCCGAAGAAAAACAAATGGCGCTCTATCTTCACATACCATTCTGCAAAAAACCACAAAGATGTATCTATTGTGATTTCTTTTCTACTACCCAAGGAAGCGAATGGCGCAGGAAATATACAGAAAGGTTGTGCCAGGAAATAGCCGAGCGCAGGGATGAAGCACTTTCACGGCCTTTGTCGTCAATATACTTTGGCGGAGGCACACCATCCCAGCTTAGTTTTAATGAACTACAGCAAATCTGGGAAGCCATTCGCAAATACTACAAAATACAGCCAGATGCCGAAATTACAATTGAGGTAAACCCCGACGATATAAGCAGGGAATATGTCCAAAACTTGAGGCTTTTAGGTTTTAATCGCGTTAGCATGGGCGTACAGACGTTCAATGACCGATTACTTCAAGTCATCCAGCGCAGACATAGCAGCAATCAGGCAAAAGAGGCAATTCAAATACTGCATGATGCCGGATTTCATAACCTAAGCATCGACCTGATTTATGGTTTGCCCGGACAAACTATAGAAAACTTCGAGAAAGATCTTGATACTGCCCTGCAAATGCCCATTACCCACCTTTCGGCCTACACACTCATGGTGGAAAATGGTACAAAACTGCATCAAATGGTGGAAAATGGCGAGTTGGAACTTCCCAGCGAGGAGGTCTGTCTGAATATGTTTGAAATTCTTTGCCGGAAAACGCGGGATAATGGTTTTTTGCAGTATGAAATTTCAAATTTCTCACGTCCTGGATTCGAGTCAAGGCACAATAGTTCGTATTGGCAAGGCACTCCATATATTGGAGTGGGAGCTGGCGCACATTCATACGACGGAAAAATTATCCGGCGCATGAATAAGGCCGACTTAAAAGCATATATTGACGCCAAAGACCACGTGCCGCATGAAAATGAAGAACTAAAAGAAAAAGAACTATACAACGAATTCATTTTCACCAGACTACGCACACGAAAAGGTCTGAGTTTAGAACAACTATATCGGAAGTTTTCTGCGCAATATACGGAAGATTTCAATCATACTCTGACAAAACATTTAAGAGAGGGGAATATCTGCAAAGATAATGGCGACTTTGTCAGACTGACGCACCAGGGCATTATGATTTCAAACGATGTAATGAGCGATTTTATGGCGATATGAAATAAAATATACGCTCTAAAACGTGCTACTTCAAAATAAAAGGCTAATTTTGCACGAAAATAAAGATATTCATCCATGAAAAGATTTTTACTTCTATCTCTTTTATCAGGTACAATCCTTTTTGCTTTTGCCTCTGGCCCGTTAAAAAAAGCATACAGTCACAAACAGAAAGACGGCACGACCATTACCGTTTATAAATGCGGAGACGGCTTCACTGGCTACTATGCGACATTAGATGGTGTCACGTTGTTGCAAAAAGAAGACGGAGACTACTACTATGCCTCCTTTAATGAAAAAGGAGAGATAGACATTACCGATAATCTTGCGCATAATGCAGCATTTCGCAGCGAGGCCGAAAAACTTACGGTGAGGGAACTTGCAACTTCTGTCGTCAATACAGAAAAAGCCTTGATGAAAAAGAGCAAACGCCCCACAAGTGCCGCACTAAATAACGACGGTACAGGTACTTATGGCGTAAGTGCTCCCGGAACAGTCGGCAGTATCGGTCATGTAGTCATGCCTTTTGTGATGGTAAGCTTCCCTGACAGACAGTTCCTCGAAACAACAACAAAAGAAAAGGTAACAAGACTTTTTAATGAGGAAGGTTACGCAGACGAGCCCAACTGTAAAGGAAGCGTCAGCGACTATTTCAAGAGCCAGAGCCACAATATGTTTACTCCTGAGTTCGTTGTTGTAGATCAGGTGACAGTTTCTAAGGGATATGCCCACTACGGCAAGAATAGTGGCTCATCAAAAGATGCTTTATACTTGGAATTCGTAAAAGAAGTGGTAGATAGCCTCATGTCGCACGGCATAAATTTGGATAACTTCATAGTTGCCAAAGACGGGTACGCCAATCGCATCCCTATGATCGGCATTTATTATGCAGGGCCCGGCGAACATTCCTCGTATGAGGACGGTAGCGAAAATTATCTCTGGGCAAAATATGGTTCGCTGAGTTATACGAATAAATATCGCTTCCAAAGTTTTATCATGTGCAACGAAACCTTCCAGGATTACGTAGCCGATGAAAACGGAAACCCAGTTTGGGCAGGTCCGGGCAAGACTGACGGAATTGGTGTCACTTGTCACGAATTTAGTCACGCACTTGGTCTTCCCGACTTCTACAAAACCAGTAGCGGAGTCCAGACTTATTGCACAATGGAGTACTGGTCTGTAATGGATTACGGACAATATTGGAAAAACAGCTACGCTCCTATCGGATATAACGCTTACGAAAGAAATTTCATGGGATGGCTGAAATATCAGGACTTAGATCCTACAGAAGCGCAGCTCGTAAATCTTTATAACTTCGATGCAGAAAATGACACAATGGCACTTCGCATCGTGAATCCCGACAATAGTTCCGAATACTTCATACTTGAAAACCGTCAGGTCGGCACTTGGTATCCAGCAGACTTAGGAACAGGAATGCTGCTCACACGTGTTGATTATTTATATACGGCTTGGAATGCCAATTCCCTGAACAACAATTCGTCACACCCAAGGTTTGAATTTATTCCTGCCGATGGTGTAAAACAATCCAAGACTTTGGGCGGAAAAAATATTGATTTCAGAGGCGATCTCTACCCGGGAACAACGAATGTCACGGGAATAGAATCATTTAAGTTCTATACAGGAAGAGTTCTCACCACACCACTTATAAATATAACGGAAGAAAATCAAACTATTCACTTCTCTTTCATTCAGGACTTGACAGGTATTGATACTGCCCTTTCCGTTAATGATAAGAAGCTCGATGTTATCGAAAGATACAGCCTTGATGGTCGCAGAATCTCAAATCTCAATCTTCATAAAGGCGCTCTAATAGAAAAACTCAGCGACGGTTCCAGCCGTATCGTCGTAAAATAAAGGGACATAAGGCGATTATCTCAAAATACGCCTTGCCTTTGTGGAGAGATGCCTTATTTACGTAAAGAAGTGCCATAGCTTTTTACGGATATGCCTTAGCATTGAAGAGAAAGGCCTTAGATGTATTGAGAAAATCCTTCTTGCGTTTTCCAAATAAGGCAGTTATTCTCCCCTATGGGGAAGCCTTGATTATTCAAAAGCGGATTTACAAGACATAGGTCTGGACATAAAAAAACTCCATCCTTGCAATCGAAACTATTCGAACAAGGATGGAGTTTTTTGTATGGTATGGGGAATCAGAACCCCTCGGAAATAACCGATACCTACGATAGTTTATGAATGACGATACCACTACGGAGTTTTGGCTCGAACCAAGTGGCTTTTGGCGGCATGATATTTCCGCTATCTGCGATATCCATAATCTGTTGCATGGTAACAGGATAGAGAGCCAGAGCCATTTTCATTTCTCCGCTGTCCACTCTGCGTTTTAATTCGCCCAAACCACGGAGGCCTCCCACGAAATCGATGCGTTTGTCGCTTCTAAGATCCTTGATACCGAGAATTTCGTCGAGTATCAGGCGGGAACTGATATCTACGTCCAGCACTCCGATAGGATCATTGGGATTATAAGTGCCTTCCTTGGCAGTAAGAGCAAACCACTCGCCCTCCAGATACAAAGAGAACTCGTGAAGATGAGCGGGCTTGTAGATTTCCGAGCCTTTCCTTTCGACTTTGAAATTTTTCTCAAGAGCCTTCAGGAATTCTGCGGGAGTCAATCCGTTCAAATCCTTTACAACACGATTGTAGTCGAGGATAGTGAGTTCCGAAGCCTGGAAACATACAGCCATGAAGTAGTTATATTCTTCTTTGCCCGTATTATTAGGATTCTGCGCGGCCTTTTCTGCTCCTACCAAGGCGGCAGCAGCACTTCTGTGGTGGCCGTCTGCAATATAGAGCGCAGGCATTTTGCGGAATTCCTCCGTAATGAGCGCAATGTCAGCATCATTGGGAACAAGCCAGAACTGATGACGGAATCCATCGACGGGAGCGATAAAATCATACTCAGGTTCTGTAGCCGCATACCGCTTAATGAGACTGTCAAGCACAGCATTATCGGGATAAGCAAAGAATACGGGTTCGATGTTGGCATTATTCACGCGAACGTGCTTCATACGGTCTTCTTCCTTGTCGCGACGAGTCAGTTCGTGCTTCTTGATGACACCTTTCTGGTAGTCTTCGGTATGTGCTCCGACAACTAAACCATATTGTGTCTTGCCATTCATGGTTTGTGCGTAGATGTAATACATTTCCTTTTCATCCTGCACAAGCCAGCCTTTATCCTGAAACTTTTTGAAGTTTTCAGCAGCCTTTTCATAGACGCGCGGATCGTATTCGCTGGTTCCCGGCTCGAAATCTATCTCCGGTTTGATAATATGGTAGAGCGATTTCTCGTTATCTCCGGCTTCGGCGCGTGCTTCTTCCGAATCCAACACGTCGTATGGACGGCTTTCAACTTCTTCTACGTATTGTCTGGGCGGACGAACGCCGCGAAATGGTTTGATTATAGCCATATTACAATTCCTTTATGTAGGGTTGTTCTAAAAAATAGGCTGTTTTGATTTGCTTACACTCTCTATACGTTT
>CAMVJO010000109.1 GCA_947167835.1 uncultured Prevotellaceae bacterium
GTAGTTTTTCATCTTTTTGAATTTTAAGGTGTCAACCTTTTTTACAAAAAGACATGCCCGATTCTTAGTTGTATTGGACACCAATAATATAAAAAATGAGGATGTGCTTTTTTGCACACCCTCACTTTTGTCTTTTTTGTTAGGTCTGTCGTTTATTTTGCCAGCACTTTCTTACCGTTTATGATATAGATGCGGCCTTTTTGCATCTGGAATACGCGACGTCCCTGCAAGTCGTAGATGACAGGCTGGACATCTGTGCGCGATTGTATGCTTTCGAGACCGGTTTCCGTACCATATTGGCGATAAAGTTGCACAGTCTGTTGCTTACTTGTCGTTTTATAGGTAGCAAAGCGTGGAGAACCGCTGTTATATTGGATGAGACGTTCGTCAAAGGCCTTGTTGTAGATTTGTGCTGTGCCTTCTGAGATAGAAATCGTCCATACCATATTGTTGGCTGCGGTCTGAGTAGTGGTTTCCAGGGCATTCTTATCGGAATTCAAGGAGAGGAAGGCATTTTCGCCCACAACTTCGAAGGTATATCCGCCTGTCACGTTCTGAAGTTTGAGGACGGAAACGACATCGTCGGCAGCAGCAATATCAATCACGTTTTCAGAATCGATATTCACCGCTACGCTTCTGCGATAAGAGCCATTTGCCGTACCCATAGCGACATTATACTTTTCGGATACGAGAATGTAGTAGCTTCCATCTACCAAATCCGTATTGCTGTCAATCTTCTTGAAGGTAGTGATGTTAATGTCAGGATTACTTCCGCCACCACTGGTCGTGTCTCCCTTGATGGTATAGGTAGCCTGAACAGTATCGCTTTCAAGTCCGTTGGCCGAAGCATAAGCCGTGATGGTGCAGGCATTATTGATGTAGATTTCAACAGGTGATGCGCCAAATTTCGGAGTACCTCCGTTCACATTATAATATATATAGGCACCTTCGGTAGAAGAACTGATGGTTACCGTCGTACCGCGTTCTACTTCTCCTCCGGCAGGCGTGAATACAGGAGCATTCGGCTTCACGATGCTGTCGCCTCCGCCTGTGCCGCTGCCGCCATTGTAGTTGTTCGGGTCGAATTGCTGATCTGTTTTAGAACCCCAGATATATTCTTCGAGTTTGGGGAAATCTACGAACGGATTGCGGTTGTTTTGCAGATGATATACGGCATTGTTGCGGTCAATTTCCTTCTGGCTCACGGGATCTTCCTTTGCCCAGCGCATAAGCATGTTGAGCGCCCATTCAGCCAAGCCCGGATATTTGCTTCCGTCCAGCATGGCGCTTTTCCAGCCGCTTATTTGGTTTTCGTAGCAGGTCATCATATAGAAATATATGCGTGCAAAATCGCCCTTGTACTCATCGTTGGGTTCAAAGACGGTTCCTGTATAGCCGGATACGGACGAAGGACCGAGTTTGGAGAATCCTCCGCTGGAAGAGTAGGTGGGATTATCGGTCTCTCCGAAAGGATAGTTGGAACGACGGTTGTTCACGTAGCCATCGGTGGGAATCACGTGATGAAGGTCGGTGTACATGGGGTATCCGTCGTTGAACCAACTCTTAGGGAAGGAGTGTTCGCGATTATAGGAGTCGCCCTCGCCGGAATAACTGTGGCCTTGCGCACTACCTCCGGGAACGTAATTGGTGGCGCTGGAATACATATCCCAAATCTTGCCATCAGAACGAACATCGGTAGTCTTGTATGCTTCCCACAAGGCTTTGTACGAAAGTTGTGTGTGGGAGTAGATGATACCACAAAGAGCCGTCTTGAGTGATGAGCCCTTTTTGTTTTTTGCTGCGTTGTAGTATCCGCTGGGTGCCTGAGCAAAGGCAAAGGCTACCAGGAATAACAGCAGAAGTGTTGATGTAAATTTTTTCATTATGGTTGTATTAGATTTAAGTTTCGACTGAATTTTCAGGTTTCTACCGAAAAATCGTGCAAATGTACGCATTTATTTTGTCTGGGCGTAGAGTTTTTACAAAAATCTTCGGAAATACGTTTTTTTAACATACTTCTTTGCGGATTGGCGCAATTAGAGTAAATTTGTGGCACTTTATTCCAAAGATATGACACATACATTCAAAATATTCCTTTCGCTTGCCGTTTGTTTGGTGGCTCAAACTCTTGTATTTGCGCAGGAAACGAAACTATGGAACGCCGAGAATATAGAGATGACACACCTGAAGGATGCCCGACGCTACGTTTGCAATCCCGATGGCGTGCTTTCGCAGACTGCCGTGGATTCTATTGATGCTGCCCTGTATCAATTAGACAAGACAAAGGGGGTGGAGTTCGTTGTAGTCGTGGTGAAGCGTCTCGAAGGCGGAGAACCCTACGAAGTGGGAAAGCAACTTTTTGAAAAATACAAGTTCGGAAAGAAGGATGCCGATACAGGATTGCTTCTCATCCTGAGTACGGAAGACCGTGCCTACTTCATCAATACCGGTAAGGGACTTGAGGGCACGTTGCCTGATGCCATTTGCAAGCGCATAGGCTATCGTGTCATGGAACCGCTGATGAAGGAAGCAAAGTGGGACGAAGCCATCACATCGGGCGTAGCCTCGCTCATTCGTGTCATCAACGAGGATCAGGAGTTCGTCGAAGCCTTGAATGATGACGATAGCGATATGCTGGGCGTGGGATTCGGCGTTGGTGGCATCCTGCTTGCCTTGGGTTGTGGCATAGCCGCAGAGCGCTATTCCAGACCTAAATGTTCCAGATGCGGAAAGCGCATGAAGAAAGTTCGCAAGATACTGACCAGAAAGACACATGCCGCACGATTTTACGACGTGTTATATCGTTGTCCTCATTGCCATAACGAAATGAACAGGACAGAGCGCTTTGAAGTGGAGAGCACCACCATAGTAGGTGGCGGATTCGGACACGGAGGCTATGGCGGTTCGCACGGAAGCTTCGGAGGAAGTTTCGGAGGCGGCAGCTATGGCGGCGGAGGTGCCGGTGGACGTTTCTGATATGATAGAGAATGTGAAGAATATAACAAATTAAATATTTATAGTATCATGAAAAAAGTATCAAAAGGTTGGATAGCAGTCATTGCTGTCGTAGTGATTTTAGGTGGTTACGTGATGTCCACATACAATTCGCTTGTAGGACTTGACGAGGGAGCAAAACAGGCTTGGAGCGACTTGCAGGCCGATTATAAACGCCGTGCAGACCTGATTCCTAACCTCGTAAATGTCGTTAAGGGTTATGCCTCTCACGAGAGAGAGACACTTGAAAGCCTCGTGGCCGCACGTGCAAAAGCTACTCAGATTAAAGTGGATATTGACGACCCCGAGAAGATTAAGGAGTTCGAGGCTGCACAGGGAGAAGTGGGTGCTGCTTTAAGCCGCCTCATTGCCGTTACTGAGAGTTATCCCGACCTGAAGGCAAATGACAACTTCAAAGAGTTGCAGAGCCAACTTGAGGGAACGGAGAACCGCATTAAAGTCAGCCGTGAGAATGTAAACAAAGCCTTCAACAGATATAACGTGGCCGTTCGTCGCTTCCCCGACAAGATTGTGGCCAGTATGTTCGGTTTCGAGATACGTGAAATGTATGAGGCTGAACCTGCTGCACAGGAGGCTCCAACCGTTACGTTCTAAGTCCGTACCCCTTAATTTGAAGTTATCTGAGAATACCCTGATATGAACACCTTGCTGGAAAAATTAGAAGGATTGACAGCCCGTTTCGAGGAAGTCTCTACGCTTATTACCGACCCAAGTGTTATTGCCGACATGCAACGCTACGTGCGTCTTACGAAGGAGTATAAGGACTTGGAGCAACTCATGCAGACAAAGAAGAAGTATAAGAATCTTCTGGACAACCTCTCCAATTCCAAGCAGATACTCCTGACAGAGGAAGACCCTGACATGAAGGAACTGGCGCGTGAGGAGATTGCTAATTGCGAAAAAGAGATACCCGAGATGGAAGAAGCCATAAAGTTCCTTCTCGTGCCGAAAGATCCGGAAGATGCTAAGAATGCCATACTCGAAATACGTGCAGGTACGGGAGGCGACGAGGCTGCCCTCTTTGCAGGCGATTTATTCAGGATGTATGCCAAATTCTGTGAGTCTAAAGGTTGGGGCTTCGAGGTATCAAGCGTCAGCGAAGGCGCAGTAGGCGGTTTCAAGGAAGTTGTAGTCTCCGTTACGGGCGCAGACGTTTACGGCACCTTGAAGTATGAAAGCGGCGTGCATCGCGTTCAGCGCGTTCCTGCTACCGAAACACAAGGCCGTGTACACACTTCTGCCGCTACGGTGGCCGTATTGCCCGAAGCCGAGCCCTTTGATGTCGTTATCAACGAAGGCGAGATAAAATGGGACACATTCCGGTCGAGTGGGGCAGGGGGACAGAACGTGAACAAGGTGGAATCGGGTGTCCGCCTGCGCTATAACTGGAAGAATCCCAACACAGGAGAAGTGCAGGAGATACTCATAGAATGTACCGAGACACGTGACCAGCCCAAGAACAAGGAAAGAGCACTTGCACGCCTGCGTACCTTTATCTACGACAACGAGCATCAGAAATACGTTGATGATATTGCCAGCCGTCGCAAGACACTCGTTTCGACAGGCGACCGTTCTGCAAAAATCCGCACCTATAATTATCCGCAAGGCCGCATTACCGACCATCGCATCAACTATACCATCTACAATCTCAACGCTTTCATGGACGGCGACATACAAGATTGCATAGACCACCTGATTGTAGCCGAGAATGCCGAGCGACTGAAAGAAACAGAACTCTAAATCCTCTGTTTGAAAG
Source organism: uncultured Prevotellaceae bacterium (assembly GCA_947167835.1). Lineage (GTDB taxonomy): Bacteria > Bacteroidota > Bacteroidia > Bacteroidales > Bacteroidaceae > Alloprevotella. The sequence goes on from CAMVJO010000109.1 coordinate 4,772, forward strand.
GAAATGGCGTATAGTTGAATAGACTGCCTGCAAAACGGAACGTACGGCAGAATTATTACAACCCATATCTTGTTTTAATCAGCAAGGTGTGGGTTTCTTATTTTCTGCTACGCCCGTCTTACATCAACCTTATAGAGATAATGCTGGGAACCAACCGTCCACGTCACAACTCCTACGATACTTTCCGAGACTATGGCTGTAGAGTTATTGAAAGTTTATTGCCTTGTAGAGGAAAAGTAAAGTGCTTTTTTGCAAGGGATTTGATTAAATCTTTCGGTAATTTTTGGATTACTTGAGCGAAAAGTGTTATCTTTGCCATGAAGGAAGGTGTTTGTTGTAGCAACCACTAAGGTAAGAATTTCTTGCCTTAATGGAAACAACTTCCTTCAATTTTTTGAAAATTATTTAGGACACTATTGGGTTTATAATCGTTTTTATAATTCAAATCCAAATCATTCTCAAAATATTGTAAAAAATTTGTAGAGAATGGATATGATTTTGGAAAAATTTCGTTATTTTTGCAAGGAAATGCAGCAAGTTGCGGAACTAAATGGAAGTTTTCTTGCTTATTTTCCCCATCTTTTTTCAGAATAACCCTAAAAATCTCCTTTCTATTATGATATCTTTCCGGCAAATCCAACTGTTGTTTCTTTTGTTCCTCCTATCGCTCCCCATGGCGGCACAGCAGAATAAGTTTCGGGTGGTGGATTTTCAGGAAGATCCGCTCGACTTGACGGCTGTGGAGCACGAGAAACGGGATGCGAATGGCGACCGATATGCCGTGATCAAGGTGTCTTCGGAGAATCCTGACGATGAGTTGCGCGAATACCTCTTCAATTTCGGCTATCTGAATCACATTACGGAATACCATAATAATAAGATATGGCTTTATGTGCAACGTAATGCGAAGCGCATGACGATACAACGTGAAGGTTACAGGACAATTGATAACTTCGACCTGAAGACAACTATTATGCCAGGAAAAACCTATGTGATGATACTCTCAGCTGAGGCACAGAAGGTGAAGAAACAGATGGTTTGTTTCAATATTGAACCTAAGGGGATTCAGGCCAACATCAGTATTCGCCGTAATGCAGGACGAGGCCATGAAGAGCTTTTTGGAACAGTTAATCCAGCTACAGGTTCTGTGGCAAAAATGTTGGAGTATGGTACTTATTCCTACGTTGTACGTACTGCTGATTACGAAGATTCTGATGGAATGATGACACTTGATAATATGAATCAGCAATATGTTGAAAATGTGGTACTTCGTGGAAAGTTTTGTACTATAACTTTACGTGTAAATACCGATGCCGATATATTTATAGATAATGAGAAATTGGGTACAGGCCAGTGGACGGGGAAGATTAGGGCTGGCAGTCATTTGATAGAATGTCGGAAGGCAAATCATAAAAGTAGTGCACAATCTTTTTTATTTAATGAGGGAGAAAACAAAACTATTGATCTAAATCCTCCCACACCTATCACAGGTATACTTTCTCTGAATTCAAACCCTGCAGGAGCAAGAATTACTATTGACGGAAAAGACTACGGTAAGACGCCAAGAATAATACCAGATATGATTATAGGTACACATGCCTTTGAACTATACAAGACTGGTTATAGAAAAGTCATGCAACAGGTAGAAGTAAAGGAGAACCAAACTACAGAATTTAATTATGAATTGACAAAAGGCTCGGATAAGAATAAGACTTTTACTGTGGCAAGCAATGGAAGGAAAATATCTTTCAAAATGATTCGAGTAGAGCCTGGTACATTTCAAATGGGAGGTACAATAGAGGATAATGAGCAACCTGTCCATATTGTTACGCTTACTGATGTATTCTTTATAGGCGAGACGGAAGTAACGCAGGAACTTTGGGAGACTGTTATGGGTAACAACCCCTCTTTCTTTAAGGGAAAGAATCTGCCTGTAGAATCTGTAAGTTGGAATGATTGTAAGGCGTTTATATCTAAGCTCAATGAACTAACAGGACAACAGTTTCGTCTTCCTACAGAGGCAGAATGGGAATTTGCTGCTCGTGGAGGAAAAATGAGTAAGAGATACACTTATTCCGGTAGTAACCATTTAGGAAAAGTAGGATGGTTTTCTGAGAATTCAAATAATAAGACTCATGTTGTTGCATCGAAATCTTCTAATGAATTGAATATATACGATATGACAGGTAACGTATGGGAATATTGTGAAGATTGGTATGATAAGGATTATTATCAAAAAAGCCCTGAATATAATCCTATGGGTTCGGAAACTGGAGTAAATCATGTCTATCGTGGCGGTAGTTGGAATTATGATGCATCGGGTTGTCGTTCTGTCGTTCGTCGTTGCAGTAAGCCCTTAGGACACCATTTGGGATTAAGATTGGCTATGTGATATAATTTAGTAATAAAAGATAATCATGAAAGAGCGCTTACATATCTGGCTTTGCTTGTTTTTTTTACTTTTGTCGCCTCCCCTTGTTGCACAACAGAATTTGAAATTTAGAGTTGTGGAATTTCAGGAAGTGCTACATGATATGACGGCTGTGGAGCACGAGAAACTTGATGCCAATGGCGACCGTTATGCTGTTATAAAAGTTTCTTCTACCAATCCGGATGATGAATTGCGGGATTATTTTTTCAACTTTGGTTATCTGAATCATATTACAGAAGTTAAGAATAATCAGATATGGCTTTATGTGCAGCGTAATGCGAAGCGTGTTACCATACAGCGAAACGGATATAAGACGGTTTCTGATTACGATTTGAAAACTACTTTGATGCCTGGCAAAACATATAGCATGAAACTTTCGAGCGAAGTAAAGAAGAAGCAGAGGAAAAAAGTACGTTTCGTGATTGAGCCTAAAGGTGTACAGGCTGTTGTATGCCTCAGGCGTGATAGTAAGCAAGGTCAAGAAGAACTCTTTGGAATCGTTGACTCGAATACAGGTTATGTAGAAAATGTTTTGGAATATGGTTCTTATTATTATTCAGTACTTTCGATGGATTATTTTAATTCTGAAGGTATGCTGACAATAAATGAAAGTAATAAGGAATATATAGAGAATGTTCAATTACAAGGAAAATTCAGTACGATTACGCTATTTGTAAATCAAGATGCTGATATTTATGTAGATGATATTAAGAAAGGAACCCGCCAATGGACGGGGAATCTAAAGGAAGGTTCCTATGTTGTGGAGTGTCGCCGGAAAAACTACAAGAGTAGTATGCAGT
>CAMVJO010000110.1 GCA_947167835.1 uncultured Prevotellaceae bacterium
GAATTAAAGACAATGGCGCCAAAAAGATTGAAAAAGCATACAGACCAAAAAAAGTTTCACAAAATTTTAAAACCTAATTTTTAGAACTACCCTCTACTTTTCCCGTGCAGGATTTTCAGGGAAAAGCACAACCGTTTTTCTATTTCCCGACCAGAAAAAGAGTTTCTTTTTTGTCTTTTTTGAAGAAAACGGCAATATTTTTTGGCTGTGTGGACGTTTTGCAGTATTTTCGCCAATGATGAGATACTACATATCAAAGAAATACGACTATCTGCGCGATTACATCCTTTCTATTCCCCACCGTTTCGAGAACGAGGGGAAGGAAATCTACCGTTCACGCAACGTGATAAAAGTATTCGACGTTCCCGGAACAACGCTGCGCCTCAACGTGAAAAGATATCATGCTCCGCGCTATTTAAATAAGTTTGTTTATTCCTACAAACTGCTTAAACCGAAAGGCGCTCGGGCATATTATTACCCACGTAGGCTGGCAGAACGCGGTATCCCCACGCCGGAACCTGTTGCCTACCTTGAAGAATGGCATCGCACGGTATTAGGATACAGTTACTTCGTGAGCGTGCAATGCGAGTACGAGCACATGATGTATGAGTTGGGCAATGCGCCCGAAGGCACGTACGAAGATTTGGCTACAGCTTTCGGACGATTTACTGCCCGTCTGCACGAAAAAGGCGTGCTGCACCTTGACTATTCTCCCGGCAACATATTGTGGGAGCGCACGGAGCAAGGCGAATATCGCTTCATGCTTGTAGATATTAACCGCATGAGATTCGGAAAAGTCTCGATGAACGATGGTTGTAAGAACTTCAAACGTTTATGGGGCCCCAAGCGATTTTTCGTTATGGTAGTCGAAGCATATGCCGAACGACGGAAAATGGACGCCAAGCAGTGCGTAGAAATCGCCCTTGCCGAGCGCGCCAGATTTTGGGCACGATACAGTAGAAAACATCCCATAGAATTCAATTACGAGCCGTAGGAAAGAAACCTTTCTACGGCTCTTTTCTTTTTATTGCAGTCAGTTATAGCTATTTAATAGCAAAGTAACAGCTTTTAACCCTGACGAAATGGATTATTATACCAACGAAATAGTTTTTTGCGCTAAGAAAAAAGCTTTCTAACAACAATGACATGCTTTTTTACTGCCCTTACTTCTAAAGTAAGTCCCTTATTGTTTGTTATTCGCCAAGACTAACACGATTTCCCTCTCCTTTCCGCATTTTTTTGCACACCCATATTCTTTTTTCGCACACCTTATATATAATATATAGGGCGATTTGCTTTCCATATCGGTCGTTCCCGTTTTTTTCTGCCATATTTTCGTAGTATCACAGCTATGATACTGTAGTATCTCACGTGAGATCCTAAGAAAATGTCCCTGCAAAAAATCAAAAAAGGATGGATAATATCAAGTTTGTGCGTGATGAAAATTGGAGAACCTGGGTTTAATGACAAATGCTCAGGTGTTGAATACGAATACTCACGGATGGATTACGAAAATTCGAGAAATGATTACGAAAACCCAGGCATAAATTAAAAGTGCTCGAGGAAAACTTACAAAAACACGTTCCGAAAAGTACAAACATACTGGCAAATAAAAAAAACAGGAGTATGCAATTCTATTTTGCATGCTCCCGTTCGCAATATATATGTAATAGTTTGTATTGGTTCGCTTTTATCTATCGAAACCTAAGTTCAAAACCGGCATTTGTGCCTTTGCCGTGATGTTTTCGTTCTTAATGACGTAGTTTCTGGCGTTTTCGCGTTGCTTTTTCTCGCGCTCCGACCATTCTTGTGCGGTATAATAGCGGCCTGTGGCGATATCTACATACTTAAATTGGGGCAATTCCAATTTTTCGCGCTGGATTTCCACACCGCCTCGGTTAGCCATCCAATTTGCCTTGTATTCGTGATCTACTATCTCGGCTTCACAAGGTACTATCCCTTGGGCAAGCATTTCTAACTCCTTGGCAGCAGCCCACGAAAGGTCTACAATTCTTCCAGGCCCAAAGGGACCACGGTCTGTCACCTTGACAACTACAATTTTGTTGTTCTTTTTGTTTGTTACCTTCAGCAAAGTGCCGAATGGCAGCGTTTTGTGTGCACATGTCAGGCTGTCTTTATGATAAATACTGCCATCACTGGTGCGTCTGCCCCGCAAATTGGAGCTGTAGTAGGAAGCAATTCCTTTTTCTACCTTCTGCGCAACAACATCTGACGAGCAAATGAATAATAATAAAGTAAAAATGTAAAGAATCTTTCTTGTTAAAGTCATAAATTCTTGTTTTCTCATAACCGGAAGGGAACTTCTATGAAGTATCAGGGCGTTCACAAGTGAAAAACCCGCCTTCGCACGGCCTTCAACCGACATTTTTCTGCGGTTTTAGACGCTGTTATGACGTTTGACGATGCAAAATTACGGTTTTTACTTTAATTGAGAAAATATTTCTGCCTAATTATCAATTATTTAACATTTATGTAAAATGTTGATAAGTCTATTTTGCAATTTGTCTTTTAGAAGTTTTTATAAGCTGAAGAAATTTCACAAAACACTGAATTTCAATAAAATAATGTAGGAGATATTTTAGACTAATTCGGAGTTTTCCACAGGGTTATCCACATAGTTATCCACATTTGTGCTCATTCCATATAGCAAAACGGCACTATACACTTTTTGCGCAAATGTATAATGCCGTTTGTTCAGAAAACGTGAGAAAAACGCTCAGGTAAAACTCATTTTTAGCATGGGAAAAGAGGACTTTGCCGTGAAAAATGAAGGCCTTGCCTTGGGAAAAGAAAGTCTTACCTTGGGAAATGAAGGTCTTGCCACGAAAAAGGGAGATTTTGTCATGGGAAAAGAAGGTAATGGGAGGCTATTCCACAATAACCTCGTCAGTAAATAACCAACCTCCGACACGACCATTGGCAATGGCGTGATAACGCACGAAGCGGGCGCGTTTATTTCCTTCCCACGTGAAGTATTGGAAGAGAACGGCGGGATTTTCAGGGTCTATGTCGCAGCCTTCGCGATGTATCTCCGTGAAATTCTTGCCGTCATCGCTGATACTGATGACTACCTCGCGGGGCATCCAAATCCACTGGTCGTTTCTTTGCATGAAGCACGCCGATACTTTGTGAATGTCCGTCACTTCGTCAAGATCTATCGTCACATCGAAATCGTGAGTCTCGAATCCTTGCCAAAAACCTTCCTGATAATTGAAAGTTCCTCGCTTTCCATCAACAAGAGTGGCGTCACCCGAAGCAACATACTTGGGCGAATACGGCATATTGTAGGTTACTTTTTTGCCAAGTGCCTTATGACGGACAGGAGTGAGAGATTCTTTCCTGTCGCCGTGCTCATATCTCAAATCGAAGGTACGGAAACCGAGCGTTTTCAGGCGGTCAAGTTCGCGTTGTGCGGCATGATGAAAACGAGTGTAGGACTTTTGCGATGGAACCGTCCAGCCATTTTCGGCTATGGCGAAGATACGCGGATATATCATGTACTCGGCTCGAGCCGGTGTCGGGATATGTTCTGCCCACACGTTGCCCTGAATTCCAAGTATGTGCTTACTTTCTTTTTCATTTAGGACTTTCGGCACGGGGTCGTAGTCATACGTTTTTTTCAGCGACACATAGCCCCCTACCCCGCGGGGTTCGAGACGTGGGTCGTCTTGCGCATTGTCTAAGTAGCACACCCACGGTGTCATCACGGCATCATGTCCCGCTTGTGCCGACACAATGCCGCCTTCCTCGCCACGCCACGACATTACTGTGGCATTAGGCGAAAGTCCTCCCTCAATAATTTCGTCCCAGCCCAGCAAATGACGGCCTTTGCTCTCCAGATATTTTTCGATGCGACGGGTTAAATAACTTTGCAGCTCCTTTACGTCCTTCAAGTTCTCGGCTTGCATCCGTTTCTGGCACTTCTCACATTTTTCCCAGTGCGAACGGTTTGCTTCGTCGCCACCTATATGAATGTAGGCGGAGGGGAAAAGTGGCAAAACCTCGTCCAAAACATTTTTAAGGAAGACAAACGTTTCTTCATTACCGATGCACATTTCGCCATTGGCGTAGGGTTTTCCCGTACATCCCAGTTCCGGTTTGGCAGCCAGCACTTCCCACGAATGACCTGGCATCTCTATTTCGGGAACTACGGTAATATGCAGTTTTCGGGCGAATTCTACGATTTCGCATACGTCATCCTGAGTGTAATATCCGCCATACGCCTGCGGATCTGCGGCATTACAGAATTTCATGCCCTGCGCCGTCCATTCCGTGAAGAGGTGTTGCGGGCGATAGGCAGTTTTCTGCGTGAGTTCGGGGTAGCGTTTTATTTCTATGCGCCATCCGGGATCATCGGTGAGGTGCCAATGAAATTTATTGAGTTTATACCGCGCCATATTGCGGAGTTGTCGCTTCAGAAATGCCTTGTCGAAAAAATGACGGGAGACATCCATGTGCCAACCTCGCCATCCCAGACGGGGAGTGTCGAATATTTTCAGGAAAGGCAGGGAGTTGCACGTTTTCACGTCGGTCGAAGTCTGTTCTGCTACCTGTAAAAGCGTTTGATATGCGTAGAAAAGTCCGGCATCCGTGCTTGCCGAAACCATAATGCCGCGCTTGTTGATTTCTATGCGGTAGGATTCCTCGTTTACCAGCTGCGGATCAACAGTATCTATCTGGAAAAAAATGTCAGCCTTGCTCTTTTTATTAACGGCTCGGAGTTTCCAGTCGGAAGTGGCGAGGTGGGCATCAAAATCTCGGGCTTGTTGTCCTTTCAGGTCGGAGTAATAAGTCAGGACGTCCGACTTAGCCTGATAAATGCCCGCATCTTTCACCACATACTGCGGATAAGGAATCAAATCGGGGAAGGCTTTTTCTGTCTGTGCCGACACTATTAGCGGCAGAAGCAGCAGAAAAAACAGAAATGTCTTCTTCATATTCTTTTTCTTCTTGTTTTTCTTGTGATGGAACGGCCTTTTTTGTGAATTGGCCTACTATATATATTAATAAGGTGTATTCTTCAAACGAAAGTGGCGGGAGAACCGCACATACCTCCGACATTCTACGAAAGAAGTCCGAGACGGCATATCATTGCTGCTTGGTATCGAAAACTATGGTGCCGGCATTTACCAGTTGATCGTGGCTAATGCGGAATTTCCCATACTTACGTCCACCGACCTCGATACTTTTTATGAGGTTTCCCGTACCTTTCTTTTCTATCGTCAGAACTTTCTTGGGATAATACCGAGAATCGAGGTGAAGCGTGACGCGATCAAAAACGGGAGTGGTGAGCGAATACGAAGGATCGGCGGGACAATCGGGGTAAAATCCCATCATGGTGTAGATAGCCCAGGCCGACATAGCGCCAGTGTCCTCATTTCCCGGAATACCATCGAAGGAATTCTTGAAATATTGCTGCACCAGTTTCGTAGTGAGGACTTGTGTGCGCCATTCCTCGCCTTTCATATAAGTAAATAGGTAGGGATATGTGATATCCGGTTCATTGGCAGGATCGTACAGGCCATTGTCGAAAACGTATTGGAGCTTTCGTGTAAAAGCCTTGTTTCCGCCCATCGTTTGTGCCAGTCCGGGAATATCGAAGGGGACATAAAATGTGTAATTCCAGGCACAACCTTCGTGGAATCCGGGATTTGCCTCGAAATTCTGGCCGGCAAGGGGATTGAATGGCGTGAGAAACTTTCCGTCCTCGCCTTTAGGACGAATCATGCCGTATTCCTTATCGAAATAGTGGCGCCATCCACGACTTTGCTTCAGGAATCGTTGCGCATCGTCGGTCTTACCCAGACTTTGTGCCAAGCGAGAGAGGGCGAAGTCAGCCATATAGTATTCCAAAGCGGCACTAACGGCAAAACTCTCCGAGCCACGAACGGGAAGGTAGCCAAGACTGAGATATTCATCGTTGTCCGGGCGAAGATAGTTGTCCTTACCGCGCGTTACGGCCGACTTACGGCACGCTTCGTAGGCAGTATTGACGTCGAAGTCGCGCAAACCGCGCAACCACGTGTCGGCAATCATAATTGTGGCGGGGTCGCCGTCCATTGTGTTCGTCTCACGTCCGTATAGTTCCCATTTCGGCATCCATCCCCACGTCTTCTGCTTTTCTATGAGCGAGCGAACCATATCAAGTTGGCGGTCGGGATATAATAGCGTGAGCAAAGGATGCGTATTGCGGTAGGTATCCCAAAGTGAGAAGACGGTATAGTGATTTCCTGCCGTCTTACCTATGGTCTTAGCCTCCATTTCAGGATATTCCCCCGTCACATCCTGCATGATGTTGGGATGTATCAGAAGGTGGTACAGGGCTGTGTAGAAAACAGTCCGTTGATCTTCCGTTCCGCCCTCCACTTCTACTTTTCCGAGCGCCGTTTGCCACAGGTTGCAGGCATCTTCGCGCAGGTTGTCAAAGGATTTTCCCTCCTGCTCGGCATCAAGATTGCGACGGGCGCCATCTATGCTGACGAATGACACACCTATGCTCACTTCTATCTGACTATTTTCAGCCAAATCGGGATAGGAAAAGAAAACGCCTATGTCATCGCCGGAGAGTTCCTTATAGTATCTTCTGTAAATCTTGTACTTTCCAGCATTAGCATCCCACGCGGCTTCGGCTTGCATGGGGCGTTGCATTTTCCAGTAGCCATAATCGGCAGCAGGTCGGGACACGCGCAAAACAAAGTAGATGGGAAAAACGCCATCCGGCTCATTATAGCAGAAGTTTCCGAGCAATTTGCTGCCTTCCACCTCACAATCGCTCACTTGCCTCACGGTAGCGCCCGATTCATTCGTCAAACCCTCGCCCAGGTTGAGCAAAACATTTCCCTGCCCTGCCTTAAAGGTGAATCGTGCCCTTGCCGTACGCGCCGTTGCCGTGAGTTCGCATCGTATGCCCGACTGCGTGAGCGTGTTGGCGTAGTAACCTGGATGCGCCTCGTCATTAGTATATGTTGTGGCGTAGTGATGATAATCCACGTCAAGGCTTCCAGCTGTGGGCATGAGCAAAAGCGAACTCATGTCCGGGCAACCCACACCACTCAGGTTTACATGTGAAAATCCCGTGAGGACCGTATTATCGGAACTGTAGGGAGTGGACCACCAGCGGGAGTCTTTGTCCCATTTGTTGTCGCTACTGCCCATTACGTTGAAGGGCGTGACGCTCATCATGCCGTTAGGAACCAATGCACCCGGGTTACAGGTGCCGAAGTTTGACGTACCGATAAATGGATTGACATAATCCACCGCATGCTTCTGGCTAAAACCCGAGATGGCACAGAGCAAGAAAAGTGAGAGCAGGATTCTTCGCATTTGCAGTAAGGAAGTGTTATTTGGAATACATTAAAATGTAGATAACGGCGCAGATGGCTACGAGAAGCAGGAATATTCCCACGTGGAGCATGGGATGCGGACCGCGATGCAGGAAGTGTCGCTTCTCCTGTCGGCGCTTGTATTCGTTATACTCGGCTTCGATGCGCGGTTCGGCCTTCAAAAGTTGTTCAAAGGCGACCTTTCCGTCAGCCGACAACTGATTTTCGTGAAAAAGTTTGTAGAGATTCATAGTATTAAAGTCGTTGGCCGTTTTTTCGGAGTGACGACGAGGATTTCTGTCCTTATCGTTCCGAAAATACCTGTGTTATCTGTGCAAAGTTACTATTTCCCCAAAAAATACGGAAGACTTACTCTGAAAAAGTAGCCGACAAACATCGTTTTCGTCTATATATCAACATGTGGGGCGCAGGTATTTGCCCCTACCGCCTATCCACATTTATTTGATTCCCAGCCCCGAAAATCGCTCAGGGAAATAAGTCCGAGCTAAATTTAATTATCTCCCAGTTATTTTTAATTATCTCGGAATTAGTTTGTGATACCAGAAATTTATCCACACTTATGCGCCCTTTATTCATCGATATTTTC
>CAMVJO010000111.1 GCA_947167835.1 uncultured Prevotellaceae bacterium
ACGCGACGGATTTTCTCCGTATTTGGCTGAATACCAATATTCCTTGCGCCTTATGTTTTTTCTTTGGCGTTTCTGTATGGCAGATGTCGCAGATTTTTTCAGGAATAGTGGACTAATACCATTCACCTCCGTCATCATCTCCCGTTTCCTCGGACTCGCCATTTGATTTGTTCTGGTATTGTTCCAATTGTTCGGGAGTGAGTTCGTCTTCGTAGTATTGTTTTATCTCGGGCTCGTCGTCAAGCGGCAGTTCCGTGTTGAGCTTCATCGGTGCATAGAACTTTTCAAAATATTCCGTGTAGTCGTCGAAACTGTAATTGACACCAACCAGTTTTAGGTTCTTGTCAGAAATCAGGAACGTGTGGGTATGTCGCAGTTTCTCGGCCAGAGATTCGTTTTTGAAGATTTTCTGTGCATACATGTGCGCTTCATCATAATTTGCAAAGCCGCTGATGCGAAATTGTGTCAGGCCGCCCACCGATACCTTGTTGATATCAAACTGTCGCACGGTGTAAGCCGTAAAATTATAGCGTGCCAAATCGTATAGCAGTTGGTTATCGTCAAGGGAGTCGTTAGGATAGGCTATTAGGAACACAAAAGGTGCGTTGCGCTCGGCAGTAAGTTTTCCTTCTGCCTTTGTGGAATCACTCACCTCCGAGGCATCAAGTGTGCGCCGAGACCAAAGCGAACCAGGGTCGTAACTACTGTCTCCTATCTTGCGACCGGCTTCCAGTCCCTTGACAATCATTCCCGCCATCTTGCTTACATCGCTATCGGGATACCGAGAAACAAGTTCGCGAAGGTCAGCTGCTATCTTTTTACTGTCATCACGTCCCATTCGGCTCAGGGCATGTACGAAAAGGAACTTAGGTCGGTTGAGTCCGCTCGGAAATTCCTCCGTAGAAATCTGAGTATTGGCATCGACAGTGGCGAAGTCTTTCTGACGGAACGCATCATAAGTTGCAGCATACAGGGAGTCTTCGATCTGTCTGCCGTATTTCGCATTATAAAGGAAGTTTGGATGCGTGATAGTACGGGTAGTATCGCTTTCGGGGTAGTATTGTGAAAGCAGATTGCGGTATTGTTCTGCCATTTCCGGCTTTTTCCACCGCATATAGAGCAGGAAGAGTTGGTAATATACGTCCTGCATCTGACTGTAATCGGGATATTGCTTGCAAATGCGGCCTAACATATCGACGGCAAGGGGGAAATCCTCAAGATCGTCCTTGATAATGACACCGGCGTGGTGCAAACCATCCATAATGATGAGGTTTGAAGCCTCTTTCTGCTCGGCAGTGAAGGGTATGTCCTTCATATAATATTCTCGCTTGAGGGGATCATTCGCAGGATCCTCCAAAGCTTCTGCTTCTGCCTGGGCAATACTGTCGGCCTCCGCTTGCGCCGCCATAATACTGTCGCGAGTTTCTTCATCAAGGTCGTCAAGATTCTCTTTGTCGGGCATATTGATGACTGTGCGGTTGGAACGACGCCAATCATCCTGGTTTTCGCGCTTTCCCCACTGCTTAATGAAGTTTTGCTTGCCCTGACTGACGGCTACGGGGTTATAAAAATACCATTCCGCGTTGTCATTGGAATTTTGCCTTGCTTTCGGTTGGTCTATCTGGGCATCTGCGTTTCCTTCCATCGCATTATCGCGCATTCGAGCCTGAGCTGCTGAGTCGCGGCTGGCTTTTCTCGCTTCTTCCTGTCGATGTTTCTCCAGCGCAATCATACGATCTATGGCGGCATTGCGGTCTTCTTCGTTCATAAGCGAGAGTTCCTGCAAACTATCCTGGAGGTGTATGGCATCAGTAAAGGGAACAAGTTTGTCGAGTACGCGCGAACGGCGGGTAATCTCGGCATAGTCCTTACGCTCCTTGTTGATCATTCCGATAGCCTCGGTATAGCATCGCTGGGCATCGTTGAATTTGCGTTGTTGCCAGTATATATCTGCCAGTTGCAGGAGCAAAGCGCCTTTTTCCACCCCACTTTTCGTGGCTTTTGTCCGTCCTGTCTCGTAAGAGGTGATGGCATTTGCCGTATCCTGACGCGAAAGATAAATGTTGCCTATGGCAAAATATACCTGATCCAGACAATCCTTGTATTTGTCGTTACGTGCCATACGGCGCAGGCGGGAAATCATGCGTTTCTGCTGTCCGCTTTTTTCGGAAAGCACCTCTGTCTGCTGTATGCGCGCATTGAATTCGAGTTCAAAGGTAGGATTCTTCGAGATTACCTTGCCAAAATCCTTGTAGGCCGCCTCGCGATTACCCAACTGGCGGTCTATCTGTCCCAAGAGGTAGTATAATCGCGCTTTTTGCAGACTTCCCTTTGCTGTTTTGGCCGTTGTTTGCAGATAAGGGAGGGCTTCCTTGTAACGCTCCTGACGAATGAGGAGTTCTGCCATAGAAGCATCACGCTCGAGGCGCACTTTCTTGTTCATAGTGTCACGTGTCATTCGCGTGAGGGCATCTTCGGCATCATAGAACCAGCCTATTTGCGAATAGCAGCGTGCTAACCATGCACGAGCCTCGCCGCAAATGAGGGGTTCGACAGCATAGTGACGGGTAATGTAGGAGAAAGTGGAAGCGGCTTCGATGAATTCGCCCTTATAGTACTGCGATTTTGCCATCATGAGCCAGGCTTTGTAAAGGAAGGGATTGTATTCCTCGCGCTGCAGGTACTTTTTCACTTTAGGCTTCTGCCGATCGGAAGCACTTACCTGCGGTTTTTTCTGAATGGAGTGTAATTGGATGGCTTTCTGGCTTTTTTCTATAGCAGTCTCGTACTGACTTTTCCCAACGCCCTGGGTACTCTTGTTGCTGATAGGGAAAACGGGCAATAGTTCGGTGAAATCGTCCTTATTGTTCTTCTCTTGTTGCTTTTGTGCCTCAATAAAAGCCTGATTGCCATTATAATAGATATTATATCGCGCCGTAAAAGAATGATAAAAGCGGGTTGCTGCCGTATTCTTCTTAGTAGAACAGGCAGTAATCAGCACTACAAAAACGGGCAGTAGATATAATATTTTCTTTGCTTTCATCTTTTCTATTTAAACGCGCGCGGGGTTCTTTTATTGCATGGTTTTCGATGGAAGATGCTTAGTTTTCAAGCAGCATCACGACTTCATCGCGCAATGCTGCGGGCAATTCTATCTGTCGCAGCTGCAAAGAGTGAAGCCAGTCGGTGATTTCGCTCGTTTGCATGGTGGTAAGGACTTCTCTGAACGCGCTGATTTCGGTTTCGTCGTAACTATCGGCCGGCCGATGGGCATAAACATCGAGTTCCTCGTCGTCGAAATATTCTATCTCATCGAAATCCTGTTTTTTCAGCATACGCGTGGCATAACAGTCGGTATCAGCAGCTGCGCAGCCCGTGCAATGCGATTCGTCTGCTACAGTTTCTTGCTTTTGCTCGGCAGGAGATTCTGGTTTCTCGCCTTCCATGCGCATTCTGAGCCAGCGGGCAAAGGCAGAAAGCACGATAAGTGCCGAAAGTATGATGATTAAGACTGACATAGGCGGGAAATATCATTGAAAAAGTGGGGATAACTCTTGCTTACTACCTCTGGATTTTCGATAACGATGCTATCGAATCTGTTAGCGGCGGGAGTAAATGCCATAGCCATGCGATGATCGTCGTAGGTGGCGATTTGCGGAACGTCCTGTGCGGGGCATCGTGCGCCATCCCATACCAACTGTTCATCGCCTACGACTTGTGTGACGATACCTATCTTCCGCAATTCGTTTTGCAGGGCATTCAGGCGATCAGTCTCCTTTATTCGCAGGGTTTGCAGGCCATTCAGAGAGAAAGGTTGCCCTAAAAGTGCGCAACATACGGCTACGGTCTGTGCCAAGTCGGGCTGTTCGCTCATATCGCGGGTAAAAAGCGGAGTATGACGGAATTCTTGTTTCGTCAGTACGATGCCGGAATCGGTAAACTCGGTCTTTACGCCCAGATTACCGAAAATCTTTTGCACACTGCTGTCTCCCTGCACACTATCGCGCCACAAATGGGGAAGTTCTACGCGACAATTCTTGTCGGGCATCGTGGCAACAAGCGAATACCAGTAGGAAGCAGCACTCCAGTCGGCTTCTACGATAAATGGCTCCGTGCGGCTGTATTTTCGGGGCGATACGATGATTGTCTGCCCGTCTTTCCAAGCGGCTTCTGCCCCGAAACTACGCATGATGTCCAGCGTCATATTGATATAGGGGCGCGAAATGACCTCTCCCTCCAAAGATAATGTGAGGCCGTGCGGTAGTATGGGGCCAATCATCAGGAGTGCCGAGATATACTGCGAACTGATATTGGCAGGAATGTGCAGCATATTTCCTTCGAGGCGTTTCCCTTTGATGTGAAGGGGCGGAAAACCATCCTCACCCGCATATTCTATGTCTGCACCCAAAGATTTCAGGGCTTCTGTCAGCACTTTTATGGGACGGTGGCGCATCCTTTCGCTACCAGTCAGCACAACATCCGAATGAGGTGCGACAGCATACATGGCAGTGCCGAAGCGCATGGCGGTACCTGCGGCTCCGATATCGACTGTGCCGCTGTATTGCTGCATAGCGCGTTGCATGGCATCGGTATCGTCGCATTCGGAGAGCGATTCGAGCAACGGGCGCTCATTGGCGGGCATCAAAGCCGAAATCATGAGCACTCTGTTGCTGATACTCTTGGATGTGGGCAGATTTACCGTGCCGCGTAGTGTGGGAGTGAAGTGCAATTTGAGATGATCAGACATATTTTTTAGGAAAATAATGCTATTCTTTTTTAGGGAGGGCGTGAAAAGATTTGGAAATGGGCATTTCGACTGTTATATGCAGTGCCATCCTTCGGCAGCTACCTCCGGTGATGTCTCGCGTACGTTCCAACGGGCGGGGAGCAGGACAAACTTCTCGGGATGCGGGTTCAAATATCCGCTCCACCAGCTGAAACTGCTGTTTGCCATGACTAAACCGTGGCAGAGGCTCATCAAAAACATATCTTGCCAACTGTTCTCGGTATGATTCCAGTCAATAATCTGTGCTTCTCGGTTCAGCATCTCCTTGGCTGCCTTCGGTTCGTCCGAAAAGAGGAGCAGGCGTGCATCAGGACGCTCCCTACCGATTGTTTGCAGGGCTTTACAATAGTATTCGGGCGTGCAGATGCTGTTGAGGTTGGGATGTTTCCTGTAATCGCCCAGCCGTACATGCACGGCAACGTAGTCCTGCGGGGTACGGCGGATATCGGTCGCCAACTCTCGGGTTCGCTCACTGATATGTGCCTCGTCAAAGCGGAAAGTATCGAGCACCTGTTGTTTCACGTCACGGAAATAGCCCTCACTCTGCCAATATCCCACATAACGTGTGCCCAACTGCGAAGGATGAAAGACTGCGGCGTTGGCAGTGGCGTTGTATTGCAGGCGTTCGCGGTATTTCAACGGAAACAGGGCATGTCTGACCACACTTCCCCAAAGCGGATGACACGTCAAGGCGTCCATGCGTTGCACAGCCGGCGGCAACTCGATGCCGAAGACGCGCTGCAATTCGTAACCGTTGTGGTCACGGATGCGAAGCATCTTCTGTCGTGTGAGATATACGTGCGAGCAACGATGGGCAAGACTTAAATAGAAGGCATATTGGAACATCTGATTGCCCAGTCCGCCGGAGAGTGTGATGAGTTTCATTTTCCACCCTCCTTCTCGACTTGTTCTATTCCGCAATGGGCTTTGATGCGACCGCTGCGCACGGTATCTTCCAAACGTGCACGGTTTTCGGCCTCGGACTGTGCTTCGCTGCGCGATTTGTGCCAGAGATGAACAGCCGAAGCCATGAGTTTTGCATTGCGACGCGTCAGTCCGGCATTATAGAGGCGCTGTACGAAGTCGGAATCCTCAAATCCCCAACCGACGAACTGCTCTTCAAAACCGTTGATGCGCACAAAGTCGTCTTTATAGAAGGCTATGTGGCACGAACGGGCGTTTTTCAGTCCCGTTTTTCCCTTGATGTATTTTGAAAGGAAGGGTAAACGCAACATAACGAAGCGCCGTCCCAGTCCACGTGAGAAGAAATGCAGCGAAGGGTTGAGCGACTGCTTGCGACGTAGGGTTGCCGATTCGTTAAGTCGGGCACGGCTTCCGGCAACGAAGGTTCCGCGTTGCATCAGTCGGGCATGGTCGTCGATAAAGTGGCGACTCATCACGATATCGCCGTCAATCAATACGATATATTCACCGTGAGCCTGCATAATGGCGCGGTTGCGGGCCATAGCCACACGGAAACCCTCATCGGGTATCCAACTGTGAATGATGGGTACGGGCGAAATCTTCTGATAGCGCTCAATGACATCGCGTGTGGGCTGCGCAGAACCGTCATCTGCGATAATGATTTCCAAAGGCATGACATATTGGCGCATAGCGCTGCGCAATACAATTTCAAGGAACTCCAGACTGTTGTATGTCGTAATTACTAACGATATGTGCTTGTTTTGTCGCATATTATCCCTTATGTATGGAGTGCAATGTCGGTCGGAAAAACAAGTTTTGACGCATTCGCACATTATTGTCAATTTACAAAATTACATATTTTTCGATAAATCAAACAGATGTTGCCTAAAAAATAGGCAGATAAGCCCGCAGAAAAAAGAATATCCCCACTTTTTTCACGCTAATTGCCACGAATTATTCATTTGTGGCTTTTCGTTATAACGGTATGACGAAGTCTTTGGAAATGAATTCTGGGGAAAATGGGCGATATGCAAGGGTTGCCCGAGAAAAAGGGGACAGCATTTATAAATGACACGTATATTCGTTTTCAAGAATAAGAGAATTTGAGAATAAAGGGTTAAATTATTAATAATAGTAGAGAATTACGCCTCGAAGAGGCAGAAGGAAATAGCCCAGGGCAGCGCCCTGTGATAATTATTGCATTACACATTTGTGCCGCTCTGTAAGAGCAAAAGAGTTACGCCTATTCTATTAAAAGATTTTATTTTCAAGAAATCGAGCGCTCGGCTTTGCCGCTTTGCTCTGCAAAGAATTTGAGAATTTTCTTTCTTTTGAATTGTTGAAGAATAAGAGAATTGCTTGCGCATCATGGTCCGTAGGACAACTATTCTACATCTTCTTATCAATTCATAATTCTATAAATTCTCGAATTCTTGACCTTTAATTATTATTATAATGTGTACAAAGAGTGCCCCTCCAGGGTAACTTCCTTTGTAGTCACGCGTAAACGAAGAAATAAATTATAAAATTCTCCCCATTCTTGATAATTTTGATTATCTTTGCCGAAGATTGTTTAACCAAATATCAGATTTAATTATGAAAAGACTATTTTTATTCCTCATGGCATTGACAGTAACCATGTGTCTGTCAGTTTCTGCACACGAAAGCAATTCTGAAACCAATACAGAAAAGTCATCCGTCATCTTAAAGAAATCGCCTGTCGCTAAACATTCTATCCATAACGGTAGATGTAATCGTTGTGGCGGTTCTGGAACCGTGGCTTGCAGTCATTGCAGAGGTAATGGCAGGAAAGATTGCTTTGATTGCAATGGTACAGGAAAGAATCCCTATACCAGAAAATACCAAAAGTGTACTTCGTGCAACGGAAAAGGTACTACAAAATGTAATTTCTGTTATGGTCGCGGCACACAACGTTGTAATGCCTGCCGTGGCACAGGTCAACGATAGTACTCCCTCGCTTATTGAATAGTTTTTCCTATATAGAATTCTTGAGACCTTCGGAACAAGCGAGAATAATTCTATCCATTCTCTAATTCTTGACCTTTATTATTAATTATAATATGTACGAAGAATTACTTCTCGCTGCCCGTTCCGGGCGTTTCCTTATGGCGTGGTAATTGCGCGAGGCGTTA
>CAMVJO010000112.1 GCA_947167835.1 uncultured Prevotellaceae bacterium
ACGTATAGAGAGTGTAAGCAAATCAAAACAGCCTAATTTTTAGAACAACCCTATACAAACAAAGGATGTGCAGCGGCACATCCCCTTGCTTGATTTTTTTTGCCCTGCAAAATGCAATTATGCTTGCTTGACACGGTTTACATACGAGCCGTCGCGAGTATCTACCTCGACAACTTCGCCCTCGTTGATGAAGAGAGGAACGCGTATTTCAGCGCCAGTTTCAAGTTTTGCGGGTTTCAGTGTGTTTGTAGCGGTATCACCTTTCAAACCTGGCTCGGTATAAACGATTTTCAGTTGTGTCTTAACCGGCATTTCGGCATAAAGGATGGTTTCTGTCGAAGCATCGCTCACTACTTCCACAACATCGCCTTCTTTCATAAAGGCAACGCCTGTGATAAGGTCTTTAGCGATCACTACGTCGTCCCAAGTTTCCTGATTCAGGAAGTGGAATTCATCACCCTCAGCATAACTGTACTGATAGGGGCGGCGCTCTACGCGTACGTCTTCAAGAGCCTCACCGATGTTGAAGCGCTTTTCAAGTACACGGCCGGTTACAACGTCTTTCAGCGTGGTACGCATGATGGTGTTTCCCTTACCAGGTTTTACGTGGAGGAAATCGATGCAGAAATAAAGTTTACCATCCAAACGGATGCAGGTTCCTTTTTTAATGTCTTGTGATTTAATCATAAGTTATTGTTACTTTTTATCGTGTTTCGTAAAAATCTGCGCAAAATTACGTTTTTATTCTGATATACGCAAAATATAGCTCGGTAAAAAGGTGAAATTCAATTTATTTAAGGATTTTGTTTAAAAAAGTGGCGGAAAATTTTTCCAAAGAAAGAAAATATGTATATTTGCAGCCGAAAGAGAACATTATGTTTACAGAAAACAATTCACATTATTAACCCTTAAAAATTTTTTTAGCATGAAAAAATTATTGTTTTCAGTGTTGTTCGCATTTGTACTCACATTAGGTTTCACTTCTTGTGGCACAGATCCCGTTGCCAGCGTTGAAAAGCTGACTGAAAAGGTTCAGAAAGAAGCTAAGGACATGACAAAAGAAGATTGCGCTACTCTTCTGAAAGAACTCGCTGACATCGAAACTGCTTTCTACGCAGCAAATCCTGATGAGGATGCAGTAGCAAAGTATAAAGAAGCTAAAAAGGCTTTGTTCAAGGCTGCAGCTGAAGCTGATCCCGCTATGTTGGGTAAGATCTTCGAAGCTCAGAAAGATCTCATGGAGAACGATGCTGATTTCAAGGCAAAAGTAGAAGAACTCGACAAGAAAGATCCCGCTGCTGCTCCTGAAGCTCCCGAAGCAACAGAAGAAGCAACTGCTGATTCAGCAGCTGAAGCTCCCGCAGCCGAGGAACCTGCTGAAAAAGAAGCTTAAGAATCAAGTCACTCTGTGACAATTGTTCTTAAATCAAAATTAAAGAGATGCACATCCTGCATCTCTTTTTTTTGCGCGATATTCACGACTGATAGTGCTGAAAAGAAATCGAAGGGTAGGGCAGGAATCCGGAAAGAAGCAGTAAAATGCAAATTATCATCGCCGTGAGAAAACTTTCTCTACGCGATGATAAAGTTTTCTCTTCGCGTTGAGAATCTTTTCTCATCGCGAGGAGAATTTATATGGCGCACGGAAAATCGTTTGAAAGCCTTGATAAATAAAGGGTTCCTGACTTTTATCAATGAGTACGTCCGTATCGGTTGATTGTTGCGCACTTTCTATAGGGTTGTTCTAAAAATTAGGCTGTTTTGATTTTTCAAAGATTTTTGAGTGATTTTGTTTTTAGTTTCGCAGAAGCATAGTCTTCTATGGTTCAAGGAATTAAAGACAAAAGTGCCAAAAAGAATGAAAAAGCATACAGACCAAACAAGACTTCCCTATAATTATAAACTAATTTTCAGAACAACCCTTTACGAAAAAGCCAGCGTCTCAGCAAATATAACGCTGAAACGCTGGCGGTAGTGCGGAGGTATATACCGAAAACTTCGATATACCTGAATATAGGCGGTCGCTATTTTTCGTTTGCCTCCGATGAATCCTGCAGTTCTTCGGACAAGGCTTTCTTACTGCGCAATACACGATTGAAAAGGCTGTCGGAAAGTCGCTGTTGTCGCAATCCTGCCTCACTGAAACGGAGCAAAGCAGACTGTGCTGCCTTGCGGACGTGCAGATTGGCGCTTTGCAATGAGACTTCGGCCTGATCCAGAAATTCGGCTTCGTCGCGCGGCGATAGTTCGGGGTGCTGCAGGAGCAGACGACCGAGCAAAAGAAAACCGCATAGCTGGAACATATCGCGTTCGTCGGCCATCCATGCGAAAGCGGCACTTGAGGCTTCTGTAAGATGCACGAAAAGGTGCATAACGGCCACTTGTGCTTCTTCTGCAAAGCGCATTTGCTCGATAAGCAGGGAGGCTTCGTCGGTAGTGAAGCCTTCGTGCGGCATAAGCAGCAGAGCAAGAAGCCTACACTCGCGGATATCTTCATTCCAAAGCGCCCAAGCCAGTTTTTGCTCATGGGGCATTTCTGCTGCAAGCGACATCAGGCGCGTTAGTTCTATGCCATAAATCAGGCGGTAGGACAACCCTTTATTTCGCAGCGACTCGCTCACAGGTCCGTTCATGAAACCTGTGAGCGTGTGCTTGATATCTGCCAGTTGCACCTTCAGCGGATTGACGGAATCAGTTATTGACATCGGGAAGATTGTTATATTCTTTGCTATAGCGCAGCATCTGTGCATCGTATGCCTCGTCGTAGGAAACGGTTACGTCAATTATTTTTCCTTCAGCATCGCGAACGGCCTGATATACGGGATTGATAAATCCTTTGTAGGGAGCCAGTTTGAGACGTGCGTAGCGTTCCAGGATTTCCTTGTGCAAATTGGCATCAACCTTGACAGCGTATGTTTCAACGAGGTCGCGCGCACCATTATAGTCGCCCTCGCTCTTGATACGTTGTATCTCTGCCAGCAGTTTGCCGAAGAGGTCGCGCATTTTGGCGTAGTCGTTGATTTTCACGTAGGTCTTTCCGCGCTTTTTGGTGAGTTCCACCACTTTGTCGGCCTTTCCTTTCTCGAAAACCCAGTGAGCAATCAGCGCACGGTTGCGCATGTGTGCTTCTTCTATGGTATTTCCGGGTTTAATGCGTACCAACTGTGTCATAAGTCCGTTCATCATGTAGGTATAATACTGCGATTTATACGCATCAAGGTTTGGTGTGAGACCAAGTTCCACCAATTTCGGATCGGCTACGTAGTAGAGACCGAAAAGGTCGGCTCTGGCTTCTTCAATCGTGGAGCCATAAACTTTCAGTGTGTCGGGATTGGTGCCAGGCAGGAGCTTTCCGCTGCCGTGTCCCAGACATTCGTGCAGGTCGGTGTGCAAATCGTCGCATGCGTCGCCATATTTGCGGATAAGTTCGCGTGTGGCATCGTCAATGACGAACTCCTTGTCGAAACCGCTGCCGTGTGAGGCCTTATTGTAGGCATCGGTCAGGTTTCCTATGGTAACACTCTTAGAACCGTGGTCTTTTCTCACCCAATCGCTGTTAGGCAGATTGATACCTATGGCAGTTGAGGGATAAAGGTCGCCACCCAGCATTGCTGCCGTGATGACTTTTGCAGATATACCCTTTACTTCTTCTTTTTTGAAGCGGCTATCAACCGGTGAATGGTCTTCAAACCATTGCGCATTGGCAGAAAGTTTCTTGGTGCGCTCGGTAGCTTCCAGATTCTTGAAGTTTACGATGGATTCCCAAGAGGCTTTCATCCCAAGTGGGTCGCCGTAGGTCTCGGTAAAGCCATTAACGAAATCTACCAGGCCTTCGGTCTCCTTCAGCCAGAGGATACTGTATTCGTCGAACGTGCGAAGATCGCCTGTGCGGTAGTATTCTATGAGTTTGTCGATGACTTTTACCTGTTGCTCGTTATCAGCAAATGGTTTGGCCTGCTCCAGACATTTTATAATCTTGGTAATGGCCGTTCCGTACAAGCCGTGTTCGCGCCAGACGGCTTCGCGCAAATTTCCGTCCTCGCCACGAACCAGTCTGCTGTTCAAACCTGTCATTATCGGGCGGGGATCATTGGGCGCTGCACGCAAAGCATAAAATTCCTCGGCCTCGGCCTGAGTGATACCCTCGCCATAATAGTTTTCGGCAGAGGTGAGAATCAGGTCGTCGCCATCTTTCTGATTTACCCGCATGGGCATGATCTCCTGACGGAACATAATGGGGCATATCTCGTCACAGAATCTGCGGCAAACCTCGTCGTGCGAAAGTGTCTCCTCACCGGGTTTCGTTACCCAACGACGAAAATAGCGGCACAGGTGCGTTTTTTGCCATACACTCTGCAAAGCCTCGCGAAACCACGTCTCGGAAAATTCGGGAACGAACTTTTCACAACCATAGTGGTGATGAATGCCCGAAGAAAACCAGACACGTTTCAGATAAACCGTCATAGCCTGGAAATCCTTAGAGGAACGATCGCCGGCATAGTCGGTATAGATTGTTTCGAGCGCACGGCGGATGCGTAGGTTGTAGCGGCCGTTCTGATCGAAGAGGATATCGCGCCCTTGCAGCGCAGCTTCGCTCAGGTAATAGACGAAAGTTTTCTGGCGGAGGGACAGATTCTCAAATCCCTCGACCTTATAACGCAGCATCTGGATGTCGGCAAATGATTCATCGGTATATTTGAAACCATCTGTCTGGGCATTTCCCGTTGCTGCCGTTATTGCTAAAAGCATGGTCATAATAGTTTTTTTCATTTTACGGATTTTATATGATACTTAATTACTTTTTCTATACTCTCCCTGCATACAGGACAAAATTCGGGGTATTCGTTGGTGCGCATACGGCAATTGAAACTGCCGCGATAGACTCCTTTCGACTGATATCCGGCTCCTTCGTAGATACCTACGTCTCCCGTATTGCGCAGGCTGACATCCTTCACCATGTGGCGCCACTTCTTGTCGAAATCGGCAAGTGTCGTTACATTAAGTTCCCAGGGTTCTGTGTCGGCGGGGTAGTATGTCTCGTATTGGTCGTCATAGAAATATTCATCGGCGAGACCAGCAAAACTATGTCCGAATTCATGCACGACAACTGGCTCAAACCACTTCTGACGTGCCGAGGTAAGCATATAAAGGTTGTAGATACCGCCTCCGCCATACGTAGGAGTATTGGCTAAGATCACGATATGTTCAAAAGGAATCCCCTCTATCAAATCGTGCAGGCGGAATAAATGCTCTGTCATCAGATATCTGTCGGAATAGAACGTACTGAAATGACTCATGGCCGGCGTTTCGTGCCACTTACCTTTGAGCGGTTCGCTGACATCTGTACACTCTGAAGGAATGGCTACGGTGCGTATGTTGAAATGCTTGCGGTATTTGTCGAAAGGCTTGTGCGAAAACAGAGCATGTACGGCTTTTTCTACATCAGCGTAGAACTGTGGCATCTCGGCTTTGGTATATCCTTCGGCTATGTAGAGCAAATCAATACAATCGGAGGACTTCCCGTTGATAAGGTAGTCTTTCACGACATTTTCGCTGAGATGTTTCCGAGCGTGTCTGATTAAGATATCGTCAGGATTGACAAAATGACTCATTTCTGCCACTGTCTTTCGGCGATTGTCGCATAAAGTCACCGTAATGCGTGCCTTTTTCAACGGCAGGGGGAGCAAAATGGTATTTTCAAAGGCCTTTCGTACATTTGTGGCTTCCTCTGTGTGCTGCCATTCCTGAAAAAGCGTACTGAGTGCCTGCTTGTAGATGATACGTCCACTTTCGCAATCAGTCATGGTGACTTGTGCATTCCCCTGTAGGAGCAAAGTGTCGAGATTGACGCGGCGTCCGGCCCAACCTGCGCTTTTTGAAAGACCAGAAAGGGATATTTCTTGCGTAGTGGCGTTTCCCGAAAAGATATAGTCGGCACGCAATGTGTTGTCGCTGAAGTATTTGTCGAAATCCTGCGCACAAATCGTGCTTAGTCCATACAACGAAAAGAAAAGAAGGAATAATCTCCGTATTCTCATGCTATATATATTATATAAGGAGTGGAAACAAATGTTTTCTGTGTGCTGAATATTTTTTATGCTAAGGAAATATCTTATTTTGCCGTGCTATATATTATATAATGCGTGGAAAATGATATATGCGGGGTGGAAAATAATAGATAAGGAGTGGATAGCAGAAAGATATGGGATGAAAGCAGAAATAAACCCAAATCGGTTTTCAAACCGACCGATTTGGGTTTTGTTTGTTCCGCTTTTCAGGCGTGTTTCACGGATGTATTCAGCGTTCGGCCGTAAGTCTGCAAATATTTACCACCGTCATCATGGCTTTTTCCATACTTGGAATAGGCAAGAACTCATGTGGTCCGTGGAAGTTCAGACCTCCTGCAAAAATGTTGGGACATGGCAGTCCTTTGAACGACAGTTGCGCTCCGTCTGTGCCACCTCTGATAGCACAAATCTTGGGCTTTACTCCGGATTCTTCCATTCCTTTCAGAGCAAGTTCGACAACGTGTTTGACAGGTTCGACCTTTTCTCGCATATTGAAGTACTGATCTTTCAAAGTGACGGTTACTACATCGTTACCATACTTGTTGTTCAGTTTCTGTGCCAGTTCTTGCATGAAAGCCTTGCGTGCCTCGAATTTTTTGCGGTCGTGGTCGCGGATAATGAAGGACAATGTGGCGTTTTCGCACGACCCTTCGATGGAAAGCAGGTGATAAAAACCTTCATATCCCTCTGTTGTTTCAGGAAGTTCGGTTTCGGGAATCATACCTACCAACTCTGTGGCGATACGTGCGGCATTGATCATTTTATCCTTGGCATATCCTGTATGAACACTGACACCTTTAATCTGATATTTGGCTGCGGCGGCGTTAAAACATTCATATTCTAATTCGCCTACCTCTCCTCCGTCCATAGTGTAGGCCCATTCGCAGTTAAACTTGGCAACGTCGAATTTATGTGCGCCCAATCCGATTTCTTCGTCGGGATTAAATCCTACACGTATCGTTCCGTGTTTGATTTCGGGGTGCTCCTGCAAATAAACCATGGCCTGTACGATTTCTGCTATGCCTGCTTTATCATCGGCTCCAAGCAAAGTCGTACCATCGGTGACAATAATATCTTCGCCTACGTGCTGTAAAAGTTCGGGGAAGGTCTTTGTATCCGTAACGATGCCTTTTTCTTCGTTTAGTACGATGTCTTTTCCATCGTATGCCTCAACGATTCTGGGACGTACGTTATAACCCGAAGCATCTGGGCTTGTATCCATGTGAGATATGAAGCCTATTGTGGGAATGGGCTTATCTGTATTAGCAGGTAGGGTTGCGTAAAGATAACCGTCGGCATCAAGTTCTACATCTTGGAGGCCTTCTTCGATAAGTTCCTCTTTCAGAAAACGTGCAAAGACTAATTGCTTGTCTGTGCTGGGCGTTTTTCCGGCATCTTCGGCCGACTGTGTATCAAACTGGGTGTAATTCAAAAATCTTTCGACAATGTTCATGGTATGTTCGTGTTATAATTTATTTGCGTGTATCTATTATTAGGGTAGTTCTAAAAATTAGGTTTTAAAATTTTGTGAAGCTTTTTTTGGTCT
>CAMVJO010000113.1 GCA_947167835.1 uncultured Prevotellaceae bacterium
CCCCTAATTTTGCGGGAGTAAAGATGATTTTTAACCGGACAGCAATAAATAAAAATAGGCCGCCAAAAGATAGTTTTCTTGCAGTGATAGCAGTCTAAAGAGTCGGAGTATTCAGAAATATCTGGGTACTCCGATTTTGTATTCTGGCACTAAGTTTTGATTTCTCTGGCACTAAGTTTTGATTTCTCCGGTACTAAGTTTTGATTTCTCCAAGGTGATGTCGTTTTGTCCGTCCTTTTCTTCACGTTCTTCCTATAAAAACAGGATTACCTCGCCTCTAAGTTGCGGAAAATACGTAAAAATGCGAGAGAAATACAAAAAAATGGGAATGGAAGTCCATAAAATAAAAATAAATATGTAATTTCGCAGGGTTATCGTATAATGATTCAGTTTTAGCCCATGAGTTTTTCTGAAGCCGCCGTAAGAGAAATAGAACGCATCCTGCATAAACTTCCGCAGAAGTTCACTGCTGATAAAAACAACCTGCCTTTGACGGATATTTACCTACAAGTAAGGCAGGAGAGCGGAGAAATGCGCGTTTATGACGACGACGATCGCGAATTAGCCCGATGCGTTGTTGAAGAGTGGATAGGAAACAATAGCGATCTCTTCTATAATGAGGTGGAAGATATGTTGCGTTTTTGCATACAGTCGATGAAAACAGAAATGGAGCAGTTGAATATTTTGCGACCTTTCTCTTTTGTGCTGCAAAATGACGAGCGTGAAATGTTAGCCGAGCTTTATTTGGTGGATGACGACCTGCTAATTGTTGCCGGCGACCTTATGGAAGGACTTGATGAGGAACTAAACGAATTTTGGAAGCATCTTTCTGAATAAACCGTCGGGAACGGTCGGCGTAAGTCCATGATACTGTGAAGAAAGTACAGACATTCTTACTATAAAACCTATATATTATGAAAATATTTCGTTCTATCTTAGTGTTATTGATTTTTGCAATCACTTTCCCCGCATTGGCACAAAACAATGTTCCTGAACAGCGTGAACAGTTCTCAGGGAAATTAAAATCCGGCCTATGGCAAATGATGCAGGCCGTACCTAATGAAGGCGGTGAGGGAGAACACCTCATTTATCTGCCCGTATGGAAATTTTATGGTGGCGATGGCCGTTATAGCTCCTTCCTTATTGCCAGCCGCGACGGAGCTTCGATGCAGACAATGGACGGAGAATATGAAGTGCTTAGCGATAGTGTTTTCGTTGAGAAGGTTAATCGTTGCATTACCGAACCTAAATGGCAGGGACAGCGCTTTACCGTGAAATACTTCGTAGATCGCCAGGGAGTAATGTTCGTAGAATTTCCTACAGCCGACAATAATCCTCCGCATCGCGAGATATGGCGTTATGTAGATATGAGCAAACCGCGCGAAGTGAACCAGTTCCGTCGTCCAGGTCCGCCCCATCATCACAAACACGAGGGAAAACAAGGCGAGGAGCCGAAGAAATAATACTTTCCGCTTACCTATTTGCAATTACCCAAGGTTATTATGGATAGTTATGCCTTCTGTGTAGAACCTTTTACCGAGGACGTAAACGGACTGCTGGCTTTGACGGTTTTAGGTAACCAATTGTTGCGCGTAGCCGACTATAGCGCTTCAAAACATCAGTTCGGTTTCTTGAATGTCAAGGAGAAGCATCACGTATGGGTGCTTTCGCGATTGATAATGGAGATGAATCGACGTCCTAAGACGTACGAAAAATATCATATCGGTACATGGGTGAACAGAGTGTACCGACAATTTACCGATCGCCTGTTCCAAGTGAACGATAGTGAGGGGAAACCTATGGGATATGCCCACAGCGTGTGGTCGCTCATCGACTTTGAAACGCGTATGCCCGTCAATCTCGAAAGTGACGAGACGAAAGCGATCCATGATGCCGTCAGCGACGAAAATGTGCCCATAGCACCGTCAGGTAGAATCCGGCTAAGTGATGATGCCAAGGAGACAAACCGCATTATTGCCTATTCCGATCTTGATATCAATGGGCACGTCAATTCTATCTGCTATATGCGGATGGCTATCGACCAGGTATTCACGGATTATCCTGCGTTGGTGCATCCCAAGTCGCACTTCGTCCAGCGTATTGAGGTGCAATATATGCGCGAGTCGTACTTTGACGATAAAACCCTCCGCATCAAGACGGAGCAGCGCGACAAAGATACGTTCCTTGTCGAGATCATCCGCAATCTGCCTGACGGAACGGGCGTGGAGAGCGTGGTAAAAGCTGCAGTCACCCTGCTACCGTTTGAAGGGTAGGGGATAAGGGCTTTCTGATAGGCACAAAATATCAATGATATTCAGAAACCAAGAGAATTATCAACATAAATAAATATTAAATCAGTATTATGGCACAAATGCATGAAATTGTCGCAAAATTTGCGATAAAAGGAACTGTAAAAGACGTCAATCCTTTAGGAAACGGCCTTATTAACACAACTTATCGCGTGGTTACGGAAGAAGCCGACGCACCTGACTACGTTTTGCAGAACGTAAACAATGCGATATTCCCCGATGTGGATCTTTTGATGCACAATATCGTTGCAGTAACGGGACATATTCGCAAGAAACTGGAGGCTGCCGGAACAAAAGACCTCGAGAGAAAAGTTCTTACCTTCGTTCCATTGAGAGATGACGCCAAGAAATATTACTATTTTGACGGCGAAAAGTACTGGCGTATCATGGTATTCATCAAAGATACCGTCACAAAGTCTGCCGTAACCCCCGAATCTTCTTACATCGTTGGCGAAACCTTCGGAGACTTCCAGGCTTCTCTTGCTGATATCCCCGTAGAACTTGGCGAAACCATCGTTGATTTCCACAATATCGAATTCCGCCTGCGCCAACTCGACGAGGCTGTGAAAGCAGACCCCGTTGGCCGTGTAAAACTCGTACGTCCCTTGCTGGATGAGATAGAAAAACGCGCACAGAAGATGTCTCTCGGAGAACAGCTCCACCGCGAAGGTAAATTGCCCAAGCGCATTTGCCATTGCGACACGAAAGTGGATAACATTCTCTTCGATAAAGACGGAAGTGTGCTTTGCGTTATCGACCTCGACACCGTTATGCCGAGTTTCGTCTTCTCTGACTACGGCGACTTCCTGCGTAGCGCAGCAAACTTCGTAGCCGAGGATGATCCGCACTACGAACAGGTTGGTTTCAATATGGCTATCTTCAAGGCATTCACTGAAGGCTATCTCAAGAGCGCACGTGTGTTCCTTACTCCCGTAGAAATTGAGAACCTGCCCTATGCTGCTGCTTTGTTCCCCTACATGCAGTTGGTTCGCTTCCTCATGGACTACATCAATGGCGACACTTATTTCAAGACTCAGTATCCTGAGCACAATTTGGTGCGCGCTACCAACCAATACTACCTGCTCAAGAGCGTGGAAGAGCACACTCCGGAAATGCAGGCCTTTATTGCTGAACAATTAGCATAAGAAAAAGCTAAATATCATAATAGAAAAAGTTTTTAAGGGTTGTTCTAAAAATTAGGCTGTTTTGATTTGCTTACACTCTCTATACGTTTGTTCCTGCAACCCGCAGAGCTTCACCCTACGGGGCAGACAACAAACAGAGTGTGCGCGAAGAATTCAAAGATTTTTGAGTGATTTTGTTTTTAATGCCGCAGAAGCATAGCAAGCTATGGTTCAAGGAATTAAAGACAATGGCGCCAAAAAGATTGAAAAAGCATACAGACCCAAAAAAAGCTTCACAAAATTTTAAAACCTAATTTTTAGAACTACCCTTAACGTTGTGGCGGCTGCTGTACGTGACGTATCGCAGCCGTTTTTCTATGTCTTTTTCGGGCTTTCTCCCGTGGCGTGAAAAGATAGTTCCGAAGTATGGGAAAATAGCTCGGAGATAAAATTTTTTAGCTCCGAGCTATTTTTAAATAGTGTCGAGCTAATTTTTTTTTGCTCCGAGCTAAATTTTGATATCTCCGAGCCATTAATCCCAAATTGCCCATTAACCCCATTCCCCCCCCCCAAGAAACTATTCTCAAAGCCTTCGTCATAACGGAATATCGGAATAACGTTATACCGACATCCCGCAGAGTAGTAGGAAAATTGTCAGGTATAATATGCAAAGGCGGTAGAAACAGTCGCTTTCTAAGCGCTAAAAATGAAAAAAACGCAGGTTTTCTTTGTCTGTTTCGGGAAAAGCAGTAATTTTGCACTCGAATAAAAAAACAACATCGCGGAGTGGAGCAGTTGGTAGCTCGCCAGGCTCATAACCTGGAGGTCGTTCGTTCGAGTCGAGCCTCCGCAACAAAATAAAGGAAATGCTTTTCGGCATTTCCTTTTGTTTTTT
Organism: uncultured Prevotellaceae bacterium; assembly: GCA_947167835.1. Classification (GTDB taxonomy): domain Bacteria; phylum Bacteroidota; class Bacteroidia; order Bacteroidales; family Bacteroidaceae; genus Alloprevotella. The sequence goes on from CAMVJO010000113.1 coordinate 4,329, forward strand.
ATCTGTATCCTTGATGTTTGGCACACAAGGTCAGGCTCTCTGGAATTTTATGGGCACTCCTTATTATATATATAGGAGTAAAAAAAAGGTTTATTGCATCACTTTCAGCGTACGTCCGTCCTTTGTGCGGATAATGTTGAGGCCGCGTTGCAGATGTGTGTGGCGATTACCCTGAATGTCGTAGATGGCTTCTGTATCGCTCTCATCGTGAATGACAGGTACGGTGAGTCCGTTCAAATCGCCGAGCACCCTCTCGAAACGTGCGGAGAGCGGGAAGTGGTCGCCCAGCGGTTCATCGGGATCTTCGCGGTGGTAGTTTTTATCGTGTACCTCTATACTCAAAGCGCGCAGGTGCATTTCGCCTTCCAGGGGATTGATATAGATAATCTTATCAAGTGCTTCGCCATTGCGCGTCCATCCTCTCGTATTGTCGGCCATTATCGGACCTTCCTTGAGGGTAGGGTAGATACCTCCGCGTTCCAGTTCTATCCATACGTCGCTCACGGTGGCACGTCCGGTCTCTATGATTTTATTGATGAAGAGCGCTTTGATACTGTCGCGCTCATAATAACTATTGAGGTCACCCATGATGATAACCGGTCTGTCGTCCAATCTTTTGACGATGTCTTCGCGCAATTGTATCCACTGCGAACGTCTTGCATCGCGATCGTCCTGATCATATCCGTATTCTTCATCATATTCCGTGCTGGCATCCATGTGCATATTGTAGATACGCATTTTGAAGCCGTCGCTAAATTCCACTTCGTGCCGGCGAAATCCTTTTGTCACGAGGTTATCGCTGGCGTGGTCCAGCTTCCCGTTGTTGATCCACCAGGGAATGCGCGTTGTCGAGGCCACTTTGATTTCTTTCTTCCAGAAAGCGTTCAGTCCGTCGCACGGAAATTTCATAGAGAAGATACTGAAATTTCCCCCGCTGGCATATATTCCTCCGCTCCACTCATCTGCATCGTAATAGTCGTCAAGTGCGGAGTGAAGTTCCGTATTAAAGTCGAAATTCTCCTGCACCCCGATAAAATCGAAGTCGTTTAATGCAAGATACTGGCTGATATAGGGAGTATAGGTCGAACCTGGTCCCTCTTTGTTGATATTTATGAAGAGAATGCTGGCAGGTAGCCCATCAACATTGACGGTTGCTACATTGAAAGTCTTGTCTTGTGCAAAGCTTGCAGCGAGGTTGAAGAGCAAGACTATGGCCAAAAGTATTCTTTGTCTCATCCGTAAAGTGATAATCCTTATTTCGGGTGTAAAGTTACGACATTTTTCAAAAAGCGGCCTTACTTGTTTTCTGTTTTTCAGTTTTTGGTTACTTTTGCATCAGCATGATTTATATTGATGACCGCATAAATGAATTGGATATTGCCAGCGCTTTGGAAAAAGTGTCGCAGCAGCGTCGCGAACAGGCGTTGCGTTTCAAGCACGAGCAGGGCAAACGCACGTGTTTGTCGGCTTATCTGCTTTTGAAGCGCGGTTTGCTTGAGGAATATGGCATCAAAGAGAATCCTGTGTTCGGATATGGGGAGCATGGTAAGCCTTTTCTGAAGGATTATCCCGACATACATTTCAATTTCAGCCATTGCTCGTGCGCTGTGGCGTGCATTTTGAGCAATCGTCCTGTGGGAATAGATGTTGAGTGCGTCCGAACGGTTTCGGAGTCGGTGATGCGTTATGCTATGAACGAGGAAGAACTGGCTTCTATCCGGCAATCGGAAAATCCTATGCTGCAATTTGCCCGTTTGTGGACGAAAAAGGAGGCTGCCGTCAAGCTAATCGGAACGGGCATCACCGACAATCTGAAAACGGTGCTGCAAACTCCGGGTTTAGTCTTTGAAACGGTGGAATGTTCCGAACGCGGATACCTATATACCGTATGTCGCTATCAGTAGGTCGCGACGAGTGTTTAATAGCCGGAATGTGGGCAGATTTTCTTATGATATAGCATACCGTTTTGTCGGATTACTCCAAGTTTTCGGGCAAAAATTTGTCATTTCCGGCGATAATGCCTAATTTTGCGAAAGTAAAACAATCTTATTTTGATATGAAAAACATATTTACACTCTTTATAATCCTATCGTTGTCCATTGTTTCATGCAAGAGTGGCGACCAGAAAAACAATGATGCCGAGGCCGTAGATCCTTCTGCCGTAGTGGGTGTGCAATACTTGGATCAATATTGCGATACGACGGATTTCAAGTTGGGTTCTGACCAGTATCGCGTGATTCTCTCCTGCCATTCGGATACGTCCTTGGCACATGTGCTTGATTTGCTGGAGCACGAATATTATGACAACTGTGCAGATGTTTCTATCACGCAGAATGGTAAGGAAGTATGTCGCAAAACTTTCACTAAGTCCGATTTCCGTTCTTATATGTCGGCGCAGGATATGAAAAGTTGCGCATTGCTCGGAATGTCGTTCGAGGAAGAGAACACTACCGTGCAGGCTTTCCAGTTTTGCTGCAAATTCGGAGTGCCAGGTCCCGAGGATGGCCCTTCCTTTATCGTGAAAATCAGTAATAGTGGCGCAGCCATTGATGTAAAAGTCGATGACCGCCAGATAGATATGGGCGAAGAAAATCTCATTTGACCAGAGATTTTGTATTTCCACTTGTTTTTATCGCCCTTTGGCCAATAATGCTCCCCCATTATTGGCCTTTTCTTTTTTTTGGGCGAAGTGTCGTTATAACGTTATGACGTTATTCCGTTATAACGTGCTATTTGCGAAGTCTAACTCGTTGAAAATGGGCTATTTGGGCGATATGGGGTTAATGGGTGGCGAGGTATAAAAATTTAGCTCCGAGAAAAATAAAATTAGCTCGACACTATTTAGGGAATGTCGTTTAATTCAAAGAATTTGATATCAGTTGGCGAGGGTATA
>CAMVJO010000114.1 GCA_947167835.1 uncultured Prevotellaceae bacterium
GTATAGAGAGTGTAAGCAAATCAAAACAGCCTAATTTTTAGAACAACCCTAAAAGGTATTATTCTATATATGTGTAGCCGTAGAGACCGCTGCGGTAGTTGCTGATAAACTCCTTACCCTCTTCGTTGGTAATGCGCCCCTCTTTGATGGCTTTGCTGACCCATGTCTCGAGACGTCGTACCAGTTTTTTCGGATCGTACTGCACATATTCCAGAACGTCGGCAACGGTTTCGCCATCTATGGTTTTGTCGATATTATAGGTGTCTCCATCAACGGAAATGTGTACCGCGTTGGTATCGCCGAAGAGATTGTGCATATTACCCAGGATTTCCTGATAGGCACCTACGAGGAACACGCCGATATAATAGGGTTCGCCGTGCTCAATGCGGTGCAAAGGCAAATAAGATTTCTGATGATTGTGATTGACGTAGGAAGAAATTTTTCCATCCGAGTCACAAGTGATATCTTGTAGGGTAGCGCTGCACGTAGGTCTCTCATCTAATCGCGAAATGGGCATAATCGGGAAAAGTTGGTCGATGCCCCAAGCGTCAGGTAAGGACTGGAAAAGGCTGAAGTTGCAGAAATATTTATCAGCCATGGCATTGTCGAGCGTACGTAACTCATCCGGCACGTGTTTCATGTGGTGTGTCATTTCATCTACCTCATGCGTTATGCTCCAGTAGAGACTTTCTATCTGAGCTCGGGTGCGCAAGTCAATAATGCCGTGACGGAAAAGGTCAAGTGCCTCTTCGCGAATATCTTCCACGTCATGCCAGTCTTCTACCATGGAGCGCGTGGAAAGTTTGTTCCAGATTTCATTCAAATCCTTCACCAACTGATGATCTCCTTCGGCAGGCTCGAAATCTTCCGGCATCTGCGGCATCGTTACACTCTCGAGAACATTCAGTATCAGCACGCTATGATGCGCTGTGAGCGACCTACCTCCCTCTGTAATGAGGTTTGGATGCGGAATGTCGTGACGATTTGCCGTTTCTACGAAGTTATAAACGATATCGTTGATATATTCCTGAATAGAGTAGTTCACGCTACTCGTAGAGTTGCTGGAACGTGTGCCATCGTAGTCCACTCCTAAACCGCCTCCGCAATCAACGAAATCTACATCCCAGCCCATGGTGCGTAACTGCACGTAATACTGTGCTGCCTCGCGCAAAGCCGTATTGATGCGGCGTATCTTGGTGATTTGGCTGCCGATATGGAAATGTATCAGCTTGAGACAATCGTGCATGTCCATTTCATCCAATTTTCGCAGGGCAGCCAATAATTCACTTGAGTTCAAACCGAATTTTGATGCGTCACCTCCGCTCTCTTCCCACTTACCTGCTCCCGAAGAAGCCAGCTTTATTCTAATTCCGAGGTTAGGTCTTACACCGATTTTCTCGGCTGCTTGAGAAATAATGTCGAGTTCCGGGAGTTTTTCTATGACTAAGAAGACGCGCTTTCCCATCTTTTGGGCCAAAAGTGCCAACTCAATATAATTTCTGTCCTTGTGGCCGTTGCATATAATCAAGCTATCGCTATCCATGTTCGTGGCAAGAACGGCGTGCAGCTCGGGTTTTGAACCAGCCTCCAAGCCAAGATTGTATTTTTTGCCGTGGCTGATGATTTCCTCTACCACAGGGCGCATTTGGTTCACCTTAATGGGATAGATAATGAAGTGTTCGGCTTTATATTCGTACTTACTTGCAGCGCGCTCGAAACATTCCGAGGTTTTCTCGATGCGGTTGTCGAGTATGTCGGGGAAACGCAAGAGTACTGGTGCGGTAACATCGCGTTCTGCCAGTTCATCAACCACTTCCTTGAGGTCAATTTGTGTTCCGTTCTTGGTAGGCGTTACATAGACGTTGCCTTTTTCGTTTACACCAAAGTAATTTACTCCCCAACCTTTGATGTTGTAGAGTTCTTCGGAATCTTCAATTCTCCATTTGCGCATAATTCTATTTTTATTATAGGTGTGGTATGGGTTGTTCGGGATGTTTTGAGATATGTCTGATGTGTTTCCAAATAAGTCCGAGCTATTTTCGGCGATGTATCAGCCAAGTTTTGTTTTCAGGATTTCATCTACTAAGAGGTTCACTTTAGTCTGATCGTAGAGCGGATGAACGGGAATGATGTGCTGTGCTTTTTCGTAGAATGGGGAGCGCTGCTCCAGTTGTTCGCGGATAAACACGTTTAGTTCCTCGGGACTTTTTCCATCAAGCAAGGGACGATGCCCGCGGCTCAGGCTAATATGTTCTATGAGCGTTTCGGGCGAGGCTTTCAGGTAGAAAGTGTCGGCTACCTCGTTCATATATTCCATATTGTCGAAGAAACAGGGCGTTCCCCCGCCGCAGGAAAGCACTACGTTCTCGAATTCGGCCACTTCGTGTAGCATACGGCGCTCCAGGTCGCGGAAACGTTCTTCTCCGTCCTCCTCAAATATTTTTCCTACCGTCTTATGATAGCGTTCCTCTATGTACCAGTCTAAATCGTAGAACATACGGTTTGTTCGTCGGGCGAGTTCTCGTCCTACCGTCGTCTTTCCTACGCACATATAGCCGATAAGAATGGTGCACCTCATTATTTCTTGGTTTTATGGGGACTTATTGCTTCTTAGTGGCGCGAGTCGGTTTCTTACTTTCGTCGTTCACGATTTTCAGGCAGTCTTCGAGGGAGATATGCTCCACATCGTTTTGCATAGCCTTGGGCATTTTGTAGTTTTTACCCTTATAGGCGATGTATGCTCCCCATCTGCCGTTGAGAACCTGCATATCTGCATCTTCGGCAAAGACTTTCAGGACTTTTTGTGCGTCTGACGAGCGTTTTTCCTGTATCAATTCCATAGCACGTTCGAGCGAAATGCTCAGAGGATCCTCATCTTTCGGAATACTGATGAACTTTCCGTCGTGACGTATGTACGGTCCGAATTTTCCTTCGTTGATAACGATTTTCTGTCCCTCGTATTCTCCCAGTTCGCGTGGCAGTTTGAATAGGTCGAGCACTTCTTCGAGTGTAACCGTCTGCATACTCATATTTGGTTTGAGCGTAGCAAATTTAGGTTTGACTTCGTCGTCGGCATTTCCGATTTGTGCCATCGGACCGAAGCGGCCAATTCTGACGCTCACGGCGCGACCGCTCACAGGGTCGGTTCCAAGTACGCGTTCTCCCACGTGGTGTTCGCTTTGCACGGTCAGAGATTTGTTTACCTGCGGTTCAAAATCGTCATAGAACTGGCGAATCACTTTTGTCCAGTCGGCTTCTCCGTCGGCAATGGAGTCAAAATCTTTTTCCACCTTGGCCGTGAAATTGTAGTCCATGATATCGGGGAAGTAGTCCATGAGGAAATCATTTACCACCGTACCTGTATCTGTAGGAATCAGACGTCCTTTCTCGCTGCCATAGATTTCTGTCTGTTGGCTCTGCGAAATCTTTCCATTCTCCAGTCGCAGGATGTTGTAGTTGCGCTCTGTGCCTTCGGAAGTGCCGCGCACGATGTATTCGCGTTGCTGTATCGTAGAGATCGTCGGCGCGTATGTTGAGGGGCGGCCTATTCCGAGTTCTTCCAACTTATGTACCAGCGAAGCTTCCGTATATCTTGCGGGTGCCATGGCATATTTCTCTGTGGCGGTGACATATTCTGGCATCAAGGTCATACCTTTTTCCAAAACAGGCAGCACCGTCTGTTCGTTTTCTTCGGTTTCTGTTTCGATGCTTTCGCGATAAACTTTCAGGAATCCGTCGAAAACGATCACTTCGCCGTTTGCCGTAAAAGTACCGTCGAGTTCAGGGGACTGTATCTCGACAGTAGTCTTTTCAAGTTGGGCATCGGCCATTTGTGAGGCGATGGTACGTTTGCGTATCAGTTCGTAAAGTCGTTGTTCCTGTGCTGTACCCTTGATTTTCTCCTCTTCCACGTATGTTGGCCGTATGGCTTCGTGTGCTTCCTGCGCTCCTTTTGCTGCTACGTGGTACTGACGTACTTTATGGTAGTCGCTTCCGAGTTTTTCCTCGATGAGTTTTCCCGTTGTGCCGATAGCAAGTGAAGAAAGGTTCGTAGAATCGGTACGCATATACGTGATATGTCCGCGTTCGTACAGACCTTGTGCAATTCGCATCGTAAGTGAAACAGGATATCCCAGCTTTCGTGCGGCTTCCTGCTGAAGTGTGGATGTGGTAAACGGAGGTGCCGGTGTGCGTGTCAGCGGTTTTTTGCTGATGTCCGCCACTTCCAGATGCGCCTTGTCACATTTTTTCAGGAAGGCCTCGGCTTGTTTTGCAGTAGCGAAGCGTTGGCTGTAAACGGCGTGGAACTTGGTACCGTTGGCCTGGGCAAAATGTGCCACAACGCGGTAGTTGCTGTTCATTTTGAAGGCCTGAATCTCGCGTTCCCGTTCGACAACGAGTCTTACTGCAACACTCTGCACACGTCCTGCCGAGAGATTGGGACGTACCTTCTTCCAAAGAATCGGAGATATCTTGAAACCTACCAATCTGTCGAGCACACGGCGTGCTTGCTGGGCATCAACGAGGTTTAGGTCGATATGCCGCGGATTTTGTATGGCGTGCTCTATGGCGTGCTTCGTGATTTCGTGGAATACTATGCGGTTTACGGTTTCTGAGTTCAGCTTTAATACTTCTGCCAGGTGCCATGAAATTGCTTCTCCCTCACGGTCTTCATCGGAAGCCAGCCAAATGCAGTCGGCTGTCTTGGCTTCTTGTCGAAGTTGGGTAACTATGGCGCGTTTGTCGGCAGGTATTTCGTATTGTGGCTGGAATGTTTTCAAGTCTATCCCGAAATTTTTCTTTTTCAGGTCGCGGATATGACCTTTCGAGGACAGTACTTTGAAGTCTTTCCCTAAAAAGCGTTCTATGGTCTTGGCTTTTGCAGGAGACTCAACGATAACGAGATTTTTGGACATACCTAAAATTTCTTTTATATTATTAAGGAGTATGTTTTGGGCTGCGAAGTTACGTTTTTTTTCTTTCAAAACGGCAAAATGACTAAAAAACAGTCTTTTTTTTTGCTCTTTGTACACGAAAACCCTATTTTTGCGATGTAAAAACAACACTACGATTATGAAACTTGACGGAAGAAGAGAAAGTACGAACGTTGATGATCGCCGCCGCTCAGGTGGTGGAAAAATAGCAGGATTCGGTCTCGGCGGTATCCTTATTGCTGCACTTTTGACGTGGATTATGGGAGGTGATCCCTTGTCTGTGATTCAAAATGTCGATACTTCGGTTTTGAATCAGGTACAAACGGAGCATCAGATCACGCCTGAGGAAGAAGCTGTGGCCACATTCTCCAAACAGGTGCTGGCAAGTACGGAAGATGTATGGACTAAGGTTTTTCAGTCCATGGGTAGTGAATACAAAGCCCCCAAACTGGTGCTTTATACCGGAAGTGTGAATACCCGGTGCGGACAAGGCTCGGCCAGTGTGGGACCATTCTATTGTTCTGCCGATGAATGTCTGTATATAGACCTTTCGTTTTTCCTGCAGATGAAGAAACAGTTGGGTGCTGACGGAGATTTTGCATACGCCTACGTGATAGCTCACGAAGTCGGGCATCATGTGCAGCATTTGTTGGGCACTCTCGACAAGGCTCACGCACAAATGCAACGTTTAGACGCAGTTGCCGCCAACAAGGTGAGCGTGCGCATAGAGTTGCAGGCCGATTTCTATGCCGGTGTCTGGGGTTTTTACGAAAACAAGATGTTTAATTCCCTTGAAGACGGCGATTTAGAAGAGGCTATCAACTGTGCCGAAGTTATTGGCGACAATTATCTGCAGGAGAAGGCACGTGGCTATAGCCAACCCGAGAGTTTCACTCACGGAACCAGTCAGCAACGTATGCGATGGCTGAAACGCGGACTTTCATCCGGCGATATGAATCAGGGAGATACGTTCTCCGTGCCGGAAAGTCAGTTGTAGATTTTTTTCTATCGGAAGCAATAGGAAAATCTGCTTCGTTTCCTGATAATCCGTAAGGGAAAACTGAAAATTTCGCGCAACTGGAAAAATTTATGGCATAGATTTTTTGAAATACTATCATACTAACAAAATAAGAAAGACTATGAAAAGGCATTTTCTATCAGTAATCGTTTTATTTGCCGGCACACTCGCGATGCTGGCTCAGCCGAAAGTGTATTTTACCCGCGAAATTTCGCCCGAGTCGTTGGTGAAAATCTATAATGCTGTGGGAGTATTGGCAAAAGGGCGCGTGGCTGTGAAAATCAGTACGGGCGAACCTGGCGGACACAACTACCTTAAACCCGATCTCATCGCTCCTTTGTTGAAAGAGGTGCGCGGTACTATCGTGGAGTGCAACACTGCCTATGGCGGACGTCGTGCTACGAGCGCAGAGCACTGGAAAGTGATTCACGAACACGGCTTTGACAGTATAGCTGCGTGCGATATCATGGACGAATACGACGAGATTCGTATTCCCATGCGCGATAAAAAGCACATGGACTACAATATCGTGGGCGGACACTTGGCTAACTATGATTTCATGATTAATCTGGCACATTTCAAGGGACATGCTATGGGCGGTTTCGGAGGTGTGCTGAAAAACCAGTCCATCGGTGTGGCTTCGGCCAACGGAAAAGCATATATTCACTCAGCAGGAAAAGTTCAGAGCCCCAAAGAAGTTTGGCAGAACCTACCTGCGCAGGATTACTTCCTGGAATCGATGGCAGGAGCGGCACAAGCTGTTGCTGACTACTTCGATAACAGAATTATCTACATCAATGTGATGAACAATATGAGCGTGGATTGCGATTGTTCCTCACATCCTGCTGCGCCGCGCCTGAAAGATATGGGCATTCTGGCTTCTACCGATCCTGTAGCCTTAGATCAGGCTTGCCTTGACCTCGTTTTCAATCACGAGGCCGCACCTGGCGACGACAATAAACCGCTTATAGAACGCATCAACCGACAACACGGTACGTATATCACGGTCTATGCCGAACAGATAGGACTTGGCTCACGCAAGTACGAACTTGTTGAGTTGAAGTAGGGAAGGGCGTTATAACGTAATACCATTATCCCGTTATTGCGAGGTCTTTGCGATTTTTTATGGGGTAAATGGGCATTTTGGGCGGTATTGGGTTGATTGGCTCGGAGATAACGAAATTTTGCTCCGAGAAAAATAAAAATATCTCGACACTTATTAAAAAT
>CAMVJO010000115.1 GCA_947167835.1 uncultured Prevotellaceae bacterium
CCCTAATTTTGCGGGAGTAAAGATGATTTTTAACCGGACAGCAATAATTTTTTATCTCGGAGCTAATTTTAAAAAGTGTCGAGCTAATTTTATTTTTCTCGGAGCTAAAAAATGATATGTCCGAGGTAATCGGGAGTACATTCGCGGGATGCCCGAAAAATGGGGGAGTGTTATCTGATTCTATTGTTTATTTTTGTCAAGAATTGATAGAATTTAAGAATTTTCCTTGCTTCATACAATCTATTTCAATTCTCTAATTCTTTGCCGCTTTGCTCTGCAAAGAATTTATAGAATTATGAATTAATGAGAAGATGTAGAATAGTTGTCCTACGGACAGTAGTGGCGCGAAGCAACAATTCTTTGCAAGCAAAGCGGCAAAGCCGAGCGCTCGAATTCTTGAAAAAAATCTTTTATAGAATAGGGGAAACTCTTTTGCACCTTCGGCGCGTCACAAATGGGTGATGTGATAATTACCACAGGGCGCTGCCCGGGGCTATTTCCTTCTGCCTCTTCGAGGCGAAATCCTTTACTATTATTTTTATTTAACCCCTTTTCTCGGGCAACCCGTGCAAACAGCCCATTTCCCCCAATAAAAACCACCTTACCATCCGTTGTAGTGGATGATATCTGGATTGTATTTGTCTTTAGGCTGGTTCTCGCCATCGGGATATCCTATGGTTACCACGCAAAGTGGGATGACGTTTGCAGGAAGTCCCAACTGTTCTTTTACAAATGGCAGGCGGTCTTCGTAAGGATAGACAGCCACCCAGCAAGCGCCGAGCCCCATGGCTTCTGCTCCGAGCAAAATGTTTTCTGTGGCGGCAGAACAGTCGAAAGGCCAGTTGGTTGAGGGATTTCCCCTGCGGTCTAAGACGGCAGTGTCGCCCATTACGACGATGGCTGCCTTGCAGGTCTCGAATTGTTTGGCGCGAGGCATTGCTGTCGCCAACTTCTGGAGGGCTTCATCGGAGTCTGCAATCAAAAACTGCCAGGGACGAACGTCCATTCCCGTAGGTGCTGACATACCGAGGCGCACTAATGTGTCCAACTTCTCGCGCGGAACTTTTTGGTCGGTATATTTTCGGACACTTTTGCGCGAAAGGATGTTTTCGATAACGGCTTGTTCGTTGTTCGTCACTTCTGTCTTACTGTTGGTAAGCACTACGAGCCACACAAGGGCAGCAAGTAGCGAAAATGCCAGGAATAGGCATGCAATCTTGTATCTATTCATATCGTTTTGCTATTATTTCTTAGTTTTCTGTCGTCCCTCTCCACCCAAGTGCAGGAGTTCGCCCATAGGACACAGGGCTGTGCACCAAACCTTCGGCACAAAAATGCTCAGTATGACGAATACCGAGGCAAGAATCAGCACGGCTGTAGAAGCGCTCGACAGTAGGAAAACGCTGAACGGCTCGTATGCCAGCAAGGTGGCGGCTCCCAGATCGAACCACGCCAATACGAGGATGCACATCAGGACTATGGTGCGGATGCGGTGCATGATTCTGAAATATTTCGGCCCGACTTTTATTTTGGGTAGGGGTAGCATATACGCCAACGCCTGTAAACTGCCGTATGGACACACCCACGTGCAATGGAAGTGAGGTCGCCCGCAGAAGTTTAGGATGATTGTCAGCAAGAGCATGGCTACTGCCGGCAAAGCGGTAACAAACGGAACGCCGTTCTGAGCCCATCCTAAAAGTAGCGTCATCGAAAGATATTGCGAGGTGAGAAATCCGAGCACTATCGTATTTAAAATAAGCACTGTCGCCTGCATCCATTTTTTGCGCCGTTTCAATAGCGAGACGATCAGGGCTATCAGCATCACAGCCAGGGCTAAAATAGCTTTCGGCCAACCTATCATGGGCTCGGGCGCAACCTTTTCGTTGATGTTGCGGTATTTTTGCAGGGCCATGCGTACATTTCCTATGACGGCTCGGCTCGAATATGTAGCACCCGAGACTACATCCACTTTCTCGTTGAGTGCGGTTTCGATATCCTTACCGTTCCATTGGTTTAGCAGGCCTTCTTCCACAACGGCCTCGAAGTATTCCGGCGTTTCATCGTTTTTGTCGGCAATAACGGCCTGAACCTTTTCGTTTGCATCTATATAAATATATATAGGAGTGGAGCCTGCAAAACCAGTTACGTCTTTTGTGTGCGGATGACTGCCTATGATCGTGCCAAGTGCCTCATTCTGCGCATTGGTGACGAGCCATACGGCGGTATCTGCCTCAGCGAGTTGCATACCTCCCAGATTCATTGCTTCAAGTTGGGCATCCGTGGGCTTTACTGCGGACAAAGCGCTTTTTTTCTCCGCATCCGTGTTTGTTGGCGCTGCGGCAAAATCTTTTCCAAGCAACGTACCCGTCCATACTGCAGCACTAAGCACCAATAGCAGGCATACCAGGAGCGATATTGTCTGCTCCAGAATCCTTTTCAGGGTGTTATATTTATTTTTCTCTATCATAACCGAAAATTATTCCGTCTTATCCTTCGCGAAGGAAGTCAAACGCCTCAAAAACCAAGGCTTTCTCTACTTCTTGATTGACTTCTATACCGCCAATGTCGCTCAAAAGTGTGAATAGTATGTGATTCCCCACGTTTTTCTTGTCGTGTAGCAGGAGTTCGTAGAGCCTTTCGTAATCCTGACAGGTGAAAACATCGCAACGTCCGTAGTTTTCGCGGATATAATTGACTGTCTGTCGCATAACGTCGATAGGCAGATTCTTTTGTACGTGACTCAGGAACAGTTCTGCCACCAATCCGTAGGCAACGGCGTATCCGTGGAGCATAGGTCGGCCTTTTTCCATCGCAGTGCTCTCAATTGCATGGCCAATGGTGTGTCCCAGATTCAAAGCCTTGCGCAAACCTTTTTCATGTGGGTCTTGTTCAACGATATGCTCCTTCACATGGATACTTGCTGCTACCAATTCCTGTAGAAGTCCAAGGTTGGGCGCCGTAAGGTCGAACTGTAAATGTCTAAGCCAGAGGTCTCGGTCGCTAAGTAGGGCATGTTTCAGCATTTCTGCGTAGCCGGAACAAAGATTCTCGTGGTCCAGCGTTTTTAGGAAGCAGGTATTGACGATTACTCCGCAACTCTCCTGAAATACTCCCACCTCATTTTTCAGTCCGTTGAAGTTAATTCCTGTTTTCCCGCCCACAGCGGCATCTACCATCGAGAGAAGCGTGGTGGGCACGTTGATAAATCTGATTCCTCGCTTGAAAGTGGCCGCTGCAAAGCCGCCAAGATCCGTTATCATGCCGCCGCCCAAATTGATGAGCAGGCTATGCCGCGTCGCACCGCCTTCACTCAGTTTTTGCCACACATAAATCAGACTTTCTGTCGTCTTATGTATGTCGCCAGCGGGGATTGTAATCGTTTTTACGGAGTTCATTGTTACTTCCTCGGACTTTATTACCGTTTTCCCCGAATCCGTTATAGTTTCCTCCGAGTTCACCATCTTTTCTCCGGACTTCATCCAAGCAGTTCCCTGCAAAAACGGGAGACATAGGCGCTCCGTATTTTCATCGCAAAGGATAAAAATGCTGTCGGGCGATTCTTTTTTGATGAAGTCGCAGATATCCGCAGCAATGTCTTTGGAATAAACCACCATCTTAGATGTATATTTTTATAGGTATGGGAAATAAATTTATAGATGTGGGCAATCGTACTTTTTCAGAAGGCTCTCTGTTCGTATTCGCTCACATTCTTGCGATATTCGTCGGGCAAACTGACGGAAGCCTGCAATTTCAGCGAATAGCATACCATTACTGTGGAGCATTGGCAGACTACTTGATTTTTTGTCGTATTTACGGCGCGTTGCTGTAGTACAAAACTCTTATCTCCTATGTGCGAAATTCGCGTTTGTACGACTATTTCGTCGGCATAATAGACTGGTGCAAAAAAGTCTGCGTGAATATTTACTACGACGGGCACTAAATCATTTTGCATGAAGTCTTTTGAGAGGACAGATTGGAGGTATTCCTGTTTTCCCAGGTCGTAATATGAAAAATACATGTTATTATTGACGTGACCGAAGCGATCTACATCATTAAATCGTATTTGTATGGGCAAACTGTGGCGATATGTGCCTTCGTCTATCTTCAAATTTTCCATATTTCTACAATAAAAAATCTTTTTGCGATTAAAATAGCCTGTTTCTTGGGACAATCCCTTTAATACTTGGAGCAATCCCCAAAATCTTAGAGATACTCCTAAAAATAGTTGCGGGCAATACTTTCTGCTCGGCCTTTGTCGGGGATAATGTCGAGTGTTTCTTCGTCGATGCGGCACAAAGAACGGATGGCGTAGATATCGTTTTCTTCGTCCGTGCCTTTTTTACCCACATTGCGGAACAAGTGGTTGCGGGCATCGACTATTTGCACGGAATCGGCGTTATAATCTGCCCATTCGTGCGAGTTTTGCAATTGTGCTCCGACATATTCCGTGAAAGCCTGCACAAAAGCCTTGATATCTTCGTCTCGGTTCGTCATATCCGGGCTTAATCGGCGTGGTAGGGTGGGGTAACGCCTTTTTTCAGGATGATATTTCCGTATTGTGCCGTTTCGCCGGTGATGACTACGGCAAAAGCTTTCCGTGCCCTTTCGTAAAATGCAAATCGCTCCACGCGTTCTACTGTTTGTATGGAGGAATTTGTTACTGCTACGGCTTTCATGTAAGATTGCTCCACGGCGGGGTCGAGTATGTCGCCCTCAACGGCTGCCATCATGGAGAGCGGATGCGGTACGTAGGCATCAAGTTCAAAAAGCGGCAGGACAGCACGCAGGAGGTCGGCTATACGGATTCCGTCTGCGCGAATAACGTGCGGATTGACTGAGGAAGCGGGAAAATGTGCGTCGGCAAAAACGATTTCGTCGCCGTGTCCCATTTCTGCCAGTGTCTTAAGCAATTCCGGACTGACGATAGGTGAAATACCCTTGAGCATAGTTTGTTTTTTATCTGAAAAGGTTGTTCTGAAATTGGGGTAAGATTCTCAGAACAACCTTTGTTTTCTATTTTATGCACAGAGGAATAGGATTACCGCCTGTGCCAAAAGAATTCTCAGGAACATGGTGAGTGGATATACGGTGGAATATCCCACGCTCGGTGCATCATTGTTGGCTAATGTGTTGGCGTAGCCTAATGCTGGCGGGTCGGTATTCGAACCTGCTATCAAACCCATCAATGTGAAGTAGTTAAATTTATATACCTTGCGGGCAATGAATCCCATGATAAGGATAGGAATTGTGGTAATCAGGAAACCCATCCATACGTAGGTGATACCATCGCCTTGTGTCACGGTATTCCAGAATGTAGCGCCGGCTTTCAATCCTACTGCGGCAAGGAAAATCGATAGTCCCAGTTCGCGTATAAATAGGTTGGCACCACTGGTCATATAGGTGTTCAGATGAAGTTTATAGCCGTAGGCTCCGATGAGGATGGCCACAACTAACGGACCGCCGGCCAGACCTAACTTCAAAGGAACCGACATTCCGGGGAATTGTATCGGCAGACAACCGAAGATGATACCCACCAATATGCCGAAGAATATGGCTCCGAGATTAGGATGGTCGAGGCGTTTCACGGAATTACCCAGTACGTTTGCAACACGGTCGATAGCGGCGGCAGTACCTACAATTAAGAGGCGGTCGCCTATCTGAATACGCAAGGCGCGGTCGGCAAAAAGTTCCATACCCTGACGGGTAATGCGCGTTACATTGACACCATAGACGGAATTGAAGTGCATTTCGCCGAATGTCTTGCCGTTTACTTTCTCTTGTGTCACCAAAATGCGACGGCTCACGACGGGAGCCTGTTCTTCCTTCCAGTCGAATTCTTCTATCGGCTCACCGATAAATGCTGTCACGGCTTCGTTGTCGGTTTCGGCACAGGTGATGCTGAGCAGGTCGCCATAACCCACCAATGTCTCGTGAGTGGGTGAAACAAACTCGCCGTCTTTCAACATTCGTGTGCAGACAAATGTACGGCCAAGGAATTCGCGCACCTGTGACAGGCGCTTTCCGTCGATACTGTG
Source organism: uncultured Prevotellaceae bacterium (assembly GCA_947167835.1). Lineage (GTDB taxonomy): Bacteria > Bacteroidota > Bacteroidia > Bacteroidales > Bacteroidaceae > Alloprevotella. Next base: position 6,036 of record CAMVJO010000115.1, read on the forward strand.
GTTTGTCACTTTCAAAGTCATGCGATAAGGCTTGGCCTTCGGGTTTTCTTCCTGTTTGCGGCGGATGTCCTCTTCTTCATCCTTGAGCGAAATACCGCAGATGAAGCGCAAAGCGATGGTAGAACCGATGATGCCCAACACACCGAGGGGATAGGCGCAGGCATATCCCGATGCGATGTTGAGGCCTCCCATATCCACTGAGGTAGATTTGAGCGCTTCCTGAGCAGCACCGAGACCTGGCGTATTTGTTACGGCTCCGTAGAGCACACCTACCAACATGGAGAGTGATTTCTTGTCGGAGGCATCAAAACAAAGGTAGAACAATGCCAGCATCACAGCGACATCGAGGAATATGATGCCTAAAGCGATGTAATTCATCTGCAAACCGCCGCCTTTCTTGAAGGTATTGAAAAAACCCGGGCCTACTTGCAAACCTATGCAATAGACAAATAGAATCAGTCCGAAGTCCTGCATGAAAGTCAGCACTTGCGAGGGCGCTGCCAGGTTCTCTTCGTTTGCCCACCCGCCGGAAAAATAGATGTGTCCCACCAAAATGCCGACGAACAGCACGAAAGTGGCGCCCAGCGAGATGCCTGCAATTTTTTGCTTGCCGAGCCACATGCCCAGTGCTATGATAAAAGCAAATAGCACCACGATATGGCCTACAGAAGCAGTGTCTAACAACAGTTTTTGTAGAAATTCCATAATTATATATTGATATTGATTAGAATCGCCTCGCAAATTTACAATAAACTGCGCAGATACAGCATCTGTCTGCACGTTTTTCTTTTCGTGTGCCGGTATTTCGTAGCGTTTTCCAGCAAGAAATTGTTGTCATATTTCAGAAAAAACAAGATAAGGGGGCGTTGAAAAAATATGTCCGGAAAATAAGTCCGAGCAAAATTCAAATATCTCGGAACTAATTCCATTTATCTCGGAATTTGGCTTGGAAATCTTAAAAATATGCCCTTTTATGCACCCTTTATTCATCGGTATTTTCGGGGCGTTTGACGGTACGATTTTTTTCCTCTGCAATAAGGGTAAATAGCTCGGAGATAATTTTTTTTGCTCCGAGCTAATTTTAAATTATTGCTGTCCGGTTAAAAATCATCTTTACTCCCGCAAAATTAG
>CAMVJO010000116.1 GCA_947167835.1 uncultured Prevotellaceae bacterium
CGTTTCGCGGTATAGTTATTTACCCCCGAAATAAGGAAAAATAGCTCCGAGCTAATTTTAAATAGTGTCGAGCTAATTTTATTTTGCTCGGAGATAATTTCTGTTATCTCGGCGCCCATCACCCCAAATCCACGGGATGCCCGAAAAAATAGGGAAGACTCTATGCATTTGTGCGTTCCTTTTTGGGGCGCTTCGCTTGAAATTTTATTTAGAATTCTGATTTAAAATTCTATTTACAATGATTCTAAATTTAATTCTAAAAAATAATTATAAATACCATTTCGAGCCGACAGGCGACCTCTATATTTTCTGGAGGATGAAGGCTTCTTTCATATACCACGTCAAAAAGAAATAGTAAATGAAGCGCCCGGAACGGGCAGCGAGATAATAGCCCAGGGCAGCGCCCTATGTATGGATTATTCTCTACAATATGCGCCCTGAAAGGGGCAAAAGATGTAACTCTTCGTACACATTATAATTAATAATTAAAGGTCAAGAATTCGAGAATTTATAGAATTATGAATTAATGAGAAGATGTAGAATAGTTGTCCTACGGACAGTAGTGGCGCGAAGCAACAATTCTCTTATTCTTCAACAATTCACAAGAAAGAAAATTCTTAAATTCTCGAATTCTTGAAAATAATCTTTTATAGAAAAGGCGTAACTCTTTTGCTCTTACAGAGCGGCACAAATGGGTAATGCAATAATTACCACAGGGCGCTGCCCTGGGCTATTTCTTTCTGCCTCTTCGAGGCGTTTCTCGGATTCTTGAAAACGAGTATAAGAGTCAATTATAAATACTATCCCCATTTTCTCGGGCAACCCGTGCAAATTGCCCATTTTCCCCAAAAAGAATGAAAAAATCTCCCCTCAGGAAAAACCCCGAAAACAGAAAAAAAAGAGGGTGCTGTCATTTTTTTTGTAAAAAATTAGGTGTAAATGTTTAAAGATTGTAAATTTGTAGCCGATAAACTATGAAAATAAAATAAAAAAAAGAAAATACAAACTATGAAAATCATTCAAAACGTTAGCATCAAGAGCCTTTTTGTATGCGCCCTGGTGCTTTTGAGCGCAAGTGTGTTTACCGCTTGTAAGGAAACCATTGATGAGTCAGCGTATGCCACGAAAACAGAAGACACAATGGCCGATTTCCTCGATAAGGAAGAGAACGGCGTGACTTTGATCAAGCAAATTCTGGAACGTGTGCGTTTGGGTAATTCCGAAAGCGCTTCAACCATTTATTCCGTACTTACGGCCCGCGGACACTACACGTTGTTTGCACCTACCGACGAGGCTGTGAAGGCATACTGCCAGCAACTTGTAGGCAGCGAAGACCCCGCAGACCTCAGCTACGAGCAAGCACGACTTGTCGCCTATAGTTGCGTTATCGACAACGGAACAAATAACGCTTACGAGACAGTAGATTTCCCGCAAGTCGGTTCATTCCTCGTTCCTAACCTCTACGACCGCCTTTTGGCTTGCCAGTTGGATAACGTCAATGACGTATATATCATCAACGGCTCATCAAAAGTCATCAAGGGCGACAACGAAGTATCTAACGGATATGTACACATCGTTGATAAGGTTATCGCACCTTCTGCCGAGAACGTAGCAGAACTTATCCAGGTAGCAGGAAACACCCGCATCATGGGAAAACTGCTCAGCATTACAGGAATCGACCAAATCCTGGCCGAAGATCGTGATGTGGCCTACGAAAACAACGAAAACCTGCCGCAGAAACGTTATTGGAGCAGTGTAGCCTTCGCTTCCGGCAACAACAACTGGGATATCCCGCAGAAACGCTATCTGGGCTTCACAGGATTCGTTGAAACCGACGATGTATTTGAAAACGAATGGGGTATTACACCCACTTACGATGCAACAGGAAACATTACCAACTGGGATGAAGTTCAAGGTCAGTTGCAAACAAAAGCTGCCGCCGTATATACCGATGCAACAAGCACAGATCCTACGAGCAAAGACAACGCTCTCTATCGCTTTGTTGCCTACCACTTCCTGAAAGGTAAGATGGCTTACAACCAATTCGTGCACCACTGCACCGAACATACCTACAAATACGGTACGGACATTCTGAAACCACAGGATATCACCTATCCCGTCGATGTTTGGGACTACTATTGCACACTTGAAATGGGAAGCGACGGACGTCGTGGCCTGATAAAAGTGCTGCAAGCCGCAGACAAGACAAAGAACGGCGATGCTTCTGATGCTCACCGCATCATATTGAACCGTGTGACGAAGTATGAAGCACCTATCAACGTGACAAACAACGGTACTTACCTCGAACTCGATGATAAGCGTAACCGCTGGACGCTTGGCGTCGGTGGAGATATCCGGATTAACGAACTGAATGTAGATGCTACCTCGGGAGAAACTTATGAGAACAATGCATCTAACGGTTACTACTACACAATAGAGCATATCCTGACATACGATGCAACTATTCGCCACCTCATGGCTAACGAACGCATACGTTATGACGTTACTACCATGATGCCCGAGCTTATCTCCAACAACTTCCGCGGTAACAAGTACCAGGCATTTATGAACGGTTACTTTGAAAACTGTCTCCATGAGACCGAAGGAACTGAAATCTACTATTTGCAATGTGGCCATGTAGGAGTCGGATATTGGCACGACTATCAGGGCGATGAGTTCCTCTTCTCCGGCGTATTCGACTTTGTATTGCGCCTCCCGCCCGTACCTGAAGACGGACAGTACGAGATACGTATGGGTGCCGCCCTTAATTCTCTTCGCGGTATGTGCCAAATTTATTTCGGTGAAGACCCTGACAATACTTTGCCCGTAGGTCTGCCGTTCGATATGCGTCAATCCACACAGTATGTCTCTGGCGTAGGCGCAAAGAACCCCGAAATTCCATTCATCCTCGACTCCGACCTCAACTACGACGAAACCCTTATCCAGGAAAACGACAAAAACCTTCGTATTCACGGATATATGAAAGCACCAGCCTACTTCTGGGATACAACATTCAAGGGACAAGTTCGTGAACAAGGCGCAGACGCATTGCCAGCCCTGAGACGTATCATCACAGTTGTGCCTCACATGGAAGCAAATAAGCAATACTATTTGAGATTTAAGTCAGCACTTGAACAAACTAATACCCAATTCTTCGTAGATTACTTTGAAATCGTAAACAATAGCGTTTATAATGGCGCTGTGGCCGAAGATATTTGGTAATCTCAGACAGAAACATTTTTATAGGGAGTGTTGCTGGAGTTATATCGACTCTGGCAACACTCTCTCCTTATAGGGTTGTTCTAAAAATTAGGCTGTTTTGAGTTTTCGAAGATTTTTGAGTGATTTTGTATTTAATTTCGCAGAAGCATAGTAACCTATGGTTCAAGGAATAAAAGACAAAAGCGCCAAAAAGATTGAAAAATCATACAGACTTAAATGGACTTCCCAATATTTATAAACTAATTTTTAGAACAACCCTATATATTATAGGATAGCTCTTAGATACTTTGAGATACTCCTTAGATATTTTGAGTTATCCCTTAGTTATTTAGAGATGCTCCTTTTCTTTTTAGGGTTGTTCTAAAAATTAGGCTGTTTTGATTTTTCAAAGATTTTTGAGTGATTTTGTTTTTAATGCCGCAGAAGCATAGCAAGCTATGGTTCAAGGAATTAAAGACAATGGCGCCAAAAAGATTGAAAAAGCATACAGACCAAAAAAGCTTCACAAAATTTTAAAACCTAATTTTTAGAACTACCCTTTATATAGATGTGCGGAATATGCTCTAAAACACGCGGGAGATAGTTGAAAATGCCTTTTTTCCTTGCAGATAAAAGCCGTTTCAAAAAAAATACGTACTTTTGTAGTTCAAATGTGACGGCTATATTTTTTAATATATGGCGATCATGTAGATTTTACTCACCAATACGGAATATTAATAACAGGTTATATTTATATGAAAAAGACATTTACTCTTTTTATGCTGATGCTTTTTGTCGTTGCTGCGACTGCTCAACCTTTAGAGCCGCGCCCCATGACATATAAGCAGAGCGATGGTACGAAAGTTACGGCATATCTGCACAGTAACTGCCACAGTAATGTGAAATTCTACACAACTTTAGATGGTATTGCGCTGGTAAAAAACAGTAATGGCGACCTTTGCTATGCCATTCAGGAGGGAACGCATCTGAAAGCCTCGGAACGTTTGGCTCACAACGCCGATATGCGCCAGGCTGACGAACTTTTATTCCTTTCTACCAATCATATCAATTTGCAGGGCGCTTCTAAAATTGTAAGGAACCGCGGTAAATTAGGTCCGAAGGCACAAAACAATCTCAATGAGTACGGTCTTGGAACGTATGGCCAGTCTGGTGGCGGAAGTGTCAATAGTATCGGAGAATGGACGATGCCTATTATTATGGTTGAGTTCTCTGATATGACTTTCCAGGAGAGTACTACAGAGGAAGTCCTGCAAAATCGTTACAACATGACTGGTTACACAAGTTCCGACGGTTCTGTGGGTTCTTCGCGCGACTATTTCACAGATCAGTCACGCGGTATGTTCCAACCTAACTTCCCTGTTGTGGCAAAGGTGACGCTTAATAAATCTTATCGTTATTATGGTAAAGATGAGGGCGACAATAAGGATGTGAATCTCAACTATTTCGTTTCGGATGCCCTTGCTGCTGCCGTAAAACAGGGAGTAAACCTCAGCGACTACGTACAGGACGGCGCCATTCCCTGCGTTATCTTTATTTATGCCGGATGTGGTCAGGCTACTGCCTCATACGAAGAGGATAGCGACGACTTCCTGTGGCCTTGTCAGTTTGAATACAGCAAATATGTCGGACCATACAACGGTTGCACGATCAATGCTTGTTTTATCGGTAACGAAATCGAATATAACTACAATTATTCCAGAAATGGCAACGGTGATATTGTTGCCACTCGCGTAGGTAATCCCAGATTGGCCGGCATCGGTACTTTCTGCCACGAGTTTGGTCATGCTTTAGGCTTGCCTGATTTCTATTGCACCAACTATAGTCACAGCAAAGACCCCATGGGCTATTGGGATATCATGGATAGGGGCTGTTACCTCAACAATGGCTATGCACCTATCGGACATACTGCCTACGAGCGCAACTTCCTTGGCTGGCTGCCCCTCAGGGAATTGCAGTATGAGGAAAGTGTGGTGCTTAATTCCCCATTTGCCGAAAACGGAGAGAGCGCTGTGCTCATAAAGAACGACCTTAATCCCAAGGAGTACTACATCTTTGAAAACCGTCAGGCAGGAAAATGGTATCCAACTAATATGTCGGGCGGAATGTTGGGCATCCATGTGGATTATAATGCGGCTTCCTGGGCACGAAACGAATTGAATAATGATGCAAATCACCTTCGTATGCAAGTAGTTCACCCTGTTGGCGGCGAAACCAACTACAAAGACTATTTATATCCGGGTACGTATTCTATTACTGAGATTGGCGGAACAGATCTTCAGGTTTTCACGGGTGGTACTTTGAACAAACCTATTTATAAGATTGCAGTAAAGAAGGGTGAGGTGACATTTAATTTCCTTTCCGAGGAGATTTCGTCTCTCAAACCTGGTGAATCGCTCGATACCTTGGGTGGAAACTACCTGATGAACGAAAAACGCCAACTTGTCCTGATGCCGCGTCAGGATAATACTTACGTAGGCGATTTCGTAGTGCCGGCAAGTGTCAATATATCTAAGAAAGATTTTGATGTCGTGGGCATTGGCGAAGATTGCTTCGGTAATTCAGACCAACTCACGTCGGTACAGATCGGTAAGAACGTGAAGAGCATTTCCGAGACGGCTTTCCGCAATACTCCTGCGCTGAAATCCATTAGTGTGGACGAGGCAAACGAGAAATACGAGGTGGTAAACGGTGCGTTGATGGAGAAAAAGATCGATCCCTCGACACTCGACAACGAAGTGCTCTTCGATTTCGACCAGAATGTGCTGAATCTGCCGTTCTCCGACTCGCAAAATGCAAATCTCGGCAATATCACCGAACCTCTTGTCTATAAAAATGTCACTATTGCGACAACAAACGGAACCAGTACTCCGACACGTCTTTATAAAGCCACGACAATCCAACTTCGTATGTACGCAGGTTCAAGTATGACGATTTCCGTAGATAATGGCATGAAGATAGCTCAGATTGAGTTCACTTCGACGAGCGATTTCAACCTCTCGACAGATAAAGGCACCCTGACAGACAAGGTTTGGACGGGTTCCGAGGAGAGTGTAACGTTCCAATCTTCGGGTAAGTCGTTCCTCAAGACGATTCATATCACACTTGACGGACTTAAATCACCGGAATGGCCGCTGATATGCTATCCGCAGGGCAATACCGGCGAATACAGCATTACCGAAGGCGTAGAAGCACTTCGTCCCTACGCTTTTGAGGGCACAAAGCTCAGTGTATTGAACATTCCTGCTACGGTAGTCAATATTGGCAAGGATGCACTCAGCAGTAGCACGCTGCGCTATATCTCTGTAGCGTCTTCCACACCTGTTGTATGCGCCGAAAATCCGTTTACCCTCGTAGATTTGACAAATTGCACGCTCAACGTGCCCGAAGGTGCCGAGGCTGCCTATCGCGATGCCGCGTTCTGGAAAAACTTCTCCAACATTTCGGTGGGTATCAACGATGTTATGATGGATTCGACGGACAAGGCTGTCTATGACTTACAGGGACGTAAACTTAATGGCGTACCCTCTCAGCGTGGCCTCTACATCATTGGCGGTAAGAAGGTTCTGAAGTAATTCGGATTGGACATAATCAGGCTTTTCGGCCTGAAACAAACGAGGAAAGGATATGTACCGAAATACATATCCTTTCCTTTTTTCTTGCTCTGGAAAATAAGTCCGAGCAAAAATCAAGTATCTCGGAGATAATTCCTTTTATCTCCCAATTAGTTCCTGGAAACTTAAAGTTTCACATAATTATGCGCCCTTTATTCCTCGGTATTTACGCATAGTTTGGTGTTACGAAAAGATACCTCCGAAATAAAAGCAAATAACTCGGAGCTAAATTTTTTTTGCTCCGAGCTATTTTTTATTATTGCTGTCCGGTTAAAAATCATCTTTACTCCCGCAAAATTAGGGGCTGACA
>CAMVJO010000117.1 GCA_947167835.1 uncultured Prevotellaceae bacterium
CAAGGAATTAAAGACAATGGCGCCAAAAAGATTGAAAAAGCATACAGACCAAAATAAAGCTTCACAAAATTTTAAAACCTAATTTTTAGAACTACCCTTTAATTAGTCTGCCAGTTGGTATTTTTCGAGCATTCGGATAGCGCGCAGGATACCGCTCACGTTCATGGCGAGGGCTACGGCTCCGCGTCCGTGGAATGGTGGATTACCGTCGAACAATTCGGGAATAGTTCCGATGCAGTGGTAGAAGAGTTCTTCTTCAAATCCGATAAGTTGGCGTTCGATATAGTTTACACCACTCATTTTATATACGCGTAGGTATGCTTCAAGATAGAAGCCCGTTAGCCATGGCCATGCCGTACCTTGATGATAGGCAATGTCGCGCTCACGCTGCGGACCTACGTAGAAAGGTGTGTAGCCGCCGCTCTTTGGTGAAAGCGTACGGATACCTTTCGGCGTAACCAGTTCCTTGGTGCAGATATCCAGCACGCGTTTGCGTTCCTTGAGGTCGAGCGGAGAGAAGTCCAGAGCAATGCCGAAGAGTTGGTTAGGACGAACACTCCAGTCGGCCATTTGACCATCTACGTAGTCTAATAGGTAGCCGTATTCGTTAAGGAATGTCTGTTTGAACGAAGCTGCTGTGATTTCAGCCTGTTTTCCTGCTTCTTTGGCCTTTTGCTTCTGCTCGTCTGTGCCGAATTCTGAGAGTAGTTGTTCATAGAATTTCAATGCGTTGTACCAAAGAGCGTTAAACTCTACGATATATCCTGAACGCGGCACGATAGGACGACCGTCTCTTACGGAGTTCATCCAAGTTACGGGAGTTTCTCTTCCATAGGAGTAGAGCAATCCGTTGTCGTGGAAGAACAGGTTGTCGTGATGGCTCTGCCAGATAAACTCTATGATGTCTTCAACAAGTTTTCCGTATTTTTGGTAGCAAGCCTGACGACCGATGAACTTTCCATATTGTTGCAAGCACCAAGTGGCCCATAGCAATACGTCGGGCTGTTCTATTTCATAAATGTCCACGCTGATGGGGCGCTTTTCCATAAAGTCGCGCAAAGCCTTCTCAGCGGTGGCCATATACTGCTCAAATCTTTCCTTTTCTCCCAGCGATAATGTCAGGCCGGGTAGCGAAAGGAATGTGTCGCGGGCACGGGATTTGAACCAATGGAAGCCTGCCAGCATATAACATTCCCCGCCTTTTTCTACTCTGAACTGATGAGCAGCATTTACTAAGCAGTGAATGAAACTGTCGTGGTGGTTCAGTTGTCCTTTCTCGGCTTCCAGATTGATTTCCATCTTCTCTGGTTTGGCAGAGTCGATACCTGCTGCAAAGATAACGCTTTCGCCCTTCTTGATGTCGATATCGAAATATCCAGGTACGAAGTTGTCTTCGGTATCGTTGTATCCGCGTTCGTTTTCCTTGGGATATTCAAAGTTACGATACCAGTCTGGCTGATATACAAACTCCTGTCTCTTGGCATTCGTCTGCATATACAACATAGGATAGTTCTCGTAAAGACGCATGCCGATACCGCCATCTACTTCGCAGTATTCCTGATTGCAAACGGGGTTCTGTCGCGTCCATTGTCTTACGCTTCTGAAAGCCAAGAAGGGTTTCAGTCTCAGAGTGATCTTGGAATGTGCCTCAAGCAGGGTGTAACGCACAAAGAGTCGGTAGTCGTTGTTGCGGCGGAAGACTATTTCCTTGCGAAGCACCACGCCTCCGATGCGATACGTCCATGTGGGTACTTTGTCCAAAGTGAAATCACTAATGTATTTGTGTCCTTTCGGACTATAGTTCTCTCCTTGATAGCGATGTACGCTCAGGTTGAATTCCGCGCCGTGCTGTATCACCGTCTCATCGAGCGACGATAGCAGAACGTGGGTTTCGTCGTCGATTTCGGGAACCGGAACGACTAACAACCCATGATATTTGCGGATATTACACCCTACCAAGGTGGTACTACAATACGCGCCCAATCTGTTGGTAATCAAAAATTCCTTAAATAGGGATTCTTGTAGATTGGTCATTTGCGTCTTGTCGAAATGCAAATAAGACATAAGTAAATCTATAGTATTAAATTAGTAAATATGTTAAGGTTTATAAGTTTGTTTGAACAAAACAAAGTGTCTTCCGTTTCTTTCAAACGCTCAAAATTATAAATAATACTTGGATTAGAGAAATAATTTTGTATATTTTTCTTAATTTTCTTCAAATAACAGGTTTTGAAGGGTAAATATCAGGTAATCCGAAGGTTTGAGGGGTATCTTGATGCTTGTATTGCACGGAATTTCATTTGCGTAGTTTCCGGCTGCTGAAGCGCCCCGTGAAATCAAGAGTATATACGGCTTTCTGTGTTTGCAGGCGCATTTCGTAGAAGTTAGTCGTGGCTTCGATGCGCAGACTGCGGAATCCCTGAATGTGTGCCGCATCTTTGTTTGTGAATCCCAGCTTTGCGGCATCGTTGGTATAGGCTTTGTGCTTATTCTTATACGATTGCTGTGCATAACTCAGGGCGGAGAGCAGGCAGCGGGCGGCATGTTTTTCCAAATCTACCTTGGCTTTTTTGCCATCCTTACTTAAATGTACATATCCCCAACATTCGGGCATGTGAATATTGACTTCGCCGGTGGGAGCCCATACCCAGTTTTCCTCGGGCCCGCCTTTTTTGAGCCATTCCACGCGAGAGAAATTGACACGCCATAGGTTGCTTTGTTTCAGTCCGTCGTCAAAACCTACACTCAGGGCTTTGTGGGGAATAGCCAACTCAACGGACCAGAAATTGTCTGTATCGGTATCGTCATTCAGCGTTCCTTCGATATGTGTGGCGACTTTCAGTCCGGGACAGTCCCATGCCGAGAAAAACTGTCCGCCATTACGATAGGGGCGTGACATAAACAGGTCGAGAAGTGTGCCAATGGCATTTGTTTCTATCTCATAATATTCCACGCCATCGCCATTGGGATCAAGGAATACCTCGAAATCGTTTTCTTTCCAGATGATTTCGTCACGATGCTGGAGGCGTGCGTTGATTTTAGGCTCCGGCAGGACGGCTGCTACGTAGAAATAGGTATAGTCCCAGAGCATTCGTGCCGTAGTGCGGTACTTTGCTGCCTCTTTGCCGCAGATATCGAGGAAAGGTGTCGTCTCGGGCGCATTTTTCCACGCATCTTCGTCCAGCTTTCCGTCTATCGTGATGGTTCCCTCGCTTGTCTTCTGACATTCATACACCATAGGTTTCATTTTGACGATGGGAAAACGCTGTGCAAGCGACTGCGCCCACGTTGTATTGCCGCTCATTAGGAATAGGACGGATATGATGCTAAATACTCTTCTCATAATGATTGTTTTGTTGGGAAAATCGGGATGAATCGTGGCTTTGGGAATAATGATGTCTCAAGTAAGGCAATAACTCTCAGAGGAAATCGAAAAAAATCAGTTCACGCTAATCACTTGCCCCGAACCTTGGTAAAGTTTGGCGGGACCTTCGAGCAATACAGCCAATACCGTGATGTCGGGGTCAAGCACACTGTCGGGCACATCGATGTAAAGATTTCCGGGCACTTCGCTCCAATAGTTTTTGTTGTATATCTTGTAGGGAAGCATCGTGCCGTTTCCCACAACCCATACGCGGTTTACTTTGTTCACCAGGCCTTTCACTTCTACTTGTCCGTTTGGGCGATAGGGCAGGTAGAGATACAGTATGTCTCCCGACTTATTGAGTGTGGTATAGCCCTGAAAATAATTTGTCGGGATGCCTGCGCGCGTTTCATATACGGCTTCTTTGTGTTTCTTTATCCATTTTCCCAAGTGGCGCAGGGCATCGATTTCTTCCTGCGGGATAGTGCCGTCTTCGCGTGGCCCGAAGTCGAGCAAAAGGTTACCTCCCATAGAGAGGCAGTCCACAAATGTGCGCAACAACTGATAATTTGTTTTGAAGTTGCGGTCATTCGGCTGATAGCCCCACGAATCGTTAATCGTCTGGCAGAGTTCCCACCATCTATCAGCAGGCTTCCTGACGGGAATTCCCTGTTCGGGAGTGGCATAGTCGCCATAACCTTGAATACGCGAGTTGATAATGACATTGGGGTTCGACTTACGCAGCATTTTCACCAGTTCCTCGGCGTGCCAGTCGGAGGCCGTTTGTTCCCAGTCGCCGTCAAACCAATAGAGGTCGGGACGGAACTGCTCGTTCAGCTCCGTTAGTTGTTTTTTATTGAAATCTACGAAGCGTTGCCAGCGTTCCGGATCGTCTTTGATGCGGTATCTCACTTCCGTCTTCGTATGATTCGGATAATCCTGGTGCGACCAGTCCAAAAGGGAGTAATATAATCCCAGATGCAGTCCGGCTTTTCGCATTTCCTTGGCAAAAGGCGTCAGCAAGTCGCGTCGTGCTGCCGTACTCTTGCGCGTGCTCAGATTTCCGGCCTTAGTATCCCAAAGCGCCACGCCATCATGGTGCTTGGAGGTCAGCACGGCATATTGTGCGCCGCTTTCTTTGATGAGATTCACCCATTCTTCCGGCTGATACTTCTTAGCCGTGAATCCTTTGCATTGCTGCATATATTCTTCGTACGGCAGGTAGTTGTTATAGAACGACCAACTCTCCGAGACTCCCCGCACGGCATAGATGCCCCAATGGATGAAAATTCCCAGTTTGGCGTTTTCAAACCATTGCATACGTGCTGCCTTCAGCGAGTCCGCCTCTGTCTGCGCATTAGTCGGCATAAACAAAGCCGTCGTCAGTGTCAGGCCAAGAAATAGTGCTGCATATCGTTTCATATTTCCTCGATTTAAGTTTGTTACCTGCAAATTTAGCATATTTACAGGGTTATACAAACAAACCGCCCATTTTTTCCTATTTTTTCGTTCCTCTTCTCAGATTTTCCTACGTTGGAAGTCTGTTTTTCTTGCGCTCAAAGTCTGATTTTCATGCAGTATGTCAGTTCACCTACTTTGAAATCCTGTCAATTCACGTAGAAAGTATGTTTTTTCACTTAACAATAATGTTTCCTAACGCAGAGAGCATGTTTTCCTACGCGAGGAGTCTAATTCCCCACGAAGTAAATCTGTTTCCCAACTTATGAAATCTATATCCTCACGCAGAGAGCTTGTTTTCCCACATAGAAATTCTTTTTCCCCACGCCAAAAAACAATTTTTTCAAGCACAAAGCACATTTTCCCAATCACAAAGCACATTTTTTCAAGCACAAAGCACATTTTCCCAAGCACAAAGCACATTTTCCCAAGCACAAAGCACATTTTCCCAAGCAAAATTTGGTTTTTCCCTCCCTGAAGTAGTATATTTGCACTTACATTTCCGTTTTAATCACGCGCGATTAAACTATTAAACGCGCGCACTTAATTCGATAAACGCGCGTGATTAAACTATTAAATTCACGTGATTAAAACGGATATGAGGGATATAAAACCGTATTTTACCATATATAGTAACATAAAAACGATAACAAGAAATGATTAAGTATGATGTCTATGAAGCCTCAGGCGCGCAAAGCGGAAAGCACGCCCGAGTAATAGAAAGCGGCACCGTGACAGAGCGCGAGATGGCCTACAGGATTTCCTCTGGAAGCACGTTTTCTCCTGCCGAAGTGCTGCCAATCGTGGAATGTGTGGGCCAGGAAATCGTTCGTGCGCTGAAAGACGGGAAGAGCGTGCATATCAGTGGACTTGGCTACTTCAATTTGCGCATTAAGGGCGACATCGTGACGAAAGCCGGCGGTGCGGAAATGTTGAAAAACGCAGCAGTATCGAATATCCACTTCCGCCCGGAACAAAATCTACTCAATCAGTTTCAAAACGTGCAGATACGTCGCGAAAAGCGCATAGGCCGTTCTGTTTCCTCACTGAGCGGCGAGGATATCTGTCAGGCTGCTACGCTTCTGACGGAGCAAAACGGAATGTTCACCGCCGCACAGTTGGAGAACGCCTTGAAACTCCGTAAGAACATGGGTTATGCCATCATTCGCCGCCTCGTAAAAGAGGGCAGGGTAGAGCGAGTGCCGTTTTCCAGCCATCAGAAATTCTATCGCACGCTTCCTGTATAATTTACCGATACCGAATGAGACGAGATTTACCTCTTCGATGCCATTACACTTCTTGTTGTAGATAGAAAAAGCCGAATTTTACTTGCGAAAACTGATATTTTATACTGGATTTCTGTCCTTTTTGGCTGATTTGCTCATTTTATTAGAAAATAATTCGTTTGTTTGTTCAATTGCTCGTATCTTTGTACCGAAATTTCAAATCAACTAATTTATTAACTATTTAATCAAAACAAAAATGAAGTAATTAAATCTTTTGGCCCTCCTCGGCCTTTTCGTAGGTCTTATGGCTTTCACATCTTGCAGCAATTCTGACGACGATGCTAACGATGCAGGTTACGAATCTATCGTTGGTAACTGGAAATATCAGTTCTCACAACAAGATCAAAACATGTCTCGTAGTGTAGAAGCTACTTTGGCGCTGAAAGGCGACAATACTTTTGAACTTACTGTTATGAACAATCACTCTCCTAACCAGGGCGAGCAACAACGGGTAGAAAGTTTTGGATCTGCCTATAAGGGTGAATATTCTTATGTAGGCGAAAAACTTACTCTTTCTTTTAAGCAACAGCGTAACTTCAATTATAATGAGGAGACCCAAGCTGATGAATGGGAGGAATGGAATTCTTATGAAGAAGTTAAAGAAGGTACAGCCAGATGGTCTGCTCACGAGTTAGTTATTAGTTTTAACGATTATGATTTCCAGTGGGCTAATTTTGAAGGCGACTTCGTAACTTTCAAACGCTAATTCTTTTTCCATTTTTTAATTATTCAGAGTGAATGATGCTCCGGCATTGTTCACTCTTTTTTTCGACATATTGACGGATATACTCCTTATTATATATAGGGATGTTCTAAAAATTAGGCTGTTTTGATTTGCTTACACTCTCTATACGTTTGTTCC
>CAMVJO010000118.1 GCA_947167835.1 uncultured Prevotellaceae bacterium
CGTATAGAGAGTGTAAGCAAATCAAAACAGCCTAATTTTTAGAACAACCCTAAAGAAAATCAGGCTTTTCTTTTCTACTTCTCTCGTTTTTTCGTAAATTTGCGACTCATTAGCAGAAATAATAAAAAAGAAATATAAAAAATGAACATTCAATTAAAAAAGTTAGATGCAGTTTCTGCAGAAATTACCGTTGATTTGGTAAAAGCAGACTACGAAGAGAAAGTAAATAAGGCCATTAAAGATTACGCCAAGCGCGCACAGATGCCAGGCTTCCGTCCCGGTAAAGTGCCTATGTCACTTATCCAGAAAAGAGTGGGCACTTCCTTCAAAGCTGAGGAAGTAGAAAAAATGGCTTCCAACGAATTATATAAATATCTTACGGAAAACAAGGTAGATATCCTCGGTTCTCCGCTTCAGAGCGAGAATCAGAAGGAATTGGACATTGAAAAAGATGATTTCACCTTTGTTTTCGACGTAGCACTCCGTCCCGAATTTGATGCAACCCTTACCGATAAAGACAAAATCGTATATTACGACATCAAGGCAGGCGATAAGGAAGTAGATGAGCAAGTTAGCCGTCTTTGTCAGCAGGCTGCTCATCCTGAAAACGCCGAGGAATATCAAGATGGCGACGTTGTCAGAGGAACACTCACCGAACTCGAAAACGGAGCCCCGAAAGCCGAAGGTTTGGTTGTAGAAAACGCTTCGTTGATGCCCCGTTATTTCAAGGAAGAGGACGCAAAGAAACTTTTCGAGGGAGCAAAGGTTGGAAGTCAGATAACTTTCAATCCCTGGAACGCCAATAAGGAAAACGAAGGCGAGATGGCTTCTCTCTTGAAGATAGATAAGAGCGAAGTTGTCAATCATACCGGCGATTTCCTGCTCGAAATCACAGAATTCTCCCGCATGGTGCCTGCCAAACTCGACCAGGAACTTTTCGACCTCTACTATAAAGATAGCAATATCAAGACTGAGGAAGATTTCCGTGCACGTATCAAGCAGGATATGGAACAACAAATGGCTGCCGACAGCGATTATCGTTTCCTTCTCGACGTTCGTGAATATTTAGCCAAGAAAGTCGGAAAATTGCAGTTTGCCGAAAAATTCCTGAAGCGTATTATGAAGGCAAATAATCCGAAGATGGAAGACAAAGCCATTGACGAAAACTTTGAAAAGAGCATCGAAGAATTGCAATGGCAGATGGAACGCGACCAACTGGTGAAGCAAACCGAAATAAAGGTGACCGACGAAGAATTGCACCAGACTGCTGTTCAGGCAGCCCGCTTCCAGTTTGCACAATATGGCATCAACAATATTCCAGATCAGTACCTTGAGAATTATGCTAAGGACATGCTGACAAAAGAAGAGCAGCGTGCAAATCTTATGGAGCGTGCAATTGAAACGAAGTTGTCTTCTGCACTCAAAAACGTAGTGAAACTCAACAGAAAGAGCGTGACACTCGAAGAATTCAACAAGCTCTTCGAGAAATAATCTGACGAACACTCATCTGTATCATACATACGGAGGTGTTCATACGTGAATGCCTCCGTTATATATAATATAAGGAGTGTTATCTCTTAGATAAAAACTCTTTCCCCTGTAAAACGAATAAAAACCCTTCATATATTTTAAGAAAATGAAGAACGAATTTCAGAAATTTGCGACAGGACACCTCGGAATTAACTCGATGGTGCTTGACGATGTGATTAAATCTCAGAATCATTACCTGAATCCATATATTCTTGAGGAGCGCCAGTTGAATGTTACCCAGATGGATGTTTTTTCCCGCTTGATGATGGATCGTATCATCTTTCTTGGAACTCAAATCGATGACTATACGGCAAATACCCTCCAGGCTCAACTGCTTTTCCTTGACAGCACAGACCCAGGCAAGGATATATCGATTTATATCAACTCTCCCGGCGGAAGTGTCTATGCAGGATTGGGCATTTACGACACGATGCAATTCATTAGCAGCGATGTAGCCACAATTTGCACGGGCATGGCAGCTTCTATGGCGGCAGTTTTGCTCGTTGCCGGCAAGGAAGGCAAGCGTTCTGCGCTTCCCCACAGCCGTGTGATGATACATCAGCCGATGGGTGGCGCACAAGGACAGGCAAGTGACATCGAGATTACGGCACGTGAGATACAAAAGTTGAAAAAGGAGCTTTATACGATTATTGCTGACCATTCTCACACCGATTTCGACAAGGTTTGGGCTGATTCCGACCGCGATTATTGGATGACGGCGCAAGAAGCCAAAGATTATGGCATGATAGATAAAATCCTGACGAAGTAATGGCAAGGAAAAAGGAGGAAGTTTGCGCATTCTGCGGCAGAACAACAACCCAGATATACGAGGCTACGCAAAAAAAGCCTATTATGTTTCGAGGACTGGACGCGTGTATCTGTAGCGAGTGCGTAGAATCCGGACACGAGGTTTTAATTGAGCAGCGCCAGTATGAATATAATCATGGTGCCGGCATTTCGACGGCTTTGGACGATGTGATGCCGCCAGTCGAAATGAAAAAACATCTTGACCAGTACGTAATCGGGCAGGAAGACGCGAAAATCACGCTTTGCGTGGCGGTATATAACCACTACAAGCGACTTTCGCGTATGGGTTCGCTTGCTCCGAATAATAATCCGGATGTAGAGATCGAAAAGTCGAACATCATTATGGTAGGTCCTACGGGAACGGGTAAAACCCTCCTTGCACGTACTATTGCCAAGCAACTTGACGTGCCTTTCACCATAGTTGATGCTACTGTCTTCACAGAAGCCGGATATGTGGGCGAGGATATTGAGAGTATCCTCACGCGACTACTCGATGTATGCGACTTTGATGTGAAAAAGGCCGAGCGCGGCATTGTTTTCATCGACGAAATAGACAAGATTACGCGCAAACAGGACAATCCCTCTATTACTCGCGATGTGGGTGGCGAGGGAGTGCAACAGGGCTTGCTGAAATTGCTTGAAGGTACCGATGTAAATGTTCCGCCTCATGGAGGAAGAAAACATCCCGACCAGAAATACATCAAAGTAAACACCTCAAACATCCTGTTTATCTGTGGCGGTGCTTTCGATGGTATAGAAAAACGCATTGCGCAGCGACTTAACACGCATGTAGTGGGCTACGATACGGTGCGCAATCAGTTGAAAATCGATCCTTCCGACCTCTTGAAATATGTAGAGCCGCAGGATCTGAAGACTTTCGGCCTGATACCCGAGATTATCGGACGTCTGCCGGTACTTACTCACCTGATGCCGTTGGATAGGGACGCATTGCGCCGAATTCTGGTGGAACCGAAAAATGCTATCGTCCGTCAATACGAAGAATTGTTGCGGATGGACGGCATTACCCTCAAGTTTGAAGAGGGTGTGTTCGATTTCATCATCGATGAGACCTTGAAACGCAAACTCGGTGCCCGCGGACTGCGTAACATCATGGAACGCATCATGAACGAAACCATGTTCTACGCACCCTCTTCCAAGAAGAAAGAGGTTGTCGTCACACTTGATTACGCCCGTGAGCAACTCAGTGCGAAATAATCCACGTCGCTTTCCGGTAAAGGCCTTTTATCGAAAATTCTTTAGTGTTAATAATTAGGTTGCGTAGCATCTTTTCTAAGGTGCTGCGCTTTTTTGTGAATAAGTTCACTCCTTCGTAATAACGATATGACGTTATCACGTTATTACGAAGGCTTTGCGAAATATTTTCTGGGGGAAAATGGGCGATTGGGTCAATTGGTGGTTAATAGGTCGGAGATAAAGAAATTTTGCTCCGAGAAAAATAAAATTAGCTCGACACTTTTTAAATTTAGTTCGGAGATAAAAAAATTAGCTCCGAGCTATTTGCCCTTATTTCTGGGTTAAAAAATATGATGTCGAAAATACTGCATAATACCGATGAATAAAGGGCGCAAAGATGTGCATAATTTTTCGGTTTTGAAAACTAATTGGGAGATAACTAAAAATATCTCCGAGATACTTAAATCTAACTCCGATATAATTTCCTGCCCATTTTCCGAAATCCTCAATGAAAGCAAGTGGATAACGAGTATCCTACAAGAAAGTCTCTGCTTTATTTGCTTAATCAAGGAAAATACTTTAATTTTGCCGTATTATTACTGATAATCAATATGTAATTATGAATAGAATAGGTTTTTCTCTCCTTTTTCTCTCCTCCTTTTTTAGTTTTGTAGGCATCAATGCGCAGGAAACCGCAGATCCAGATGCCAACTACGTCGAAATGGACGATGGAGTGCGTCCCGATACCGAAGAGTGGGGCAAGTTGGATTCCAAGCTCTACGTCAGTTGGGCTTCGCGCGATGTACACTATGTGAAAACTCAGGTTCCGCAGTTGAAAATCAAGACCGACACCGTAGTATATGCTTGGCGCGGCGAGAGAGTGGGGGTGGAAGCCGTCGTTTTCAGCCCAATAAAAACTGGAAAATTGTCACTTCAGACACATACTTCAGACCTGGATGTAAGTCCTCGCTTCCTACGTTATGTCATCACCGACTCTTATAAGACTTGCGGCACGCATCCCAGCAATCTTACGCCATATCTTGTGCCCGATGTCATAGATAGGGAGAGTTCGCTGGCACTTGATGCCATGAGTACCCGACCTATCTGGCTCACCATCGAAGTTCCGCGCGAGATAGAGGCAGGCGTTCACAACGTAACCCTTGATGTCACAGAAGAGGGGGGCGAAACACATACGTTAAACCTGCGCGTAGTGGTTTGCGACCGCTCCTTGCCGCTTGTTTCCGAGCAGCAATTTCATTTAAACTTCTGGCAACAGCCGTATTCTGTGAGCCGTTACTATGGAGTGGAGCGTTGGAGCGATGAACATTTCCGACTTTTGCGTCCATATATGGAGCTTTTGGCACGTGCTGGGCAGAGTTCTATATCAGCCATACTTTTTTACGAACCTTGGGGCGACCAAAGTCACGATAAGTTCTCGGCTATGATTCAGACAACGAAGAAAAGTAATGGTACGTGGGCTTACGATTACAGTATCTTCGATCGCTGGGTAAGTTTTATGGAGTCTTGTGGCATTACCGGCCAGATAGATTGTTTTTCCATGGTACCCTGGGATATGACATTCCGATATTACGACGAATCGCAGGGAAAAGATGTGAACTTAAAGACGAGTACTTCGTCAAATGAGTACAAGGAACTTTGGACATCCTTCCTCCAGTCTTTCGCAGCTCACCTGAATGAAAAAGGATGGTTCGAGAAAACCAACATAGCTATGGACGAACGCGGATTATCCAATATGTTGGACGCATATAGTGTGGCACAAGAAGCCGTTCCCGGCCTGACACTTTCGCTTGCCGGCAACTATCATAGCGAACTCGTCGATAAACTGGCCGATTACTGCCTGGCTTTTGGACAATCGTTCACGGCAACCGAACTGAAAAACCGACGTGCCAAGGGATGGTACTCCACTTTCTATACTTGCTGCTCCGAAAAAGAACCTAATATCTTTACAAACAGTCTTCCGGCCGAGGCTACCTATTTGCCGCTCTTCGGTGTTGCAAACGACTTCGACGGTTATCTTCACTGGTCGTGGCTTAACTGGCCGGATACTCCGCTTACCGATAGCCGCTTCCGACTTTTTGCTCCGGGCGATACGTATGTTGTATATCCCGGCCCGAGAAGCAGCGTTCGCTGGGAACGTTTCATAGAAGGTGTGGAGCAAGCCGAAAAAGTCCGCATACTTCGTGCAGAATACAAGGACAACGGAGATAGCGATGCCTTGAAAAAACTCAATAATGCCGTGAGCGCTTTCAGTAGCGGCGTGCTAACCTATATGGAACCCGCTTCTCACGTGGTGAATTACTTGGAAAGTGTTGTTAATGACGCACCCGAACCACCTGCCGAGGAAGTTACGGATTATTGCTCCATTATGCTTGCTGAAAACAAGCGGAATATTGCCATTCAGAAGCGTTGGCTGACAAGTGTCACGACAACAGGCGCAACTACCAACCTGGATTATTCTGCCGATTCGCCAAGTCTGACGGGTTATGTCCTGGTAAATACTCCTATCGTGGCAGCACGCGGAACTATAGTCAGACTGAAAACCGTTGCCACGCAGAATGATGACGATTTGCGCTACTGCCGTGTGGCTTTGTACGCAGACTGGAATAATGATAGCATATTTGATGTAGGTAAAAACGAGCGCCTGACTACTGCTGGCTCGGCAAATACTGCGAATACGGCACTTCTCAATCGTACCTTCTCGTTTAAGATTCCTGCTTCCGCAGCACTCGGACTTACCCGCCTGCGACTTTGTTATGCTGACGCATGGGCAGAAGAACCCCAGCCATGCGGAGAACTTACTAAAGGCTTTGCAATGGATTTCCCCATCGAAATCGTTGATGAGGTGGAGGGAATCGGAAATACTACGGCAAAAAGGGTAGAAGACTTCGCACGAAATGGTGATGAAATCACACTTTCCCGTCCTTCCCGCCTGTTTGTCTATAATGCCGCCGGAGCACTCCTTGATCAGACACCGGAAATCAGAACTTACTCCTTCAGCAAATATATTCCCGGCACGTATCTCCTCGTTTTAGTGGATAAAGACAATCATCGCTCGTATTATAAAATTGCGAAGTAAGGGATATTTCTACGTAATGACGAGCAAATTACAAAGTGCTTGCGAACTAAATTACAAGAGGCCTGAATAAATTTTTGAGTTGCCCTTACTATTAGTTTTTTCAGTCGTAAGAGCAGTCTGATTCTTAGGAGAAAGCGCATCATAAGTCGCAGGATTTTCAATTTCTTCCGAAGATTCTAGGGTTGTTCTAAAAATTAGGCTGTTTTGAGTTTTCGAAGATTTTTGAGT
>CAMVJO010000119.1 GCA_947167835.1 uncultured Prevotellaceae bacterium
GCACCTGACTGTTAATCAGGGGGTCGTTGGTTCAAGCCCATCCTGAAGCGCCACAAAAAGACAAGGAGTCAGATTCAAATCTGGCTCCTTGTTTGTTATTATACAGTTTCTGCGACGGAGTAGGCAGGATGGGGGAGTTGCTGCCAAAATGAACTGAATTATCTTACAGAATGATAGACAAACCACATAGTATGTCGTTAAAAAGCGAATAAAGTATGGTACTGCCTCAACAAAACTTATAAATAAGGCTCAGAGACGAAAGCTAAAATCGTTATAGGGTTGTTCTAATAATTAGGCTGTTTTGATTATTCAAAGATTTTTGAGTGATTTTGTTTTTAATTTTGCAGAAGCATAGCAAGCTATGGTTCAAGGAATTAAAGACGAAAGCGCCAAAAAGATTGAAAAATCATACAGACCATAAAAGAACTTCCCAATATTTTAAACTAATTCTTAGAACAACCCTATACTGTAGGCAAAATACATAAAAATGCGTGCTCAAACATTTTCTCTTCGCCGTGAGAAAATTTTCTCATCGCGTTGAGAAAACTTTCTCTTCACGTTGAGAAAAGATTCTCATCGCGATGAGACTAAAAATTTTCGGTTTCTTTCTTGTTTTTTCGGGCTGTTTTCGGAATACTCAGGTCTATTGGACAAAATGGTTGGTAAAATTTTTAGTTTTCCCTTGCTGTAAAGAGAAATAAGAGGCTATTCATTTTTCATAACGCGGGAATAAAACAGCTTTTCGGTTATTCCTTTATAAAAAGAACGACTACAAATGAAAAATCATCTGTAGTCGTTTCAAATTCAAGCCGAGGGCTTTATAAAAGTTCATTCATATTTTACGTATGTGCGTATATATATTATAGGAGTACGCTCCTTTTTATTACGAAGTACAAACTTTTTATTACGGAGCACCCTTAAAATATATTTCGCTTCGGCTGATTATTCTTCAGCGGGGGCTTCGCGATGATTGCGACGGTCGTCTTCGCGACGCGGGCGGCGTTCTCCACGTTCGGGACGACGCTCTCCGCGCTCAGGACGGGGACGACGCGGGCGTTCTTCGTAGCCTTCGGGCTTTTCTTCGAGAACGCGGTGTGAGAGACGGAACTTTCCGGTCTTTTCGTCGATCTCAAGAAGTTTTACCTTGATGGTATCGCCTTCTTTCAGGCCGGCTTCTTCTACTGTCTCGAGGTGTTTCCATGCAATCTCGCTGATATGGAGCAAGCCTTCCTTGCCAGCCATAAATTCCACGAAGCATCCGTATGGCATGATGCTTACAACTTTTGCATCGTACACTTCTCCTACTTCGGGAATGGCAACTATTGCCCTGATTTTGGCGACTGCTGCATCGATACTGTCCTTATCGGGAGCGCTAACTTGGATTTTACCTACACCGTCTTCCTCATCAATCGTGATGACTGTGCCGGTAACTTCCTGTATGCCCTGGATAATTTTTCCGCCCGGGCCAATAACGGCTCCGATAAACTCTTTAGGAATCTCGAATGCCACGATACGGGGTACGTGCGGCTTGAAGTCTTCGCGCGGCTGGCTGATAGTCTTCATCATCTCGCCCAAAATGTGTTCGCGTCCCTCCTTAGCCTGTGCAAGTGCCTTTTCAAGAATTTCGTATGACAGGCCATCGCATTTGATGTCCATCTGAGTGGCTGTTAATCCCTTCAAAGTACCTGTTGTCTTGAAGTCCATATCGCCAAGGTGGTCTTCATCACCGAGGATGTCACTCAAAACGGCATATTTCTCTTCACCGGGATTCTTTATCAAGCCCATAGCGATACCGCTCACGGGAGCTTTCATAGGTACACCGGCATCCATGAGCGAAAGTGTACCTGCGCAGGTTGTTGCCATAGAGCTGGAACCATTGCTCTCCAAGACATCGCTCACTACTCGTACGCAATAGGGGAAATCTGCGGGGATCTGTCCTTTCAGTGCGCGCCAAGCCAAATGTCCGTGGCCGATTTCGCGACGTCCTGTGCTGCGCTGTGCTTTTGCCTCGCCTGTACAGAACGGTGGGAAGTTATAATGAAGCAGGAAGCGCTGGTAACTCTTGTCGAGTACGTCATCCACCATTTTCTCGTCGAGCTTTGTGCCGAGAGTGCAGGTTGCAAGCGCCTGAGTCTCGCCGCGTGTAAAGATGGCACTGCCGTGTGGGTAGGGAAGTGGGCTTGCTTCGCACCAGATGGGGCGAATCTCGTTAGTCTTGCGGCCATCGAGACGCTTACCTTCGTCCAAAATGCAACGACGCATGGCATCGCGTTCTACATCGTGGTAGTAACGGTCGATAAGTGCGTTCTTTTCTTCCAGTTCTTCGGGTGAAAGGTTTTCATTGGCGGCAGCATAACGTTCTTTGAAGTCTTCGCGAATTTTTTCAAAGGCTTCTGCACGTGCATGTTTCTCCAAAGCCTGACCAGTTACGTCATAAGCCAGTTGATAGCACTCATCTTTTACCTGCTGACGGAGTTCTTCGTCGTTTACTTCGTGGCAGTATTCTCTTTTTACGTCTTTTCCTAATTCTGCCGAGAGTTCTTTTTGCAAACGGCACATAGGTTTGATTGCTTCATGGGCAGCTTTCAAAGCTTCGAGCAAGGCACTTTCGGGAACCTCGTCCATTTCGCCTTCTACCATCATGATATTTTCTTCTGTTGCGCCGACCATAAGATCCATGTCGGCTTCTTTGAGTTGTTCGTAGGTAGGATCAATCACGAACTCGCCGTTGATTCTTGCAACTCTGACTTCGGAGATAGGAGCCTCGAACGGAATGTCAGAACATGCCAGAGCTGCGCTGGCAGCGAAGCCTGCGAGTGCATCAGGTATGTCTTTTCCGTCAGCAGAGAAGAGCATTACGTTGACATATACCTCAGCATGATAATTTGAGGGGAAGAGGGGGCGCAAAGCGCGGTCAACGAGACGGGAAGTCAGGATTTCATAATCAGAAGGACGGCCTTCTCTCTTTGTAAATCCGCCAGGGAAACGTCCTGCGGCGGAATATCTTTCGCGATAGTCACATTGGAGCGGCATAAAGTCGGTTCCGGGAACAGCGTCTTTGGCAGCGCAAACGGTAGCAAGCAACATTGTGTTGCCTAAACGGAGCATCACGGCGCCATCGGCCTGTTTAGCCAATTTTCCTGTTTCGATGCTGATTTCGCGTCCGTCGGGAAGCGCTACTTTCTTAGTAATTACGTTCATCTTTTAAGTCGTAATGTTGTTAAATTATTATATACTCTCTAAAATTCGCGCAAAATTACAAATTAAATTTGATAAAAAGTCCCTTATTCCTTATTTAAATTAAGTATAGTCGTGAAAATTGTTTGTTTTGCCTGACTTTGAAATCTTGAGCAAGCATAAAAACTTTTTGTCTGTCGGATTTTTTTGCGTTACTTGCCTTGTTTTTCGTTAAAAAGACGTGATAATTCAACGGAATCCACTATATTTGCCAAATGAAACAAAGATAAATCCAAAAAGTATAGGGCTCATTCCGGTTTATTTAGGCTTTAATCCAGATGATTCGGAGTTCAATATAGTTGGCTCAAGGTCCTGTCCAAATACTTTAGGGTTTCATCCAAATTATTCAGATATTCATTCAAAATACCTAGGCTTCAATTCTAAAGAAATCAAGATAAAAACATATTCATGCCTATGAAAACGAATTTATTCCGAGCCTTTGCAACATTGGTCTGCACTTTGTTGCTGTCATCCGCTGCTACAGTTTCGGCACAGGCCATTCCCGAAAGCGGAAAGGCATATACCATTACTACGCGCGCCAATCGCCCATTGTATATCATCGACAATGACGGTGTGCTCACCACGACGGAAACGTTGCCCTCCAGTAGAAGTGGATGGTGGCTATGTACCGTGAAGGATGGACACTTCTATTTGCAAAACTGCGCCACAAGCCGTTATTTTGGTTGGCGACAGACGCAGGATGCTCCGTATTATTACGATATTGCCGAGAGCCAGAATTATTCAGGTTACGTTACTTTATGGTCAAACGTCACAAACGGCAGTTTAGGTAGCCGATATGTGTGGGTTAGTACGACGGAAGGAACTACTACAACGGCGTTCAACTACGGTACTGGCGTGAATACCAGCATGAGCGGGTGGACAAGTGAGTTTCTCTTCACGGAAGTGAGCAGCAGTATGAATGTACTGACTATTAAGACCGTGCCGCAGATTTCAACCACGTTCAAATGGAACGGCCATACCAAGGATGGTTCGCAAGTCTCCTTCTTTGTGACAGACGACGAGGAAGTAACCGATGAATCCATCACGACAACGTTTACCGGAAACGACATATACGAAGCCGGCTCGTTTTCTCCTACAGATAGCTGGGACGGAAAGAGCAATCTCGAGGTGATATATGCCGCAAAGCCTTCGATTATTGGTGAAACATACGGCGAAAAATGGATTCGTATGTACAGTGTCGAAAATGGCAAGACGAATAACGTATGGTCTCTCGCCAAGAGCGAAGACTATACCGGCACTTCTCCATACGCCCTGCCCGTCAATATTGCTGACGAGGGACAATTATGGTGTTTTGTCGGCACATCCGAGAGTTTCAAGATATATAACAAACTTGCAGGGCCGGATTTCGCTCTTGATAGCCGCAATCCTTCATTGCGCAAGTTCATTACTTTGAGCCAAGCCGAAGAAGCCGGAGGATGGTGCCTCATTTCGCAACTTTCAAGCGAATATAACACACCGGGATTCGCCATTTGTCCTGCAGGAGGTGAAGGCAATCTTGGAATAAATAACAACTTGGGAACAGGTGCTACGGGACAACTCCTGTATTGGCACACGGGATCTTCAAATGACGGCACGCGCTGGAATGTTGATGCCGTGCAAGTTGTGGTTAATCTCAAGACAAACGTGACTGATGCCGGCGAAATGAGCACTACCCGTTCACGAATGGCACAAATCACGACGGCATTCAACGGAATCTCGTCGGTTTCGTATGTAAAGAACTCGGATGAGCCTCAAAAACTCTTCCTTCCGATGACAGATGACCTCTCTTTCACGGTTTCTTCCGCATGTCTGGGTTATTCGTTCACGGGTTTCAACAACGAGACGGGAAATACCATTTCGTTCCGTCCTGTTAAGGGCGAAAACAATGTCACCCTTAATTTTACATGTACGGACCAGGATACGCATTACCTGTTCTACGAAAACGATGAGGAGACTCCCTACGATGTAGATCAGGGAACGCTTGTGCCATATCGCATTCCCGCGTTGGCACGTACGTTCGACGGCGCTTTAGTTGCCGTTTGCGACTTGAGATATAGCGGCAACGATATTGGTGCTGCGCGAACATTTGGAAGTAAGACGAACCGTATCGATATAGTGGGGCGCGTCAGTCTGGATAATGGTAAGACGTGGTTGAAACGTCAGGTTCTTCTTCAGGGAAGCAATACATACGCTTACGGAGATCCGGCTATTGTGGCCGATCGCGAGAGCAACCGCATACTTCTTATGACTGTGGGCGGAACAGTGGGCTTCAACGCTTCGACACTCTCGAATCCCATCAAAGTGCATCGCACCTATCTCACAATGGCTGCCGACGGAACGCTGACGGTGGAGGCTTCTGAAAATGTTACTGACATGTTCTACGGAAAAGGTGCGTACGAAGGAAAAGGTGTCTTTGAGGATGTGAACAAGATGTTCGTCACCAGCGGACGTATCTTCCAGTCAAGCATCATTAAGGTGGGCGAATACTATCGTATCTACGCAGCCTTGCCTACGGAAAAGGGAACTTATGTCATCTATTCCGATGATTTCGGTGCTACATGGGCACGTCTTGGTACGACTATCCCCGGAACTCTGAGTAAGAATGAGAGTAAGGTCGAAGAAGTGGACATTCCCGCCACTCCGGGCAGTCCTGCTGTAGTTTTGAGCAATCGTATCACCAGCGGACGCACATTTAACGTGTTCAACTACTCCGATGTGGAAACCGGTGAGGGAACTTGGGGAACAGATACCCAGAGTGCTACAATCACAGTCAGCGGACAGTATGGTTGCAACGGCGAAATTCTCATCTTAAAGGCACTTCGTGGAACAACACCCGTCACTCTTGCATTGCAATCGGTGCCAAACAATACGGCACGTAAGGATGTGAGCATTTTCTATAAGGAGATTACCACTCGTAGTCCGTTCCGCGTGCAGTATTTCACCACGACATGGAAAGGCCCGTACCAGGTAACAGATCACTACTCGGCATATTCCACCATGATGTTGCAGCATGATGGAAATATCGGCTTCCTTTTCGAGGATCGCCTTGACAATGCTTCTACTTTCAGCTACGATATCGTGTATAAGCCCCTCAGTCTGGAAACTATAACGAAGAATGTTTATCATCTTGACCCAAGCGAAATAGAAAAGCTAACGGGTATCAGGCAGGATCTCTATGTTTCTCCCGATTTGTCGGGACGCGACAGTCAGATATTCGACCTTCAAGGTCGTCGCGTATCAGAAATGAAACGCGGAGGCATCTATATTCAAAACGGTCGGAAGATTATCAAATAATCATTAAGCATATTTTCCCATTAAAGTCGGGGTATCTGGAAATGTCCGGATACTCCGACTTTTTTCTTCTGTATTTTTCAAAACAGTGCTCTTTTTGAAAAAAGATTTACTGGGGAAAATGGGCGATTTGGGCGGGTTTTCGTTATAACGACATACCGTTATCACATTATTCTGAGGATATACCCCCAATTACCTCGGATTTATCAAAATTTATCTCCGAGATAATTTATTTTATCTCGGCACTATTTTAAGGGATGTTCTATAAATTAGGCTGCATTGTTTTTGTTTAGATTTTGA
>CAMVJO010000120.1 GCA_947167835.1 uncultured Prevotellaceae bacterium
TCAGCCCCTAATTTTGCGGGAGTAAAGATGATTTTTAACCGGACAGCAATATTTTATTATGATGGGTCAAATGGGCTTGATGGGGGAAATGGGCAGAATGGGCTTTTTGGGCGTTGATGGGTGTTTGCCCATTAATCCCATTAGCCCCATCACTTGTTCCTGGGATTATTCCTATCAAGTTTGTCTTCGCTGGCATTATCGGCTTTATGCCAAAAGCGGAGGTCTTTAATCTCGTCGGGCAAGTATTGTTGAGGGGTGTAGTGATTGGGAAAATCGTGCGGATACTTGTATGAAGCCCCATAACCCAAGTCGCCCATGAGTTTGGTGGGAGCATTCCTCAGATGCAGCGGAACAGGCAGGTTGCCCGAGCGCTCCACTTCGCTGAGAGCCGTATTGATAGCCATATATGCCGAGTTGCTCTTGGGAGAATTAGCCAGATAGACAGTAGCCTCGGCCAGAGGTATGCGTCCTTCGGGCCATCCCAGTTTGTGTACGGCATCGAAGGCGGCATTAGCCAACAGCAGGGCATTGGGATTGGCCAGTCCTATGTCTTCGGCAGCCGAGATGACAAGACGACGGGCAATAAACTTAGGGTCTTCGCCTCCGGCCACCATACGCGCCAGCCAATATATGGCAGCATCGGAATCGCTTCCGCGAATAGACTTGATAAAGGCCGAAATGATGTCATAGTGCATCTCGCCATCCTTATCGTAGGCCATAGGATTCTGCTGCAAACGCTCCGTCACCACGCTATCCTCAATAACCATCACATCATCGGTAGTGGCATTATAAACGAGGTCAAGAATGTTGAGCAGTTTCCGGGCATCGCCACCGCTGAAGCGAAGTAATGCAGCCGTCTCGCGCACCTCCACCTTGCGCTCTCGCAGCAGGATGTCATCATTTATAGCATGATGCATCAATCGCAGCAAGTCCTCGTCGGAAAGCGGGTTGAGCACATACACCTGACAGCGGGAGAGCAACGGGCGTATCACCTCGAACGAGGGATTCTCCGTAGTAGCCCCGATAAGCGTCACAGCACCTGTCTCTACGGCCGCCAGAAGGGAATCCTGCTGACTCTTAGAGAAGCGATGTATCTCGTCTATAAACAGTATGGGACTTACCTTCCCGAAATAATTGTTGTTGCGGGCACTCTCTATCACCTCTCGCACCTCCTTCACGCCGCTCGTCACGGCACTCAGCGTATAGAAAGGTATCTCCAGCGTACCGGCTATAATCTTGGCCAACGTGGTCTTTCCCACCCCCGGAGGTCCCCAGAGGATGAACGAGGAAATATGCCCCGATTCTATCATATTGCGCAACACAGCGCCCTCGCCCACCAAGTGCTGCTGCCCTACATAGTTGTCCAAAGACGTGGGACGCAATCGTTCTGCTAATGGTTTCATATTCTTTTGTGATTTATTATACACATTAAAGGGTAGTTCTAAAAATTAGGTTTTAAAATTTTGTGAAGCTTTTTTTGGTCTGTATGCTTTTTCAATCTTTTTGGCGCCATTGTCTTTAATTCCTTGAACCATAGCTTGCTATGCTTCTGCGGCATTAAAAACAAAATCACTCAAAAATCTTTGAAAAATCAAAACAGCCTAATTTTTAGAACAACCCTAAAGAGTTTTCCCTCAGAGGGAATACCGACAAAGGAGATTCCCCTCAGAAGAACGCCATAAGGGATTTCCTCTCCCCAACAAACCTTCGTAGGAAAGAGAAGGCCTCATCGTTCGTAAGGCCAGAGCAAGAGAGCGTGTCACCTGAGATTTAGGGTGTCTTCACGCATGCTTAGGACTTGTCGCTATACTGCTCCTATCTGTTTCTACCACTCCCCTATCTTTCGCTATTCTTCTTTAGGCTTTCGCTATTCCTCTTTGAGCTATTGGTATCACTCTCCAAACAAATTCTATCCCTCTCCTACCTGCCGCTACTCCTACCCAGGCTATCGTTTCCAATCTACAGGCTATCGCTATTCCTCTCCTATCATTGAGAGTTCCAGCCAGCGCTCTTCCTTTTGCTTCAGTTCTTCTTGAATATCATACAGGCGTTTGCTCTTTTCCGTCAGTTCGTCGCTTGAGAGTGTTCCGAGACAGAGTTGCTGTTCGAGTGCTGCTTTTTCCTTTTCCAGGAGTTCTATGCCGGTGGTCAGTTCTTCCAATTCAAGGCGTTGCTTGAAGGTGAGGCGTACAGGCTTCTCCTTCGCTTCCCTACGCGGGGCATCAACGGCAGGCTTCTTCTTTTTCATCTGTTCTTGCTCACGCTGCTGCTCCTGTTGCTTCTGCTGTTTCCATTCCCTATACTGCGTATAGTTTCCGGGGAAGTCGTCCACATCTCCCTGCCCATTGAATACGAGAAGATGGTCGGCCATGCGGTCAAGGAAGTAGCGGTCGTGACTGACGGCTATCACGCAACCTTTGAAGTCTGTCAGAAATTCTTCCAAGACCTGCAACGTGGCTATGTCAAGGTCGTTTGTGGGCTCATCGAGTATCAGGAAATTTGGCGCCTGCATCAGCACTGTACAGAGGTAAAGCCTTCTGCGCTCTCCTCCCGATAGTTTGTAGATATAGTCCTGCTGCCGTGCCGGAGGAAAGAGGAAATGCGAAAGGAACTGCATAGCCGTCATCTTCCTACCGCCGCCCAGATCTACAGTCTCGGCTATGGCTCTTACGGCATCTATCACCTTCATCTGGTTGTCAAACTTCATGCCGTCCTGACTGTAGTATCCGAATCTCACAGTCTCTCCCACTACGAAGCGACCTGAGTCCGGCTGGATTTCGCCGAGCAGCAATTTAATGAACGTGGATTTGCCTGTTCCATTGTTGCCCACGATGCCCATCTTCTCGTAGCGCGAGAAATTGTAGTAGAAGTCTTTCAGGATAACCTTAGTACCTCCTTCGGGTAAGGGGAAGGATTTTGACACATATTGTGCTTCAAATATCTTTGAGCCGATATATTCCGTCTTCACTTGCAGACGTGCTGCCTTTTCCTCGGGACGTCTCCGCGCTTTCTCCTGCAGGTCGTAGAAGGCATCCTTGCGATATTTGGCCTTTCCTCCCCGAGCTTGAGGCATACGTCGCATCCACTCCAGTTCTCGTCGGTAGAGATTGTTGGCACGCGCCACTTCCGATGCAGCAGCAGCCATGCGCTCGGCACGCTTCTCGAGATAGTATTCGTAGTTGCCGTCATATCGGTAGAGTTGTGCATCGTCTATTTCGATAATGCGCTGGCAGACGCTATCCAGAAAGTAGCGGTCGTGCGTAACCAGGAGCATGGCTTTGATATTGCGCTTCAGATAGTTCTCCAACCAGACTATCATATCGATATCCAAGTGATTGGTAGGCTCGTCCAGGATAATCAGATCGGGCTCTTGCAGCAACACATTAGCCAGTGCCACACGTTTTGCCTGTCCTCCCGAGAGTTCGCCCAGAGGCTGCTCGAAATCGGTTATATGTAGTTTTGTCAGCACCTCCTTGGCCTTATATTCCAGGTTCCATGCTTCGCGGGCATCCATCTCTGCCAGTATTCCGTCAAGGCGGTCGGTATCGTTCTGCTCCATGCAGACTTCGTATCGCGCCACCACGTCAGCCGTTTCGCCAAGTCCTTGCAGGCAGGCGTTGATTACCGGAAGCGATAAATCCAGATGGGGAGTCTGCGAAAGATAGGCTATGCGCAAGTCCTTGCGTGCCACTATCTGCCCCTCGTCATAGTCTTCTGCACCCGAAAGGATATTCAATAACGTGGATTTACCCACTCCGTTTCTGGCTATGAGGCCAACGAACTCGCCCTCGCCTATTGAGAACGAGAGATTCTGGAACAGGAGCAGGCTGCCAAAGTACTTTGTCAGGCCATTAACGTCAAGAAACGGTTTCATCGTGCAGATAATTTTGGAGCGAAATTATTAAAAAATTTTTGGCTAAACACCTTTTATTCCAATAAAAACACTAAATTTGCAGTACGAAAGTCGAAATTACGCTTTCCAAGGTCGCTTATTCTATTTGTTCTAATAGAGATAATGACATAATCGACCTTATTCTATTCCAATCACAATTCTTAAAGTTTTTTTCGCACTCCGGATAGTTTTCAAGGAAGCCGTGCCGTATGCCTGCGCATATCATGTCACGTGCATCCGACGAAAGACAGAATGATTCGCGAAGTGCAATTTCCACAAACCCATTGCTTTCAGCCCGAGGCTGCCACACGGCAACAGAGGCTCATTCCTTTTCAAGAAGCAAACACACCATTTTTATATATATGGAGAAATATACTAAGGAGCAGTTAGATACATTCGACGATGCCGAAATCGTCAGAATTGCTCAAGAAATGCAAGTACAGAACGTCAAGAGAAAAGTCAGGAGAACACTCATCTACGACATACTTGACGCACAAGCCAACAGCGTAGGCCAGCAGGCTCAGGAAGTAGCAGCCACACGCACCAGAAGGCCGCGCATATCCAGCGTCGTGGTGGACCACGTATTCTCATCAACCAAGAAAATCAACACCAAGACCACCAGAACACGCAAGGTGACAGGCACTTTACCTATGAAGGCAGATGCCGATATCGAGAAGTCCGAGCCGCTGGAAGAGACGTCCCTTGCCATGGAAGTAATGCCCGACATCTCCACCAAGATGTCAGACCTCTCTGCAAGCACTTTAGCAGCAACTTCCGAGCAGCAGGGATATGCCGATAACGAGGCTAAGACATTACAACCTGTAACAACACCCCTTGATGCCGACACAGCAGAAAACGGGGCAAGAACAGCCTCTACGGAAGAAGACCTGCCCGATTTCATCAGCGAACAACTCAAGCAGCAGGCCGCAGCAGGAGAACAGCAAGCCGTAGCAGAAGGGCAACAGGCCATAGCAGAAGAGCAGCTTGCAACTGTGGCAGGACGTCAGTCCGAAGTTGCAGGACGTCAGTCCGTAGCCCCACAGCATCCCGCAGCCACAGGAGATGATGCAGAATCCACCCCAAGCAATACGGAGAATAATGCTCAGGCATCAGCAAATCGGGCAAACCATGAGATACTGAATCTCTCGGACGAGGAACTCAATAGTCGCGACTTCATCGTTGTCAAGGACATTCCCGATTTGGGCAACGACCTCTTCGGCACTCTCGACCTCACTCTGCCCGAGATAAAGAAGAACAGGACACGCATCAGCGATATCATCCATATCGAGGAAGGCAGCAACGACAATATGCCGAGACCTGCCGAGAGAATCCCTACAAGGGACGTAGTCAAGGCTAAGCTAAATCCCGTTATTCCGGAAATCACGGTAGAAGCCATAGGCGCTCTCGAAATCATGTCCGACGGATTCGGTTTCCTGCGTTCGGGCAACTACAACTACCTTTCTTCGCCCGACGATGTCTATGTCACGCCCAACATCATCCGCACTTACGGTCTCAAGATGGGCGACGTGCTGCAATGCGTGGTACGTATGCCCAAGGACAACGAGAAGTACTTCACCCTGACTGAGGTTATCAGCATCAATGGCAGACTGCCCAAAGACATTCGCGACCGCGTGGCATTTGAGCACCTCACTCCCCTCTTTCCCGAGGAGAAGTTCCAACTCTGCACGGGCACGGACGATTCGCCCTCCACACGTGTGGTAGATCTCTTTGCACCTATCGGCAAAGGCCAGCGCGCACTCATCGTAGCCCAGCCTAAGACGGGTAAGACCATGCTGATGAAAGATATAGCCAATGCCATAGCAAAGAATCATCCCGACACCTATCTGATGATGCTCCTGATAGACGAGCGACCGGAAGAGGTGACAGACATGGCACGCACGGTAAAAGCAGAAGTCATAGCCTCTACTTTCGACGAATCTGCCGCTCACCACGTGAAGATAGCCGACATGGTGCTCGAGAAGGCCAAGCGCCTCGTAGAGTGTGGGCACGACGTCGTAATATTCCTCGATTCCATCACACGATTGGCACGAGCCTACAACACAGTAGCCCCAGCCAGCGGAAAAGTGCTCACGGGTGGTGTCGATGCCAACGCACTACAGAAACCCAAACGCTTCTTCGGAGCAGCCCGAAACATAGAAAACGGCGGTTCGCTCACGATTATTGCCACAGCCCTCATAGATACGGGTTCCAAGATGGACGAAGTCATCTTCGAGGAGTTCAAGGGCACAGGAAACATGGAACTGCAATTGGATCGCAGCCTTGCCAACAAGCGCATCTTCCCTGCCGTCAATCTCATTGCCTCAAGCACGCGTCGTGACGACCTGCTGCTCTCTCAGCAAGTAGTCAATAGGATGTACGTGCTACGCAACTATCTGGCAGACATGAATCCTATCGAGGCCATGACCTTTGTGAAAAAACAAATGGAGCAGACCAAGAACAACGAGGAACTGCTGCTCTCCATGAATTCCTGAGAAGCCGATTTCCCTAAATCTGTTTACGGAAAGATACTTAAGGGTTGTTCTAAAAATTAGGCTGTTTTGATTTGCTTACACTCTCTATAC
>CAMVJO010000121.1 GCA_947167835.1 uncultured Prevotellaceae bacterium
CGTATAGAGAGTGTAAGCAAATCAAAACAGCCTAATTTTTAGAACAACCCTATAATTTACGTGCAAAGATATAAATTAACTCTGAATATCAAGAATCCACACCTCTCAATCTATCTTTCCCCTCAATAATAGGTATCCTCGACTATGCAAAACTTTCCATAGCAGAAAGACATTTTCCCAAACCAGAAAAACTTCTTTCCATACGCAAAAAACTCTTTTCTCAACGAGAAATCACTCCATACCCTCTGAAAACCGTTTTTTTCAAGCCGGACTTTCGTTCTTTTCCGCAGCATTTTCATTTTTTGCCCCGATGAATCCGTTTTAATCACGCGCGTTTAATTTAGTATCCTCATGGAGATACTTCAGTATCCTCGCGGTGATACTGAATTAAACGCGCGTGATTAAAACGAAAAGATGGCAGAAAAAAACGCGAAAGCCCGATGAAATCAAGACTTTCGCGTATGTTATGAATACTATGTGACGATAGACAAGAAAAAGGTAGGTTAGTGCAGGCCGTAAATGTCGGTTATTTCGGTGGATGTCTCACCAATCCAACCGCATTGCTGATGTACGCCGGTCTGCACCTTGACAAAATCGATATGATCCAGTGAAACGGGAAGGCCGCTGGCATCTATAGCCCAATCAATCTTGAACAAACAACCGGAAGTGCCGTTCGGTCTGTTATCTGCGTAGCCCCATCCAAAAGAAGGCAGGAGCCATTGTCCGTTTTGTTCTACACTATTTTGCGGAAGTAAGGTACCGCTGAGGGTAAGTGCGTCGGTCGGAAGCCAAGCGGGGAAGTAAGGTTGTTGATGATAGACATTCTGTGCCAGATACCCGGACTTTCCGTCACTATCGCTCCAGTAAACATAATTTGCATCGGCACACCACGCCTCTGCTCCGACCTCTGGCGTGTGAGTGGCGGGCGGACGCTGGTAGGTGACGGTATAATGTTGCTTACTCCTTTGGTATTCGCTACCAGCCAGTTCATACCACGTGTCATCGGGCAGGCCGTTCTGATTATCGTCGCGCATCACCCAGACAACCCCGGGTTCTGCATTGTTTTCAAAGGCATTGCCGTTGATACATAGGTCGTATTCGTCCGTAACGTTGGTAATGGGCCGACTGAATCCCACCGAAACATAACCACCGTAGGCTCCCAAGGTGATAAGTGAACG
Source organism: uncultured Prevotellaceae bacterium (assembly GCA_947167835.1). Classification (GTDB taxonomy): domain Bacteria; phylum Bacteroidota; class Bacteroidia; order Bacteroidales; family Bacteroidaceae; genus Alloprevotella. Next base: position 1,179 of record CAMVJO010000121.1, read on the forward strand.
ACGATGTTGCCCGATGGCGTTGAAAACCTTCTGAAGCACCTGTTCGTAGGTATTGCCTTCGGAGTATGTAGGCAGAAGATTGACAAACTGACCTGGCGCGGGGCAGTATTCGTGGATATGTGCGATGGGAATGTCGTTGGCTGCCTCGTCTGTGTCAGAAGGTATGACATGCGCATCATCGGCAAAGGCAAAATGCGCAGGAATGTCGCCCGAAACGGTCTGCCAACGCAGTTTTCCCGTATTGTCAAAGCACTTCACGATGCCAGGAGAGACATAGTCGCGGGCATCGGTGAGCAGAATATCGCGAGTGTGGGGATCGACAGCGATACCATAGGGATGCTGCCCCGTTTCCGACTTCGGAATCAGGATTTCGCGGGTGTGCTGCTGCAAATCATAGGCAACGACATCGCCAGAAACGGTAATCGCATAGAGTATGCCGTCGGAAATACAGAAATTCAGGAAGTCTATGCCTAAAGCCCCTTCGACCGTGAGCGTTTGCGGGTTGATCACGTAGATTTCGGGCGCGATATCTTCGTAGTTGCCGCGACTACCCGCGTATATCCTGCCGCCGTATGTTGCCATGACGGAGAGATTTAATGCCACGTCAATGGTTTTCTCCACCGTGAACGAGGAAAGATCGATGACACTCACGGTACGGTCGTAATCCGGCGCACGATAACCTCCGCTGTTGGCTACAAAAAGTCGACCTTCGGACACCGCCATGCCTTCCGGCTGGAAACCCACTTCGCAACGGGCAGTAATCTGAAGGGATGCCGTATCGATTTTTACCACATAGCCGTGGCGCAACAATGGGTTGAGGGAAACAGGCCCGGCAAAGGAAGTAACATATACAAACGCGCCATGGCTGACGATGTTGCGGCAGTTTTCTACCGCTATCTGCCCGATGTGTTTGGCTGTCCGGCTTTCCATTACCTCTATCAGGCCGGAACAGTTGATGGCTGCATACATCTTTTCGCCCGCCACCAATAAATCATTGCCGACATCGCCCAATTCAAACGTCACCTGCGGATTAACGGACGGGAAGACGTTCTTATGATACTTTCCCGTCGTACCATCATAGAAATCCAGCGAGGCCTTGTTGCTTCCCATGTTGCCTTCGCAAAGGAGGTAGAAGGAAGTGCCGCCTGCCGCCGCGTCTTCTGTCGTTGGCAGTACGATACGCTCGTCTTCGCCACGGCAGGATGCCAAAAAGACGAGGCAAAGCAAAAGGAAAGGCAGGGAAATATGCGATAGGTGTTTCATAGGGGTTTTATTCTATGCACTTGTTGTTGGCAGAGGCCAACAAATCGGTGGTAAATGGGGAGTATGAGTTAAAGGGTTGTTCTAAGAATTAGTTTAAAATATTGGGAAGTTCTTTTATGGTCTGTATGATTTTTCAATCTTTTTGGCGCTTTCGTCTTTAATTCCTTGAACCATAGCTTGCTATGCTTCTGCAAAATTAAAAACAAAACCACTCAAAAATCTTTGAGGGATGTTCTATAAATTACGTTTTTAAAAAACTGGTCTCTATTTTATTCTGCTTGTTTTTGAAATCTTTTTGCCGTCTTTAACTTTAATTCCTTGAACCGTAGCTCGCTACGCTCCTTCGTCATTAAAGCTAAATCCAATCAAAATCTAAACAAAAACAATGCAGCCTAATTTATAGAACATCCCTTGAATAATCAAAACAGCCTAATTATTAGAACAACCCTAAAGAGTGTATATAAATTTCAGAAAGTAGTGCCGCCCTGGGAGCGGATAGCCTTTTACTACCTCGTAGGCTTGATCAAAAAGGTTATTAACCGCCACGCTCACCTCGTAGTGGGGTTTTCGGAAGGAAAGCATCAGGTCGCTCGTGTACCATGCCGGCACGAAATTCTCGGGGATATTGGCTTTCTGGTCATATCTGTCGCCCGTATAGATAAAGGCGTAGTCTAAGGAGAAGCAGCCCCGCTCCAATCCCGCCGTGATGCCTGCGCTGTGACGTGGAATGTAGGGTATCTGATGGCGGTAGCACACTTCCGCAGGATTTGTCACGTCTATGGCATGTTCGTAGGTATAGTTGGCACGAAGTCGCAGCTTGGTTTTCCGCAAAGTCCACAGCCCTGCCACAGAAGTCTCCACACCGTCGATTTGTACCCGACCTAAATTCATCATCGTCCAGCGAAAAGGATTGGAAGCCGGAATAGCCACGATTTTCTGCCACACCGTGTTGTGATAGTACTCCACTTTTGCCTGCAGGTTCAGGGGTAGTAGGCAGGAAGCCCCCACAACAAATTGGTTGGTACGTTCCGGCAACAGGTTGGCATTACCTACGAACGTATAGTACAGGTCATTGAGCGAAGGCATACGGAAAATGCGCTTATACATCCCATGCAATCGAAACGGAGTGTCGGGAAACGGTTCCCATGTGGCGATGAAACAGGGCGAGAGTTCGGCACGGCGCTGCGTATCGCCTTGCGATTTCCGCGTTTCATCGGTAACGAATGTGGCAAGCACGAGGGCGCGAAGATTCAAACGCCCGAAAGCAGCATCGGCTCCGAGCGAAGAAAGCAGAGTGTGGCGCTGCGGGAAAGCAAATCCCTGCAAGTCAGAACGTAGTCGGTTGTAGCGATAATCGGCGGCGAAGGAAAGAGAGAGAGCGGGCAGCAAACGAACCTGATGTGCCATACTGAGAAAGGTTTCGTACTGTCTGAAAAGATTATCCACAGACATAAATCCGCCGTTTGTCGAGCCGTCAGAAAAATAGTGCAGGTAGTCATATCCTGCCTTGGCTCGAATCCGCATTTGCCACGACGTACTGAACGACTTGTGCCACATAACCTGAACGAAAGCGTTGGTATCCCATTGCCGGTCCGTGCTATTCGTACGATTGCGCACAACAGCGCCAGGAAGTCCGCGGGCAGAAGCGTAGAGGTAACCGCGAACAGAGAGCAAGCCGTCGTTATCGTCTGTTTTTAGGTACATCGCCATTTCGCTGTGCCAGGTTTTCACATCGCTATTGGAGCGAACGAGCGTGATGTCGTAGGCACCATTCACACGATGGTGGAAATGGTAGTTTCCCTCGGACCACAGATAATCTGCCTGCGCTTGGAGTAATAGTCTGTCAGAGACTTTCCTTTCTAAAAGCAGACTGGGTTGAAATGTCCCATAACTTCCGGCACGAAGGCCCGCACGGACATGCGTTTTTTCCGCACCCCTGAAATATGGCTGCCCACTACCGATGCTTATCACGCTACCAGACGAAAGTTCTGAGGCACTGAGCAACGGCAGCACGGCATTACCGTTATAAAGGTGCAGACTCTCTATGTTTAAGGCAGAGAAACGACCTAAGTCCACAACACCATTCTGCGCATTTGTCACGGGTATGCCATCGTAGGTCACACCTACCTGATGCGTTCCCATACCCCTCACGTCAATAGTGCGGAGACCTCCCAAACCGCCGTAGTCTTTTACCTGCACACCGGCGAAGAAACGCATGGCATCCGCCACTTGTTCGGTGGGAAGGCGCTGCAAATCACTTTTCGTGAGCACCTGCGACGGACCATATCCCAGACTTCGTACCTCGGCAGCGCTAATCACATCGGCTGTGTGCAGCGAAATCGTGTCTTGTGCAAGACATGGTAGGATTGCAACGCACAAAACGAAAAGCAAGGCGATATGAACTCGGATTATTCTCACGTATGATTAGAATTTTCAGACAAAAAACTGGGTATTTCGGATATATAAACTGAAGGTTCTGACAAAACAGCAAAAAAAGCGGCAGGAATCCCGCCGCTAAGTATGGAAACTGATGTTACCAACTGTTATATCCTCCACCTCGCCGGCGCAACAGTACAAGACTGCCATATTGGTCGAAATCGTAGAGGATAAGGGTGCCGGCAACCGACAAGTTGTAGTAATACCAGCCATTGAAATCGTAGGTTCGGATATATAACCGCGAATCGGTGGCTTCCCAATCGAAACTGAAGCGGCGCCCGTCAGAATACTCCCACCATCCCTGAAGATCGGAGTGGAATGTGACGCGACATGTGCCATCGTCGGAAACATATTCGCCAACTATCTCGCGTTCTGCCCTGGTCATCATCTCATCGCACGATGAAAAAAGCAAGGGTATCAGCGCAATGAAAAACGCGCTCAGGAATATTCGTGTTTTTTTCTGCATCATTCTTTTTGTTTGTATATTTTTCGTTGTTTTATTTCGGGGTATTCCTTGTGTTTTGCCTGGCGCTAAATCTCTCAATTCCCTAAATCTCAAACTATTGAATATATTTCTAGTCAAGAATGAATAGAATTTGAGAATTTTTTGCTTCGCGCATTGACTTTCATTTCTCTAATTTTTTATTTCAGAAAATAAATTTAGTCAAGAATAGAGAGAATTCGAGAATTATTTTTCGCTTCGCGCGCTTACTCTCAGTCTCCAATTAGAGATAAGAATAATTTTGTCAAGAATTAGAGAATTTTTATTTTTCATGGACAGTCTTTTTCGCTTCGCGCGCTTACTCTCAGTCTCCAATTAGAGATAAGAATAATTTTGTCAAGAATTAGAGAATTAGAGAATTTTTATTTGTCATGGACAGTCTTTTTCTATTCTTGATTTTTATTATCCTATCTCTGCCTTATTACGATAATGCCACTCATTAGGATACCATCTGTACACCAAATTGGTAGTACCGAAATTCAACAACAAACCCAACTTGTGATTACTCACATGTAGGTAGTTGATTATTTGAGCTTCAAATTCTCCGATTATTTCATTCATGGCTTTTATTTCAACACCTATTTTATCCTCAATTAAGAAATCATAAAAGAAATCATGTTCCAGATATACTCCATGAAAAACAAGGTCTATATGTTTCTCACGTTCGTATTGTATTCCTTCTTCTTGCAATAGCACTTCAAAGGCATCCTGATATACTTTCTCCTTGAATCCACATCCCATCTCGCGATGCAATTTCATCGCAATTCCGAGAAGTCTCTTACTTAATTCAGGATAAATTAAAGCCATTTCTCATTCTACTTTAAAAATACATAAAACATTTGCGCTTTGCGCATATATTCTCCAATTCTCTAATTCTTGATTGTTCTTTTAGTCAAGAATAAATAGAATTTAGGAATTATTTCGCTTCGCGTATTGCCTCTCAATTCTCCAATTCTTCTAATTCTTGATTGTTCTTTTAGTCAAGAATGGAGAGAATTTAAGAATTATTTC
>CAMVJO010000122.1 GCA_947167835.1 uncultured Prevotellaceae bacterium
CGGCAAAAAGATTTCAAAAACAAGCAGAATAAAATAGAGACCAGTTTCTTAAAAAACGTAATTTATAGAACATCCCTTAACTGTTCTTCCGGATTTTTCCATATATATATATTATAGGAGTAAAGAAAAAGGGTTGAATATTTTGCTGATAAAACAAATCTGTTTATCTTTGCATCAGAAACAGCGCAGCAAGGGAACGATTGGGAATCTCATCAATTTAACCTAAACACCGAGAAAGCTGACTGACTGATGGCGTGCCGATATGTGCATTGCATAGGGTCGGATTACAAAGGTCTGTTAAGCACTCAAATCCTATTTTCTCCGGAGTTTCATCTAAATCCGCCCTTGCTGCGTTTTTTAATGTCCCTATCTTGCCAGGAAAATGTGTAGCAACGTACAATTTCCTGGCGTTTTTTGCGTTTATATAGTATTAAGGTTGTTCTGAATAACAGGTTCTTGTTCCCCCAAACACCCTAAGAATCAGGCCAACCCATTAAAGCATGAATACATGACGCATAGAATACCATACATATACCTTTTCCTCTTGTTGTTGCTGACGGCTGCATGTACTCCCGCTGAGCGATATGCCAAGCGTGGGGATAACTACTACGCACTTGGAGAATATGCCGAGGCTGCCGGACAATACAAGAAGTCGTACAGTCTTACTCCGTCCAAAGACAAGAAAACGCGTGCCGTGCTTTCCTTCAAAATGGCAGAGTGCTATCGTCATTATGGTTTCTATTCACGTGCTTTAGGTTCGTACCGCAATGCCCTTCGTTTCGGCTATTCCGATACGGCAACTCTGGGAAATATTGCAGATATGCAGAAGGTTTCGGGAGATTACAAAGGAGCTGCAAAATCATACGCAGAATATCTGGAAATCATTCCCGACGACAGTATCGCCCTGCTTGCCTATCGTACGAACAACCGTGCCGCGGAAATAAAACAGAAGGGTTCTGCCTACACGATTCACATGGAACCTTTGTTTAATGGCTCGAGAGCAGATTTCAGTCCAGCCTTTCTTGACAACGAAGGCAGCCAACTCTATTTTTCAAGCACACGCAAACAGGCCTTGGGCGACGATCCGAGCGGCATTACGGGCGAAATGGCAGGAGACATCTTCTTTGCTAAAAAAGACGAGAAAGGTAAATGGTTGCGCCCCGAAGCCGTTGAAGGCGTAAACACGGATTTTGACGAAGGCGCTTGCGCTTTCAGCACGGATGGACGAACTATGTATCTTACAGTCTGCAAGACCGACCCGCAATACCCCAGAATGGCCGAGATATGGACATCCTCGCGTTCGGATGCGGCATGGGCACAGCCTAAGCAGTTGAAGATTACGGCAGACACCCTCTCTTCGTATGCTCATCCCGCTCCTTCGCACGATGGCCGTTGGCTCTATTTCGTTAGCGACATGCCCGGAGGATATGGCGGCATGGATATCTGGCGTGCCCAGCTCACTTTGCATGGGGTAGGAGTGGTAGAGAATCTGGGAGCGGAAATCAATACGAAACGCGACGAGATGTTTCCCACTTGCAGGGCTAATGGCGAACTCTACTATTCGTCAAACGGAAAAGGTGGCATGGGCGGACTGGATATCTTCAAGGCCGTAGAGGATTCCGTGCTGCATCGTTGGACGGTCACGCCACTTCCGTATCCTATCAACTCGAATGGCGATGATTTCGGCATGACATTCGAGGGTTTGCACCATCGTGGGTATTTCTCTTCAAACAGAGCCACAGGCGGTCGCGGCTGGGACAAGATTTACAGCTTCTCACATCCTGAAACCTTGCAGACAGTAAAAGGCTGGGTGTATGAACAGGACGGTTACGAGCTTCCCTCAGCAAAAGTCTGGATGATAGGCAACGACGGTACGAACATCAAGACTGGAGTGTTGAGCGATGGTTCTTTTGAACAGGAAGTAAAGCCCGGAGTGGATTATATGTTTTTGGCTTCGTGCGACGGATATCTCAATGTGCAGAATGAATTGCGTGTTACCCTCGATAGCGCAGACGTGGCTAAGCAGTATGTATTGCAGTTCCCGCTACCTTCGATGAATATTCCCGTGCTGGTGCGTAATGTGTTCTACGAATTTGATAAGGCCGACCTTACCGAAAACAGTTGTGAGGCACTCGACAGACTTACCTTGATGCTGGAGCAAAATCCGCATATCACAATAGAACTTGCCGCGCATTGCGATTATCGTGGCGACGACGCTTACAATATGAAACTCTCGCAACGCAGGGCCGAAAGTGTGGTAAGGTATCTTACTGAGCACGGAATAGCCCCTGACCGCCTGCAAGCCAAGGGCTATGGCGAGAGCGTGCCGAAGATTGTGAACAAGAAGTTGGCCGAGCAGCATCCATTCATGCACGAGGGCGACACACTCTCTCTTGCCTACATCCTTGCACTCCCCGAAGAGCAGCAAGAAATCTGTAACTCACTCAATCGTCGCACGGAGTTCCGCGTGTTGCGCACCACCTACGGCATATTTGAGGAAAAGAAGGAGTCAGAGGAAGGCAAGGGCAAGGAAGAATAATGTTTCTCCCAAGTCTTTACGACGATAGGAAAAATAGCACATATCTAAGTCGCAGATTTACACCATATTTGAAATATTAACTTGTCAAAAATTTACATTAAGCATTTGATGTGGATTTTTTTTGCATAAAAACCTTCGTTTTTTCGTTTTTTTACAGAAAACTACTTGTTCCTTGTTGCAACATGCCCTAATTTTGCTTTCGGAAAAAGGAGAGATTCGTTTCTCTATAGTTCCGAAACTCATTTTTAACAATATCAAAATAATTAAAAAAGTTATGTTACAAGAAAAGACAGGCATAAATGCCGGCAATGTATGGAATGCCCTCAACGAAGGTGGCAAACTTAACGTTAAAGATTTGAAAAAGGCTACAAAGATCAAGACAGATCGCGAACTCAACCTCACACTCGGTTGGTTGCTCCGCGAAGATAAAGTTGTAGTTGAAGAAGAAGGCAAGGAAGTATTCGTTAGCCTCAAGTAATCACTTTATCTCTGTTGGTTATAATAAAAACCGGCGGTTGAATTTTTATTCAATCGTCGGTTTTTTGTTTTTGTGCCGTCCTAATAATTTGCCTAATAGTCAAGTTGATTGGTAAAATCTTTCGGAACGCCCTTAAATCCAAGGTGAAAACCTAATTATCAGAACAACCACTAATCTATTTCCTCACCATTTTCCGCCCATTAACGATATACACCCCTTTTTCGGGAACCTGTTGCAGACGCCGTCCGTCAAGGGAGTAGATACTGCGTGCAGAATCATTTTCAGGGGCATCAGAATTTATATTATTGATGCCGGTCTGGACAAGTTGTGCGACTTTTTCAATTAAAGCATTGTTCTCGTACGAATATAGAAAGTCATTTGCATCTGCCACGCATACATCATTTTCATAACATGCTATCATACGGGAATAATCCGTGAACCATGTGCTTATATCAAAAGGACTTGGTAGAAAGCCTATACCTTCTATCACAAAATACAGTCGTGTGGTAAAATCTATCTCTCCATCACAAATAACGTAACATACACATTTTATATAATTGCGATTTATCCCTTTTATCATGACTTGATGAGTACCATAATTCAGATAACCACCATGTTCATAGTAATACAAACGTTCGTCGCTGACAAAATCAAAGTTATACAGCAGACTTTCTTCTTCAGATGCCTTCTCAACCATATAAACTCTCATTTTCTCATTGTCCTCGCGTACGGCTGCATAATAAATCCATTCAGATTGCTCCTTATCATAGTCGCGATACATAATTTTAGCATACAATTGATTATTGATGACGGTATCGCCCATGATTTTGTATGCATGAATTTTATCACCTAATTTTAATTCTTTACTAACATTTACGCAAAACCATGTCTTTCCCTGAGATATCATAGGTTGGTACTGACTATTGCTGTTTTCTTCCACTACGGTTGTGCCATACGGGTCTGTAACGGTATATTTCTTCTCTACGAGTTTCGGAAACTCGAAGTGAACCTGATATTTCGATGCGGTTTCGTTCTTTTGCCCGCAGTCCTCGAAGAATATCTGCAAACTGTCCTGACCTGTCTGCCTGCAATGAGCATATATAAGCGGGGAATCGGTCGTAATCCAGCCATCCACATACAGTGTCTCGCCAGTCAGGTTGTATCTCAGCGAACCTTCTCTGCTTGGTGCGCCAACGCCATTCATCGGCTGCGACTTGACACGGCTTCCCCACCAATTATTGTGCGGTAGTGAGAAGTCGAAGGTTTGATATTCGTTGCCGTCATAAACATAAACGACATGAAATCCATACGAACTGACTAAAGAAAGAGGAAAGTTCAGAGTAGGATATCCCTGTAGGCTTCCGATTCCTTCTATCCATTCTTCATCGGGATAAGCATTCGTATTATCGCGTGAACGCAAAGTGATTTTTGTCTTTGGTCGTGCAGTCCCGTCTTGTACCAGACTACGGTTTATCACATCGTATGTAATACTGTCTCCGTTATGCACAACAGTATCTCCTACCTCAAGAGAAAAATCAAACAGGAGTTCGCCTTTCTGCAAGACCTCATTGAAATGATAGACGCGCTTCCCTTCTTCTCGGAACAACTCCACATCAGCACCGCCTTTATTCCAACGAACATACATTTTGGTGTATATACCATCGCTTTTCTCTACGGTTTCATCCGTAAAACGGCAATCCACAATTTTTGGCTGATCCTTATATTCACCCCATAAGCCGAACTGATATACATACCAGGTCTTACCGGTTTTGATAAAGGGTTCATAATCTTCCTGTGCAGACGAACCCACACAAAATGCCATGAATAAGCTTAGCATGACTAATCTAAGGAGTACTTTGTTTTTCATAATACTTTTCAATTAGTGGTTTAACTTGTGGCAAAGATAGTAAAAGAAATCATATCTTCTCTATTTTGCCATGAATTTAGTTGTATATATATATTTATGGTGTATGATTAAAATTATCAGAATGTTCCGTCGGCAAAGTTCGGCATAATAAAATAGGATTATGTTAAAATCGTAAAAATAAAATGGCGAAAGTAAAAATTCTGCATATTGTTTTTACTTTTTTTACCGAATTTTTACTTTTTTACCCGCGAAAAACATATTTTTGCCTCACAGATTTATGATAAGAACCATGAAAAAAGCATTTTTTCTTGCATTGCCCATTGCATTTCTCCTTTTAACGGGATGCGAAAAACAGCATCTGAATTTCGGCGACACGGTCATCGAACAATCTCTGCTGAGAGTATATCCCACTATCTACCAAAATGTGGATTCCGCAGAAATTTATTTACAATCGGCAGCACCTTTTGTAAACGAGGCATCAGAATTATATCGTAACAAATACTTGTTGGCTGCATACCAAGTAAGAAACAATCGTTGGGAGCCACTGCAATTTACCGACACACTGCAAAATCTGGTAGAGTATATTTTAGAGAATGGAGACAACAACGAAAAAATGCGTGCCTGCTACCTTGCAGGAAGATGTTTTGAACGCGGAGGCGATTATCTCACGGCATTGGAATGGATGCAAAAAGCATGGGATATTGTAAAAGAGAATAAAAGTAATAGTGAATTTGATTATTCTATTGCAACCTATGTAGGTTCAAAAATGGGCTTTTTATTAAAAGAAGAGAATTCATGTATGTTGGCGAAAGACTATTTTATAGAAAATGCGTCCAATTCTATTACACTTTTTGACACTCTTTTTGCCTGTAATGATATATGTTTTGCATACTTTATCATAGAAGAGTATGACAGTGCTAAGTATTATGCAAGCAAAGCCTTCGAGATACTGCAGAGGCTCCCATATGAGCCCAACTATATGAATGGGATAATATGGACAGGGATAGAAATCTATGAAGAGTGCAATGAATGGAATGAAGTAGAAAAAAGAATCCCATATATTATTGACGACTCCAACAACTACCATCGTAATTTCAATCTTTATCTCTTATCCAAATGGTTTTTACATAAAAAGAATTATGAAAAAGCCGAAAGTTTACTAAGACAATCACAGCTCAATGAAAATCCAAGGACCTCTTTTAATATTTTGAAATGCTACTTCTATCTATATAATGAACAAGAAAATAAAGACAGCGCCCTGAAATATGCAAAACTCTGTATAGAATACCAAGATACTGTTATCAAACACTCGGATCTTTCGCAAGGATATGTAGTAGATCGACTATACAACATTAATTTGTCACAGCAAAAAGAGAATGAAGCCCTGAAAGCGAAAATCAGAGCCACAAACATCGCCATTATTACCGTTTCCTTATTATTCCTGC
>CAMVJO010000123.1 GCA_947167835.1 uncultured Prevotellaceae bacterium
TTGAGCTATTGAATACCTACTACGCAATTTTATCCTGCAAAATGAGCCATACGCCTAAATTTATACCTCCGAAATAAGGGAAAATAGCTCGGAGCAAAAATTTTTTATCTCCGAGCTATTTTGAAATAGTGTCGAGCTAATTTTTTTTTGCTCGGAGCTAATTTTTGATATCTCCGAGTCAATTAAGCCCATATCGCCCAATCAACCCCAAATTGCCCAAATTGTCCATTTATCCGCGAAAAAAGATTATCAAGCTCTTCGGTTTGACGTAATAACGGTATAACGTGATAACGAAATGTTGTGTTTTTCTTCGCCACTTCCCCCTCTTCTGAAATTAAATAGACAACTTTCAAAAATAAACCGTAGGAATATTTTGCGCACCTATTATAATTCACTAAATTTGTACCGAAAAAGATTAATTAACCCAATAAAACTAACTTTTTTATGAAGAAACTTTACTCTTTCTTTCTTATGATGGTCCTCGCAATGGGACTTTCAGTAAATGCACAGGATGTCACTTTCGACTTCCAATCCAATCCATGGGAATTGCCCCTTGGTAGCGGTAGCGGTGAGACAGCTGCTGCCGGTGATGTCAACAATCCTATCGCTCAAGACGGCGTTGTTTTGGAATTCGGTAAAGGAACAGCTAATCAGCCCCCACGTATGTGGACTGGTCCCCAGCTTCGTTTCTATTCTGGTAACACGCTTACCATACGCCCCGAAGATCCAAATATGTCTGTCCGCAAGGTCGTTTTCAACTGCGCAGCTTCCAGCTATTATGGAGTGAACACTACAGCAGGAACCCTCGAAGGTTCTGAATGGACTGGTAACCATACCGAAGTAACCTTTACCGGTACTAAGACAAACCGTTGGAATAGCGTCGTTGTTACCATAGTAGAAAAAGATGGCGAGACAGTATCTCCCGGTGTAGCCGTAACAGCTCCTGCTATCAGCCCGAGAAACAACACTAACCGCAAGGACAGCGTTGTTGTAACGATTACTGGCGACAGCGCCACCACGATTTATTACACTACTAACGGCGACGAACCCAGCGACGAGACAACTCTCTATGTTGCTCCGTTCACACTCTACGAAAGTGCTACCGTAAAGGCTATTGCCTATGATGAATCAGGTAATCCCAGCGCAGTAACAAGCGTTACCTACACTATCGAAAAGAGTGAGGCCGACACAACCGGTACTGTTACCCCAGATACTACAGCTGCTGCGACAGGTCTCCGCTTTGTGCCCGCTACAGCAGTAGAATCCGGCAAGCGCTATCTGATTGTTGCCGATGGAAATGTTGCTAAACCCATTGCCAATACCAAGAACTACGGCTACCTGCAAGTAGAAAAAGCTAACGCACAAGAAGACGGTTCTATAGTAGTTGATAACGACGACAACGCATTTGTATTTACCGCTGTCGATAATTCCTTCACTATCCAGCAGAAAGACGGCAGATACCTCAATCAAAAAGGTACTTACGATTCGTTTAATGTAGATACCCTGGCAGTAGATGGCAGTAACTGGGTTGTTTCCTTCGAAGAAGGCAAGGCAACAATTACCAACACTTCGGTACAGAAATTTGTACAGTACTCAACAAAATATAGCAGCTTCGGAAGTTATGCAGAATCCGCAGACGATCGCGTACTCCCCGTACTCTTTGTTGAAGCCGGCGAAGTAGTTGTAACTCCTGACACAACCGGTACTGTTACCCCAGATACTACAGCTGCTGCGACAGGTCTCCGCTTTGTGCCCGCTACAGCAGTAGAATCCGGCAAGCGCTATCTGATTGTTGCCGATGGAAATGTTGCTAAACCCATTGCCAATACCAAGAACTACGGCTACCTGCAAGTAGAAAAAGCTAACGCACAAGAAGACGGTTCTATAGTAGTTGATAACGACGACAACGCATTTGTATTTACCGCTGTCGATAATTCCTTCACTATCCAGCAGAAAGACGGCAGATACCTCAATCAAAAAGGTACTTACGATTCGTTTAATGTAGATACCCTGGCAGTAGATGGCAGTAACTGGGTTGTTTCCTTCGAAGAAGGCAAGGCAACAATTACCAACACTTCGGTACAGAAATTTGTACAGTACTCAACAAAATATAGCAGCTTCGGAAGTTATGCAGAATCCGCAGACGATCGCGTACTCCCCGTACTCTTTGTTGAAGCCGGCGAAGTAGTTGTAACTCCTGACACCACTACTACCGAAAATCCCGACACTGTTGTAAATGTTTACAGCAACGATTTGGCAGAACAGGGTGATATGATTGTAGAAGAAGGCACATTGCCCGAAGGACTGACGTACGTTTGGGGCTTTAGCGCACGCTATGGTGCAAAAGCCAGTGCATACGTTGGTGGAGCTAACTACGCCGTAGAAACATGGCTGAAGACTCCTGTGATAGACCTTGCTACTCTGAGCAAACCTACCTTCACATTTGAACAATGCATCAGCAAGTTCTTCGGAAACGTGAGCGAAGAAGCCACATTGTGGGTTCGCGAAGCAACAGAAGCCAGCACTCGTCTGAAAGAGGGCGACGATTGGAAGCAAATCGTCATTAGCTATCCTGAACTCAACGGTAACTGGTCTGCATTCGAAGCTCAGGTTATCGATCTCAGCGAATACGCAGGCAAGAAGGTACAAATCGGTTTCAGATACACCTCTACCGAAACAGCTGCCGGCACATGGGAAATCAAGAACATAAGTGTTGGCGAAGCAACCGTAGTTGATGGCGTACAGCCCGCCGTTGTTCGTCCCGCTACCGAAACTGTTATCTTCGACCTCAGCGGTCGTCGCGTTTCTAAGGCAGGTAAGGGCCTTTACATCATCAATGGTAAGAAAGTTCTCGTGAAATAATTTTCACAGTCAGAACATATCAACAAAGAAAGCGGCCATTTCGGTCGCTTTCTTTTTGTTTTCTATGGAAATCACTCGGACAAAACTACATACCCCTGAGACACCCCTAGAAACTGCTGCCAAAAGGCATAAAAGTCCCCAGTTTCTATGCACAAACCTCGGCAAACAATCTGAGAATCCCCTGCCAAAAAACAGGATGTGTGGAGAACTGCGCAAAAAGTGGGCAGAAAACGAGGTTTTGCGCTCCAAGAAAGATTCTCATCGCCATGAGAAAACTTTCTCAACGCGATGATACAATTTTCTCAACGCGATGAGAAAGTTTTCTCTACGCGAAGAGAATGGAAAGATACTTAGTAAAAATATCGTAGGGCTTAGTAAAAGTATTGTTAGGTACAATAAAAATATTGTAGGCCATCTCTATGATACGATATGTCTTTGCTACGATGCAATAAGTCTTTTCTTTTGCGAGATAAGCCTTATCTTTGACAAAATAAGGCTTATCTGTGAAAAGATAAGCCTTTACTATGATGAGATAAACCTTATTTTTGACGAGATAAGCCACCTCTATGAAATTGTAGCGCCCCTATAATAATATATAAGGTGTAGCTATTAATATATAAGGTGTAGTCATCTGTCTTAACTGCCTTTCAAAATGCGTTTAATCTCGTTTAATTTATTCAGAGCTTCAAGGGGTGTGAGATTATTGACGTCAATATGCAGGATTTCGTCGCGAATCTGTGTGAGAATGGGGTCATCCAGTTGGAAGAAGCTGAGTTGTGTAGCACTATCGCCGGAGAGATCCTGTTTTGTGAGGACATCGGTATCCACACGTCGATCTCCCTGATTGGCCACTTCGAGTTGTTTCAGGATTTGTTCGGCGCGTTTCACGATACTCATGGGCATTCCGGCCAGTTTCGCCACGTGAATACCGAAAGAGTGCTCACTACCGCCCGGCATCAGCTTGCGAAGGAAAATCACCTGGCCGTCAATCTCGCGTACCGACACATTATAGTTTTTGATGCGCGCGAAAGATTTCTCCATCTCGTTGAGTTCGTGATAGTGTGTGGCGAAAAGCGTACGCGCATGGGCTTTAGGATTTTCGTGCAGGTACTCCACGATAGCCCACGCGATGGAAATGCCGTCGTAGGTCGAAGTACCGCGTCCCAGTTCGTCGAAAAGCACTAAAGACCGCTCGGTAAGATTGTTCATAATGGAGGCAGCCTCGCTCATCTCGTTCATAAACGTACTTTCGCCCACCGAAATATTATCGCTTGCGCCGACACGTGTGAATATCTTATCGACCATGCCTATTTGTGCGCTTTCGGCGGGCACGTACAGGCCGGCCTGCGCCATTAGTGCGATGAGCGCCGTCTGTCGCAGCAAGGCACTTTTTCCGGACATGTTGGGACCGGTAATTATCACGATTTGCTGATGCGTTGTGTCCAACATCACATCGTTTGCCACGTATTCCTCTCCCGGTGGCATGAGGGTTTCTATCACCGGATGGCGGCCACCTTTTATTTCGAGCGTCAAACCTTCGTTGATGACGGGGCGCACATATTTTTGCTGACGGGCAATGATTGCTCCGCAGAGCATACAGTCTGTTTGCGCCACGATCTGTGCATTTCGCTGGAGGGAAGGGATAAATTGCGTGCAGAATTCCACCAGTTCGGCGTATATCTTGTTTTCGAGCGCCAGGATTTTGTCTTCTGCCCCGAGGATTTTCTCCTCATACTCCTTGAGTTCTGGCGTGATGTAGCGCTCTGCCTGTGCCAAAGTCTGCTTTCTGATCCAGGTGTCCGGCACACTGTCTTTATAGGTGTTGCGTACTTCGAGATAGTAGCCGAATACGGTGCTGTAACCCACCTTCAGCGAAGGAATGAGCGTAGCCTGGCTCTCGCGCTCCTGGATTTTCAGCAGATAACTCTTCGATGAATGAGAAATCTCGCGCAGTTCGTCCAATTCCTGGCTCACTCCGTTGGCAATAACGCCGCCTTTGCTCACAAGAGCCGGCGGGTCCATATTGAGAGAGCGCTGCAACGTGTCGTGAAGTGTGTCTAAAGTATCGATACCGCGGGCCAATTCTGCAACGACTTGGGTATCCGATTCCATACAAGCTGACTTAATGGCGCAAATGCTCTCAATCGAGAAACGAAGTTGCTGCAATTCGCGGGGATTGACGCGCTGCGTGGCGATTTTGGTGGTAATGCGTTCCAAGTCGCCGACGCGTTCAAATTCCTCGGCGCAAGTTTCGCGCAAATCGGGGTTCTTGAAAAATTCGGCTATGCCTTCGTGCCGTTTTTCTATCTCCTGTTTCGAGCGCAAGGGGAACAATAGTCGCCTACGTAGCATGCGTGCTCCCATAGGTGTCTTTGTTTTGTCCAGAACCTGGAGCAAGGAAATGCCATCGGGTTGCATCGGGGCGATAATCTCGAGGTTGCGCATCGTAAACGGGTCTATGCGCACATAATGTTCCTCTTCTATGCGCTGAATGCGGGTAATATGTCCCGTACGCAGGTGCTGTGTCATTTCAAGGTAGCACAAAATGGCACCGGCTGCCACCAATCCGTTTTTAAGGTGCTCTACGCCGAAACCCTTGAGGGTTTTTACCTTGAATTGTTTGAGCAATCGTTCGTTTGCCGTGCTCTCGCTGAAAGCCCAGTCGTCTATTTCGTAGAGATACTGACGTGCATCGAAAAGTGTCTCATATCTGTTTCGACTGCCGCGCACGATGATGATTTCCTTCGGCTGGAAATTATCCACCAGCTTACCTATCACTTCGGGAGTGCCTTCTGTCACCAGAAACTCGCCCGTTGACATATCCAACATGGCGATTCCTATGCAGTTTTTGCCGAAATGCACGGCCGAAAGGAAGTTGTTCTCGCGTGCAGCCAGCACATTGTCGTTCATAGCTACGCCCGGCGTGATGAGTTCCGTCACTCCGCGTTTCACAAGCTTCTTTGCTAATTTGGGATCTTCCAGTTGGTCGCATATAGCCACACGGAAGCCTGCCCTAACCAGGCGCGGCAGATAAGTATCGAGGGCGTGGTAGGGGAAACCTGCCATTTCCAAATTGGCTACATTGCCTTTTCCGTTGGAACGTCGGGTTAAAGTGATGCCTAATGCCTGAGAAGCCGTCACTGCATCCTGGCCGTAGGTTTCATAGAAGTCGCCACAGCGAAACAGCAGCAAAGCATCGGGATACTTTGCCTTGAAATCATAAAACTGCTTCATCATCGGGGTTAATTCTTCCATGCACGCTTTGTTTTTAGGGGTGAAATGAACGTTTTTTCGATAACTATCTGATATTTCACGCGAAGTTACATTTTTTTTGACGTTAGGCAAAAAATAGCCCCGAGAAATAGTGCCGAGCAAAATTTAAGGGTTGTTCTAAAAATTAGGCTGTTTTGATTTGCTTACACTCTCTATA
>CAMVJO010000124.1 GCA_947167835.1 uncultured Prevotellaceae bacterium
CCAACGACCCCCTGATTAACAGTCAGGTGCTCTAACCAACTGAGCTACTGAAGCGGATACAAATCTGAAAAATAGGCGGGATTTGAGTTTTTTCCCTGCTTTTTCATAAATTGCGGTGCAAAAGTAACGTATATTTTTAAATTAAGCAATATCTTTGCAGAAAAATTTAATATTTTCCCCCAAAAAAATGCAGAAAGTAATAGGATTGGGTAATGTTTTGGTGGATATTCTGGTAAAAATAGAGACAGAAGACACTCTAAAGGGGTTGAATCTACCAAAAGGTTCGATGCAGTTAATTGACGGTGCGAGATACGGCGAGATAAATCGATGGATGCAGGGAAAAGACCTGAGACGCACCACAGGAGGTTCGGCTGCCAATACGATTCTGGCGTTAGCAAATCTTGGAGCAGCGCCTGGATTTATAGGAAAGAAAGGTAAGGACGAGAATGGTCGCTTCTTCACCGAAAACTGTGTGGCACACCATATTTCGTTCGACTATATCGAGGACGAATCCCTGGCTACGGGTGTGGCTTCCACATTTATTACACCGGATGGGCAACGTACTTTCGCCACTTACCTCGGTGCTGCTGCAGCGCTCCGACCTGTAGATATCAAGATGAGCCATTTTGAAGGTTACGACCTGTTTTACATCGAAGGATACATGGTTCAGAATCACGATGTCATCAATCGCGCCGTTTATCTGGCTCATGCCGCCGGTTTGAAGGTAGGCCTCGATTTGGCTTCCTACAATATCGTGGAACAGGAGCGCGAATTTTTTGCCGAACTCCTGAAAAACGTTGATATAGTCTTTGCCAACGAAGAAGAAAGCTACGCCTATACGCACAAATCGCCGGAAGAATCGGTACACGAGCTGGCTAAACTCTGCGAAACGGCGGTTGTAAAAATCGGAAAGCGGGGCTCTCTCGTTTGTCGTGGCGCAGAAGAGGTGCAAGTGCCGTCACTTCCCAACGTAAAGGTGACAGACACCACAGCGGCTGGCGACTATTTTGCAGCAGGCTTCCTCTACGGTATGTGCAACGGGCGCAGTCTTGAGGATTGCGCACGCTACGGCACACTTTTGGCGGGAAACATCGTGCAAGTGGTGGGAACACAACTGCCGGAAAGCACTTGGCAGGAAATACGCGCCATCGTTTCGTAAAAAATGCGTGGCTATGACGCGCTGACTCCGCAAAAGTATTTGATACTTCCCAAACTTCTGAGAATACACACTCCTTATATATTTATATATAGACAGATGAATAGAAAACCGTTGCTGTTTTTCCTGCTTCTTACGTCGCTTTTTTGCAGTCTTCCCACATTGCGGGCACAAGACACGCATCATTTCGAGGTGATGAAGCACTTAGATATTTTCAATAGCGTATATCGCGATTTGGAACGCTACTATGTGGACACATTGAAGCCTGAAAAAAATATTCAGGACGCACTATCGTATATGCTCAACCAGTTAGATCCCTATACCGAGTACTATTCGGAAGACGAGACGAAGCAATACGAGCAAATGGTCACCGGAAAATATGCAGGTATCGGTTCTCCCATCGTATATCGCCGAAGCGAGAAAAGATGTATGTTCAGTAATCCGTACGAATCCATGCCTGCTCAAATGGCGGGCGTACGTACCGGCGACATCATCATGGCTATCGATGGACAAGACGTAGGAACTTCTGCGCCAGACACAGCTGCCAATTATTCTGCCCGAGTTTCAAAACTTCTGCGCGGCGATCCCAATACCACACTCCGACTTACGGTGAAACGCATGGGACAAGCCAAACCTTTGACCTTCAAAATCGTGCGAAAGAACATAGAACTGCCTTCTATTTCCTACCAAACGATTCTGCAAGACAGCATTGCGTATGTTTCGCTCACCCAATACACCGAAAATACTGCCCGTGATTTGCGTTTGGCTTTGGTAGATATGATTTCCAAGGGAGCAAAGCGCCTGATTCTCGACCTTCGCGACAATGGTGGCGGACTTATGGAACAATCCATCAAGATTGTCAATTTCTTTCTGCCCAAAGGTAAGAACGTGCTCACCACAAAAGGAAAAGGCAACGACAAAACCACCGTTTTTACCACCACAGAGGAACCTCTTGACGCAGAAATGCCCATCGTCATCCTCGTTAATGGCGGAACAGCCAGCGCTGCTGAAATCACTTCGGGAGCTTTGCAAGACTACGACCGTGCCGTCATTCTGGGAAAGCGCACTTTCGGTAAAGGTCTCGTACAACATTCTATCGAAATGCCATATCAGGGTATTTTGAAGTACACTGCCTATAAATACTACATACCAAGCGGACGTTGTGTCCAGGCTTACGATTTCAAGAACCGCGACAACGAAGGCAATCCCCGACATCTGCCCGATTCGCTGTGCCGCATTTTCCATACTGAGCACGGTCGCATCGTAAAAGACGGAGGAGGCATTATGCCCGACGTAGAAATCAGCGAAGACTCCATGTCTTATTTCACAGCAGCCCTGATTTCGCACGACGTGTTCAACGATTTCTGCGTGCAGTACCGCAATAAGCATCACCGCATCCTGGCTCCCTCAAAATTTCACCTGACTGACGGCGAATACGAGGAGTTTAAGAAAATGGTGAAGCGTTCTGATTTCAAATATGAAGGACCTGCGGCCAAAAGTCTCGGATACCTGCGTGTTTTTGCCAAAGAAGAAGGATTTAATGACGCCATGCCCGAGCTGGATACCTTGGATAAAATACTGAATCCCGGAATTGATACGTTTTTAACCTTGCGCAGCGAAGAAATCCGCCAGGCTCTGGAAGCGGAAATCGTAGAAAACTACTATTTCACCCGAGGCGCTCAGGAATATGTCCTGCAATACAGCAAACAACTGGAACGTGCCCTTCAAATACTCACCGATGATGCTGCATATCAACGCATTCTGAGCGGCGTTCCCGAACCTTAAACTTTTTTACTCCATGAGAAAACTTCTTTTGTCAGCACTATTGCTTTGCGCTGCCGTACCTTCCGTTTTTTCCCAAACGGCAACTGTCTATACTCCCTCCGAAAGTAATTTGGAAGCCCGACGCAATTTCAGCAAAGACCGCTTCGGCATTTTTATCCACTGGGGTATCTACAGCATGTTCGCACAAGGCGAATGGTATCTCAACGCGGGCATCAACGAGCACGAATATTCCAAAGTGGCGCAGGCATTTTATCCGCATCGCTTCAACGCAAACGAATGGGCTAAGGCCATAAAAGCCTCGGGAGCCCGATATGTCACTTTTACGAGCCGACATCACGACAGTTTCTCCATGTTTAAGACTGCGGCATCGCCATATAATATAGTAGAAGCCACACCTTTCGGGCGCGATGTGACAGCAGAATTGGCACAGGCTCTACATAACAACGATTTGTCCCTGCATTTCTATTATTCCATCCTTGATTGGAAACGCACAGACTACCCTTTGGGAAGAACAGGGCGGCGTACTGGACGCGTGATGCAGGAAAACTACGATTCCTACTTCGATTTCATGAAAAAGCAGCTATGCGAATTGCTTTCCAACTACGGAAATGTTCGCGCCATCTGGCTTGACGGATATTGGGACCACGATAGTGACACGATTCCATTCGATTGGCGCATGGAAGAGCTCTACGAATATGTGCATAGCCTGAATCCTGCCTGCATTATAGGCAACAATCATCACATCAGTCCCCTGCGCGGAGAAGATTTCCAGATGTTTGAGCGCGATCTGCCAGGTGAAAACAAGGCAGGTCTGAGCGGACAGGAAATAAGTAGGCTTCCACTCGAAATGTGTCAGACAATGAACGGAATGTGGGGGTATAAAGTTTCTGACCAGAACTACAAAACCACGCGAGAACTCGTACATCTGCTCATTCGCTCGGCAGCAAAGGGCAGTAATCTCCTGCTCAACATCGGTCCGCAGCCTGATGGCACATTGCCCGACACAGCTGTTGCACGTTTGCGCGGCATGGGCGAATGGCTCTCCCGATATGGCGAAAGCATCTACGACACGGATGCAGGATGTGTGGACGAACAGGATTGGGGTGTCAGCACTCAGCGCGGAGATACCTGCTATCTGCACGTTTTGAACGGAGCCAAGAATATTTCTTTCCCGATGAAATGGCGAATTTCCGAGGTTAAGGGCTTTTATAACGGCACTTCTGTCACCTGGCATCAAGACAAGAAAACGGGAATGACGACTGTTGATCTTTCCGAGGGAGCAAACGCGAGAAAAGGCGTTGATACCTACGACAATATCGTGTTGGTTGTCTTGAAGAAGGGACGTAAGAAGATTTGATAGCGCCTCATCAAAGGTTTTTCAGGTAATTCTTTTTTTTTATTATACGATGAAACGGGCTATACTGGAAGTATGTTGCGGAAACTACCGCAGTGTAGAGAATGCTGTGGAGGCCGGTGCCGAGCGCATCGAGCTATGCAGCGCTTTGTCGGTGGGAGGTTTGACGCCCTCCTACGGACTGATGAAACGTGTGCGCAAAAATTTCCCTGGCTTGAAGATACACGTTCTTATCCGCCCACGCGAAGGCAATTTCGTCTATAATCAGGACGAAACCGAGGAGATGCTCAACGATATCCAGATTTTCCGACACATGGGTGCCGACGGTTTCGTGGTGGGTGCGCTGACAATGCTCAACGAGATAGACATATCCACCACTACCCGCCTGATACAGGCCTGCGGCCCCGACTGTTCCGTAACGTTTCACCGCGCTTTCGACCGTATTCCCCACCAACTCTATGCCTTGCTCACACTTATCCGATTGGGGTGCGACCGTATTCTGACTTCGGGCGGAGAAAGCACGGCTTTAGAGGGAACAGAACATCTGAAGATGCTGACTGAAACGGCGCAGGGCAAGATTATCATCATGCCGGGCGCAGGTGTGAATCCCGACAACATAGCAAAAATTGTTTCCGAGACACTTTGCACCGAGATTCACGGCTCTTTTGCTGAACCCTGTGGCAATAACGGCGAAAAAGTAGCGATGGGCAAGGGCGATACAGGCCAGTATTTGCTCACAAACCCGCAGAAAGTAAAGGAGGCCCTGAGAAACCTGGATTTTTGAGCGAAGAAATGTAGCTTTTCTCGGCATAATATCAGAAAAATGTCCATTTCATCGAAATTCAGGCTATAGAAAATAGTTTTTTATGCACTATCTCGACCATTTCACCCACTGTCCACATTGCGGAAGCGAAGATTTCCGCATCAACGACGAACGTTCCAAACGTTGTGCCGCCTGCGGATTCGTTTACTACCACAATGCTTCGGCCTCGACCGTAGCCGTTGTGATAGACGACCGCCGAAACCTGTTGGTGTGCCGACGTGCGCTCGAACCGGCCAAAGGAACACTCGATTTGCCCGGAGGTTTTGTTGATCCAGGCGAGACATTGGAGGAGGGATGCCTGCGCGAACTCCGCGAAGAGACGGGCTGCGAAGGAACGATAGCACGCTATCTTTTCAGCGATACGAATATTTACGAATATAGTGGCTTCAAAATCCACACCACCGACGCCTTTTTCCTGATAAAGCTGAGCAATGCATCAAAAATCCAGGCTATGGACGATGCCGAATCCCTGTTTTGGATGCCTTTGTCAGAGATACACCCCGAAGACTTCGGCCTTCTTTCCATTCGCCGCGGGGTGGAACGCATTATCTCAGAATTTTAGGAATATTTTCCCTGAAAAAGAGGAAAACTCACGCTCAAAATACTTTACCTGACGGAAAATCGGCATTTTGCACGGATTGCACGAGAATATGGGGACAGTATCTATAATTGACTCTTATACTCGCCTTGAAGAGGCAGAAGGAAATAGCCCAGGGCAGCGCCCTGTGGTGATTATCGTATCTCTCATTTGTGCCGCTCTGTAAGAGCAAAAGAATTACGCCTTTTCTATAAAAGTTTTTTTCAAGAATTCGAGCGCTCGGCTTTGCCGCTTTGCTCTGCAAAGCCGAGCGCTCGAATTCTTGACCTTTAATTATTAATTATAATGTGTACGAAGAGTTACATCTTTTGCCCCTTTCAGGGCGCATATTGTAGAGAATTCAAGTTTCGCAAGTTAAAAATTAGTTGAGATAAGGTCGCAAAAAAGAGCACA
>CAMVJO010000125.1 GCA_947167835.1 uncultured Prevotellaceae bacterium
TCAGCACTGCGGACACATAATTTAGCGATTCTCAACTTTTACCGGACAGTAATAATTTTAAATAGTGTCGAGCTAATTTTATTTTGCTCGGAGCTAAATTTTGTTGTCTCAGAGCCCATTAACCCCATATCGCCCAAATTGGCCATTTTCCTCGGTGGTTTCGCCCTTTTTCGCCCTTTCATCATTGCTGGCTGCCGCATGAATATTGCGCATAAGGCCTTCATATTTCGCCCGCTTGACAGCGCTACCCTTGAATAAGGAACGATATTTTTCTACGGTGAGGTTTTGCCAATCCTCTCGTGTCATTTCCTGTAAATCGCGCGAGGGTTGGAAATCGGCTATGCGAGTGGGTTGTGCAAATCGGTTCCAGGGACAAACTTCAGCGCAGCGGTCGCAGCCATATATGCAGTCGTGCATGCTTTGTGCGGCATCTTGCGGAATGTCTGCGCGGTTTTCTATCGTAAGATAGGAGAGACAGCGGCGGGCATCGAGCCCGTTTTCTTCACTCAGGGCTTGTGCAGGACAGGCTTCGATGCATCTGCGGCAAGTGCCGCAACGCGGTTCGATAGGACTATCATAATGGTCGATAGGGTGGAGCAATATCAGTTCGCCCAGGAAGAAATACGAACCGGCAGGGCGATAATCATCCTCGCAGGCGCAATTTTCGCCCATTTCATCGCAGTTTTTTTCTTTTTCCGTATTGTGAGGAATGATGAGTTGGGTGTTTTTCCCTATCCATCCCAGTCCGCAGCGCCAAGCCCAGTAGCGTTCGGAGATAGGTGCCGTGTCGCAAAACAGGCGTCCGTCTGTATGGGGCTTCAGTCCGAGGCGTTCCATGAGTTGGCTGAGCATTTCGCGCACCACGTCGTGATAATCTTTTCCGTAGGCGTAGCGCGACATACTATATCCGTCAGCCGAAAGCGTATCTTTGGGGTAATAATTCAAAGCCACCGATACGATGCTCTTTGCTCCCTCCACCAAAAGACGTGGGTCGAGGCGTTTGTCTATATTGCGCTCCAAATACTGCATATCGGCTTGCTGCCCGTTCTGAATCCAGCTCTTGACGCGCTTTTCCTGCCATTCTGCCATGCGTTCGGCGGGCGCCATGCCACAAGCCGTGAAGCCTATTTCATGAGCCAGGCACTTTATTTTGGCAGATGAGAGCAACATGATGGTAAGGGGGAGAAAAGAATATATAAAAAAGACAGTTCAAGGGAAAACCTTGAACTCAAATCCCTGACTTTGGAGCCATTCTATAGCGCGTGGCAGGGCGTAGAGCAGTTTGTCCTGACTTTTCAGCGAATCGTGGAAGGTAATGATGCTTCCGTTGCGGGCATATTTGCGTACGTTCAGCAAAACATCGCGTCCGTTGAGGCGAGTAGAATAATCTCGCGTGACAAGATCCCACATCACGACCTTATATTTCAGCATGACGGCAGCAAATTGCGCTGGCTTCATCCAACCGTGCGGCGGACGGAAGAGATTGGTGCCTATCAGGGCATTTGCCTCATCCACGTCGCGCAAATAACTCCTTATGCCGTGGCGTAGTCCGCCGATATGGTGGTAGGTGTGGTTTCCCAGCCTATGCCCGTGCTCTTTCACCATGCGAAATTCCTCAGGGTGCTTGCGAACATTGTCTCCCACCATGAAAAACGTGGCTTTCACGCCATAGTGATCCAAAATGTCGAGCACCCACGGCGTTACCTCGGGTATAGGGCCGTCGTCGAACGTGAGATAAACAGCATGTTCGTTCCTATCCATGCGCCACTGGGCGCGCGGATACAGCCAACGCAGGAATTTTGCAGGTTGCTCTATGAACATTCTCTATATATTATATATAGGGTAGTTCTAAAAATTAGGTTTTAAAATTTTGTGAAGCTTTTTTGGTCTGTATGCTTTTTCAATCTTTTTGGCGCCATTGTCTTTAATTCCTTGAACCATAGCTCGCTATGCTTCTGCGGCATTAAAAACAAAATCACTCAAAAATCTTTGAATTCTTCGCGCACACTCTGTTTGTTGTCTGCCCCGTAGGGTGAAGCTCTGCGGGTTGCAGGAACAAACGTATAGAGAGTGTAAGCAAATCAAAACAGCCTAATTTTTAGAACAACCCTATAAGGAGTGGTATGTGGTAACAATAATGTCGTGATACGGATTTCTTACCGATTAATACGGTCAAAATTCCCTGTACTACGCATGAAATTCACCCATGCTCCCCGTAGTTAAACGAGATATGCGAACCCCGCCTCGAAAAGCCGAGGCGCAGTCCGCCTATCGTGTGAGTCAGAATATCTTACCGGCAGGAATCTCCGCAGAGTGCCGCCCATCAAGAATCAAAGTCCAAATCCACCCAGCGAACTGCCGCCGTAGCCGCCCATGCCGTAGGACTCTTCGTCGCTATTCGACTGCATTTCCATCATACGGCTGCGCTCTATCAGCGTTTGCAGGGCTACACTTCCGGCACGTGTGTTGTTGAGTTGTTCCATGCGGACTTCTATCTCATTATACTTGGCACTTTGCATGTCTTCCAAGGAGCGTGCAATCTGCAAGCAGACTTGATAATACTGAATGCAGTCGCGCAGACTCAAACTGAAGCGGCGGTCAGACAGAGTGCTGGCCCATTGCAGCATAGAGTTGCAATATTCAAAGATAGCCAGGTATATCTCTTCTGCTTTCTTGTTATTACCGGCGCGTTCCCACAGGTCGGCCAATTCAAGGTCGGTAGCACTGAGAGGTATCGTGGTATATGGAAGTTCTTCCTCGGACTTCTGCAACGCTTTCAGTGCACGTTTTTTGTCGCCGTGCCCGAGAAGCGAACGTATCAGGATATTAAACATGTGGCGGTGCGTACGACACATTCGCATATTCGTCTCGTCAAGATATACCTTCGGATCTTTTACATTTCCATACTTGAAACGATTCATCATGTTGTCGTACATTTTGTCTAAATCGACTTCGCCGCCTCCTGTACGGAAAGGAGTGACGCGGAATGCCAGACCTTCCAGCATAAAGTACTCCTTTAATCCTGCGTAGTTGTCCTCGCCGAGCGTAACGCTCATATATATCGGACGTTTCCAGTCGTTGCGCGCCAGAATCTCGTACACCATCATTTCGCTCTTCGACAATGCGCCGCGACCTTCCCACGAAATCGTGATATAGTCGGGAATGCTGTCGGGACCGTAAGGCAGGAACATACCGCTCTTGCGCACATTCTCCTTGTTTACCGACACAATGACAGAATCGGTCGGGATGGGTTGGCCTTTACGCACATAGTTGTCGATGATATAGCGCAGTTCGTATGGATTCACGCTGGGATTATTCTTGCGTTCCTCGTCCAAAAGATATTTGGCGTCGGGGTTGATGCGGAAAAAGTCGTGCCCCATATTATCTACGTACTCATATTTCTTCCAATCTATGGGCAGTCCCGGAGAATCGTAGGCCGGACGCACCATCTGGTCGGTGTACCAGTCGGTTTGCAGGTAGGAAAGATTGCAGACACGGGCATGTGTGGCAATACCTTCGACCTCCTGGCCGTACCAAAGCGGGAAAGTATCGTTATCGCCGTTGGTGTAGATAATAGGTGCGCCATCATCGGGCAAAGTCTTGAGATAATTTGCACCGAAGTCGCGGCAGGCAAATCTTCCTGAGCGATCGTGGTCATCCCATGTCTGACTTACCATTTGCAAGGGGACTAAAACTGCAATTACCGAAACCAAAGCAGTTGCTATTGCCGATTTACCCTTCAATAGCTTCTCCAAATATTCGTATATTGCCGCAATACCAAGTCCAATCCAGATAGCAAACGCATAGAATGAGCCGGCATACGCATAATCGCGCTCACGTGGTTGTCCGGGAGTCTGATTTAAATAAAGAACAATGGCCAATCCAGTCATAAAGAACAGGAAGAAAACTACCCAGAACTGTTGTACGCTGCGGCGGTCGCGGAATACTTGCCAGAAAAGTCCCAGCAATCCCAAAATCAGCGGCAGGCAATAGAAAACATTGTGGCCTTTGTTTTCTTTAAGTTGGCTTGGCAGCAAATCCTGGTCGCCATAAAGCATATTATCTATGAACGGAATTCCGGTAATCCAGTTTCCGTTTTCAGCCTCTCCGCCTCCCTGAATATCATTTTGGCGTCCTGCAAAATTCCACATGAAGTATCTCCAATACATGTAGTTAATTTGATAGGAAAGGAAGAAGTGCAGATTATCTGCTTGGGACGGTCTTCCGTAAGCGTCCTTATCTACGCCGCCATTCCAGGACTCGTAAGCAGCAGCGTGGTTAGAAGAATACATACGTGGGAAGAGCATTTTTCCATTGTCGGGATAAACGTAGTCATCATTGACTTCTACCAAATCATATCGGTCCGGTTCGTTGGGATCTTGCTTTTCGTGACGCTGAACGCGGGTCTTTTTGTTGATATCTATGGGGCGAACGCCATAACCCGGGCCATAAAGCAACGGAGTGTCGCCATATTGTTCACGACTCAGGTACTGTCCGAGCGTAAATATGTCTTCCGGTGAATTTTGGTCCATAGGAGTATTTGCTGTCGAACGGATAATAATCACAGCATACGTGGAATATCCTATCATCAGCATGAGCATACAAAGTAGTGACGTGTTCAAAACGCGTTTGCGCAGGAAATATTCTCCTTTGTGCTTATATTGCAAAAGGAAGAACAGACCTATCAATATGACGATGCCGAGCAAAACGCTGAGAGTGCCGGTTCCGATGAAAGGAATACCGAGCAAACCGACCGAAGCCGTGAACAAGGCGTTGATCAGGGCGCGGTCTTTTCGGGTAGTGCTCCAAATGGCTGTCAAAACGACGGCAATCAATACCAAAACGTAGATTATCATGCCGCTATTGAAGCCTAAACCAAGCGTATTGACGCAGAAGAGTTCAAACCATCCGCCCACTTTTACGATACCTGGCACTACGCCATAGAGAACGGCGGCAACAAGTACGAAACTGACGAGCAAGGCAATGATAGATTGCTTCAAACCTGCTTCAGGGTGCTTCTTGTAATAATAAACCAAGGTAATGGCGGGAAGACATAGGAGGTTCAGCAAGTGAACGCCGATAGACAGACCGGTAAGGTAGAAGATTAAAACGAGCCATCGGTCACTTCCTGGTTCATCGGCGTGTTCTTCCCATTTCAGTATGAGCCAGAAAACTAAAGCCGTGAACATGGAAGAATAGGCATAGACCTCGCCTTCAACAGCCGAGAACCAAAATGTATCACTCCAGGTATAAGCCAAAGCACCGCAGACACCCGCAGCCATAATGACGGCAGTTTTTTGCAGGGATATGGTTTCTCCGTCTTTACATAGCAACTTCCGGGCTAAATGTGTGACACTCCAGAACAAAAACAGGATGCAAAGTGCACTCAGCAGGGCAGACATGATGTTTACCATGAGGGCAACCTGTGTTTGGTCGGAGGCAAAATGTGCAAAGAAGTTACCTGTGAGCATAAAGAAGGGAGCTCCAGGCGGATGTCCTACATCTAATTTGTCGGCTGTGGCTATAAACTCGGGACAGTCCCAGAAACTTGCCGACGGCTCCACCGTGGCGCAATAAGTATAGGCGGCAATAGCAAAAACTATCCACCCCACTACGTTGTTAATCAGTTTGAATTGTTTCATTACAAACGATAAAATGTACTATTTCTAAAATTTGCGACAAAATTAGTAAAAAATCGCTTGTTGGGAGCGATTTAACCGATTAAAAAACCTAAAACTTGCATCTTTATGCCGACTTTGGAAATGATTCTTGCCAAAATGCAGGATTTTTTGTGCAAAAATGGGATGATAATGGGCTTTCTTTCTGCGAAAATTCCTACTTTTGCGAAACAAACGGGCAGGTTCGTCTATTTCACCCGCCAGTTTGCACTTTTTCCCTTGAAGATGGTTTCTGTTTGAAAGGACTTTTACCTGATTTGGAAGGACTATTTCTTGAAACGAAAGGATATTTTCTTGAATGGAAGGAAGTTCTAACTGAAATGAAAGAAGTCTTATCTGAAATAAGGGGACTTTTATCTGAAACGAAAGGAATAAATAAAGGGTTGTTCTAAGAATTAGTTTAAAATATTGGGAAGTTCTTTTATGGT
>CAMVJO010000126.1 GCA_947167835.1 uncultured Prevotellaceae bacterium
CACTCAAAAATCTTTGAAAAATCAAAACAGCCTAATTTTTAGAACAACCCTAAAATGTAGGAGTGGATAAATCCCAATGAAACGAGTGTTTAGAACTAAATACTAAGTATTTAATACAAGTACAAAGTGTTTTACGCCCAATTATACTTCAAATAGTTTTCGCAAGAAAAAGAATAAAAATATTTCAAAAGTATAAACAAACAATAAAAACGAACAAGAAATGGAAAAAAGTGCATTACAGATTGCGCGTGCTGCCTATACTCCCAAACTTCCGTTGGGACTTAGAGGTAGTGTCTGCGTAAAAGAAGGTGAACCGACACAGAGTGTAGGCAACCAAGAGGAAATCAAGAAGTTGTTCCCCAACACCTACGGACTTCCCCTTGTAGAATTTGCTCCGGCAACAGAGGCTGTAGCATACAAGCCTATCAACGTTGGTGTAATCCTTAGCGGTGGCCAGGCTCCTGGTGGACACAATGTCATCTGCGGTATCTTTGACGAATTGAAGAAGCAGAATCCGCAGAACAAGCTCTATGGTTTCCTTATGGGACCTGGTGGACTTGTGGACCATAAGTATAAGGAACTGACTGCCGACATTATTGACGAATACCGCAATACCGGTGGTTTCGACATGATTGGTTCAGGACGTACCAAGCTTGAAAAAGAAAGTCAGTTTGAGGAAGGTCTGAAGATTCTGCGCGAACTCGACATCAAGGCTTTGATTATCGTTGGTGGTGACGACAGCAATACCAATGCTTGCGTTTTGGCAGAATACTATGCTAAAATCAATGCCGGTGTGCAGGTTATAGGTTGCCCCAAGACTATTGACGGTGACTTGAAGAACGACCAAATCGAAACAAGTTTCGGTTTCGACACAGCTTGTAAGACATACGCTGAAGTAATTGGTAACATCCAGCGCGATGCTAACTCTGCACGCAAATATTGGCACTTCATTAAGCTCATGGGACGTTCTGCTTCTCATATTGCTTTGGAGTGTGCTTTGCAGTGCCAGTCTAACGTTACCATCATCAGCGAAGAAGTTGAAGCAAAGCAGCAAACCCTTGACGACATCGTAAACTACATCGCAGGTGTCGTAGCAAAGCGTGCTGCCAAAGGTTGGAACTTCGGTACTGTGCTGATTCCTGAAGGACTTATCGAGTTTGTGCCTGCTATCAAGAAGCTTATCAGTCAGCTCAACGATGTTTTGGCAGAAAAGAAGGCAGAAGTGGAAGGTCTCGACATTCAGGCTCTCCGTGCTTGGTTGAACAAGAATCTTACTGCCGAGAATGCTGCAACGTTCAACAGTCTGCCCGAAGCTGTAGGCAATCAATTGGCATTGGAGCGCGACCCGCACGGAAATGTGCAGGTTTCTCTTATCGAAACAGAAAAGCTGCTTAGCGAAATGGTGGCAAAACGCTTGGACGAAATGAAAGCAAAAGGCGAATACGCAGGTAAGTTTGCTCCCCAGCA
This sequence comes from uncultured Prevotellaceae bacterium, assembly GCA_947167835.1. Taxonomy (GTDB): domain Bacteria; phylum Bacteroidota; class Bacteroidia; order Bacteroidales; family Bacteroidaceae; genus Alloprevotella. The sequence goes on from CAMVJO010000126.1 coordinate 1,468, forward strand.
CCACTTCTTCGGATATGAAGGACGTTGCGCAGCTCCTTCTAACTATGATGCCGACTATTGCTATGCCCTCGGTGCAAGTGCTGCCCAACTTATTGCCAATGGCAAGACAGGATATATGGCAATAGTTAAGAATACTACTGCTCCTGCTGCTGAATGGGTTGCAGGTGGTGTGCCCATCACTATGATGCTTAACATGGAGCGTCGTAATGGTGAGATGAAACCTGTTATCAAGAAGGCTCTCGTTTCTCTCGATGGTGCTCCCTACAAGGAATTCCTGGCACATCGTGAGGAATGGGCAGAGGAAACAAAGTTTGTGTTCCCCGGTCCTATTCAGTACTTCGGTCCTACAGAAGTTTGCGACCAGTGCACCATGACTTTGCGTCTGGAGCAAGGCAAGTAATGCTATTCTGATAGAAGCAATGCATTCGTGGAAGTTGTCTTTTACAGAACCCCATTCTTATTAGGCAACTTCCACGTTTGCACTTATTGAAACTTGAATTTCATTTGTAATATCTGTCTTAAACTTCCATCGGATTCTACGGGCAAGGGCGTTTTATACTTATGAGCACATCAAACAGACACAGAAAACCAAGGAAAAAGCAAAGGCGCTCACCTATATATAAATATGTGTGGGTGGGAATTGCCATTGCCATATTGGGATATCTCTCGTTGTTCTATATTGTGCTCTCTCCCTTTTCTTTCCGTTGGAGAGCTCTTTTTCAAGACTACAACATTCCTGAAGGCTACAGCATTCTCGGTATCGACGTGAGTCATCATCAGGGAAAGATAGACTGGGAAAAGGTAACAGCAGGCAACGTTAATGGCACTCCCGTTTCCTTTGCCTTTATCAAAGCTACGGAAGGTGTAGGACTTATAGACCCGAACTTCAATTACAATTTCTACGAGGCAAGGGAAAACGGACTGATACGCGGAGCATACCACTTCTTCATTCCCGGAGCATCAGCACGCAAGCAGGCAGATTTCTTCTGCAATCAGGTGCAACTCGAGGATGGTGATATGCCTCCAGTACTTGATATTGAGAAACAAGGCAATCTTACTGATGCCCAACTGCGCAAGACGGTGCTTGAATGGCTCAAATTAGTAGAGCAGCACTATGGTGTGAAGCCTATCATCTACACCTATATAAATTTCAGGCAATACATACTGAATACTGCCGATTTCGATGATTATTATTTCTGGATTGCGCATTACTATGTGAACGAACCGAGGGGAGATTTCTCCTGGCGTTTCTGGCAATCTACCGACAGAGGAAAACTTTCCGGCATCAGGGGCTTTGTGGACCTTGACATCTACAATGGTTCTATGTACGACTTGCGCCAGATTACATACAAGGATAGAAAATAAAGGGTTGTTCTAAAAATTAGTTTAATATATTGGGAAGTTTTTTGGGGGTCTGTATGCTTTTTCAATCTTTTTGGCGCTTTTTCCTTTAATTCCTCGAACCATAGCTCGCTATGCTTCTGCGAAATTAAAAACAAAATCACTCAAAAATCTTCGAAAAATCAAAACAGCCTAATTTTTAGAACAACCCTAATGTGTGGAAGCACTCACGAAATAATGCAAATTTTTGCGACGTTTTTGGCTGAATATCGTTTGATTTCTGCTTGAATGCCATCTTTGAGTATCTTGCATTTGCGCTCTTCTGTCTATCTTTCTTGCATACAAAGAGGGTTGCCCATGAATGTATCCGGACAACCCTTTGTTGTGTCTATTGTTCTCTGGCGTAAAGTACCGAGTTTTGCAGATTATGCCGTGTTTGGCAGATTATGCCGTGTTTGGCAGATTATGCCGTGTTTTTGAAGTGTGTGTTCAGGCTTCGATGGTGAGGACGAAGCGTGTGCCTTTGGTAAATTCGGGATCTAAGCTCAGGTCGCCGTTCATGCGGAGTGTCATCTGGCGGCAAATGGGCAGTCCCAGGCCATCGCCTGTGGTGAGGTCTCTCACTTCTACGAAGGGTTTGAAGAGCATTTCGCGCTTCTCTTCGGGTATCACCTCACCGGTGTTGGACACAATGAACTGGCATTTGTGGGCGCTGCGTTTCTTGTATTCCAAACGTATGAATCCGTTTTCGGGTGTGTATTCGGCTGCATTGTTTAGCAGGTGCAACAGGATGTGTGTGACGTATTCTCTATTGAACTGTGCATTGACAGCAGGTACATCTACGTTCAGTGTGACTCCGTTCTTGAGTTTGCCTCTCACCTGTGCTGCCAATTCCTCGCAGAAGGTGGGAAGTTTCACTGATTCTGTCTCTACGGGCTGTCCCATGCTGCTTTCTATCTGCGAGAGTGTCTGTATGTGGTTCGAGAAGTCGAGCAGGGCTTTCACCTCGGGTTTCGAGGCGTCCAGTCTTTGGAGTGCGGGAGTGAGCTGGGCAGAGATATTACCGGTGAACTTGGCTTTCAGTGCGATGTTCTCCGTGAGGTCTGCTATGGTTTTCTTCTGACTGCGTGTCTGCAACATCAGTCGCATGAGCATCAATCCTCCTGCCACTAACACGGCAGCAAGGCAGGCCAGTATGACGCAGAGCACGATGATGATGCCCTGGCGTGTGGAGAGCAAGCTGTCTTTCTCGGCAATCGAGGCATCGCGTGCCTGTATCTGCTGGTTCAGGGCATTTGTCACGTCTCTGAGTTTCAGCACGTTTGCCGAATCTTTCCATGCCATATATCCGCTGTAGGTCTGTGCCACCATCATGGCGCTTCCCGACGTGCGACTGCTCTTGATGAGTGTCTGATACACCTTGTCCACCTTGTCGTATTCCTTCGAGGCAGTGAGTTTTCCCACCATTTGGGCGAATACGGCATTTCCCTTCTCCAACTGTCCGAATGAATAGTGGTAGATGGCTTTGTTGTAGAGGAAGTCGTTTTGCAGTGAATCGTTGCCCGACTTTCCTGCCTGCACTTCCATCCTCTCCAGTTGTTCCATGGTGTTCTGGCTCTTGCGCATCCTCATATACATATTCATGCGCACCCTTGCCGAGTTGTAGTAGGCAGCAGCCTTACTTGCCTTGTCCATTCTGGCATTGGCGCTCACGCTCTGTTCGTAGTTGCGCAGTTGTTCAAAGGCCTCCTTGTATCTTCCGGCAGCAGCATGATTCTCTGCGCGCGAGAAAGCATCCCCACCCTTCTGTGCCATAACAGGCGTCAGACTGAGCAACATACCGAAAACTATAACTGAAAATTTTCTCATCATCTCCTGTGATTTTTTGATTGTTCTGCAAAAGTAGGTATTTCCCTGCAAACAGACGTGATTTTTTCTCTTTATTTTGATGGAGGGGATGGGGATTATAGACTTATTTGGTGGTTCTTGGGTTAATGGGGAGGATGGGTCTAATAGGCTTGATGGGCAGAGTGAGCCCATAAAAGCCCAAACTGCCCATTTATTCCCATCAAAAGGAATCATTCGCCATCATCAGGGTCGTCCTCGGGTTGAGGGGTGACGTTCTTGAATTGGACGAAGGGGTTCTTGGGTGAGAGGTTGTACTTCATCTTGGTGCTTGGGATGAAGATGACGTTCACCTTGCGGATGAGGTTGCTCTCGTAGTCGGCTTTCTCTTCTACTCCTCTGCCCTTGATGGTGGGACGGAAGGAGCCGAGGTCGCCGAGCTTCACGCCCTTGCCGTTGCGCAGGGTTTTGGTGATGACGTTCTCGAGGTCGGCAAGCACGGCCAGGATGTCGGCACGGGTGACGGTGCTGGTGGCTTGGATCTCGTCGGCCAGTTCGTTGAGGCCTATAACGCCTTCCTGGACAATCTGTCCGTAGAAGAGGACTTGGTCGGTGAGCATGTTCTTGCGGGGGATTACTTTGTACTTAATCATAACTTTGCTTGTTTTTAATTGTTAGACATTTTGTTTGTTTTCTATGGTGTGCGCGCTACGTTTTTCTGGGTTTAGGAGCGTGGAGACAAGGCACTTCTCTGCATAGTTCCCGTACTTCTTTATATAGTACAAAGTTACTATTTTTCAGCGGAATAAGCAAATTTTTTATGCAATTATTTTGTGTCAATCAATATATATTTAACTGTGTCCACGAAGGTAGAAAGGTAGAAAGGTGGAAAGTGGACATTAAGCATTTTCGCGGGCGCTGCAAGGGCAGAAAAGAGACATCTTATGCTTTATTTTTAATATATTATTATTACCATATTTTATTATATATTTTACTCAACTTTCGGATATGTTTTATTAATCAAGAATTAGAGATTTTCTATCTTTTATTCTCATCAATTCATAAAGACAGCGTATTGCATATTGAGAATAATTCTCC
>CAMVJO010000127.1 GCA_947167835.1 uncultured Prevotellaceae bacterium
TCAAAAATCTTTGAAAAATCAAAACAGCCTAATTTTTAGAACAACCCTATAGAATTTCGCTAAGATCCTTATTTATAGTTTTGGCAACTTCAAGAATTTAGCCAAGATGTAGGCCATTAAATCTGTCCTCTTTAAGAATCTCGTCAAGATACTAAACTTTAAGCCAGCCCTCTTTAAGAATATCCGCCTATATGTAGGCCATTACTTCCGGCTTCCATCAGTTTTTCGCCAAGATAACAGAAAAAAAATCAGGATAAGGCCGTCATTTCGCCGGCTATATCTTCACACATCAGGCGTTTAACGGTTTCGATGTCCTTGTATTTTCCCAAAAGGTACATCATTTTCGTAATCATTGCCTCGATAGTGCAGTCATATCCGTTAAGTACACCCACATTAAGCAGTTGTAATCCTGTTTCGTAGCGACGCATTTCCACACTTCCCTTACTGCATTGCGAGATATTTACGACAACGATGCCGTTAGCGCAGAGATTAGCCAAAGTACTTACGAGCCATTCTTTTCTTGGTGCGTTACCAGAACCATAAGTCTTGAGAATCACGCCACGAAGGTTGGGAATATTGACAATTTGTGAAAGGACTTCCTCACGTATGCCGGGGAAAAGCGAGATTACCGCCACTCGAGTGTCCATTTCCGTGAAGACACGCAGCGGTTCGTCGGTCTTAGGTTTGCGTATGAGGTGGCTTTCGTATTTTATGTCGATGCCAGCGTTGGCAAGTGCCGGGAAATTAAACGATCGGAAGGCATTAAATCCTTCAGAGTTAATCTTAGTTGTTCTGTTCCCGCGCATCAATTTACTTTCAAAGTAGATACACACTTCCGGCACGAGGGGATTTCCGTTTTTGTCTTTGGCAGCAGCAATTTCTATGGAGGTAAGGAAGTTTTCCTTGCCATCCGTTCTCAATTGTCCTATGGGAATTTGCGATCCCGTGATGATAACGGGTTTTTGCAGGTTCTCCAGCATAAAACTCAGCGCAGAAGCCGTATAAGCCATCGTATCTGTGCCGTGTAGAATGACGAAACCGTCGTATTTCTCGTAGCCTTCTTCTATTATCTTAGCCATCTTACCCCAATGCTCGGGCTCCATATCGCTGGAGTCTATGGGAGGATTTAATGTCGTCGTCTCAATATTAAATCCGAAGTGGTTCATTTCGGGTACGTTGGCACAAAGATGTTCAAGGTCGAAACTTTCGAGCGCTCCCGTCAAGGGATTGTGCGTCATGCCGATAGTACCGCCCGTATAAAGGATGAGAATTGAAATTTCTGCAGGATTTTTCATTATTTGCATAGAGGGAAAGAACTACAATTCGGGGATATGTAATTTTTCCGACGAGGTAAGTCATCGGATATCCGCTTGAATTTGCAGTAGGTGTGTTTTTCCAGATATAAGGTCTGAGGTCTTCTAAAAGATACCGGACATTTCCAAAAAGATGTCAGACTTCTTTTGTAAGATGTCGTATATCTTTTCCAAGATGTGAGGTTTCTTTGAAGAACAGCCTGACTTCTTTGAAGGAAATGCCGCAAAGAAAATCAATTGCGGGCTATTTTCTCAAGAGCGTGGCTGAGTTGGTCGGGACAAGATGTAGGTTTATGTCCGCAACGTATGCCTTTCAGTTTGTTTATGACGTCCTCGCGTTTCATTCCGCGCACCAAAGCTCCGATGCCTTGGAGGTTTCCGTGACAACCGCCTACAAAACGGACATTTTGTACGCGGTCGTCATCGTCAACTTCGACATATATGAATTGACTGCACGTTCCAGTCGTTTCATATTGGATTGTTTTCATGAAAAGTCGGGATTATTCCGGTTTCATGTTGGTATAAACGGTCTGAACGTCGTCAAATTCTTCGAGACGTTCCACCATTTTGTCAATAGTCTCGCGCTGTTCGGGAGTAACATCCTTCAAATCGTTAGGAATGTAGGTAAATTCTGCGCCGACTACGTCGAAACCACTTTCTTCCAAGTGCTTTTGGATTTCGCTGAAGCTTTTCGGATCGCCATATATGGTGATTGTGCCTTCTTCTTCGTCTTCGTCAAATTCGTCTTCCACTCCATAGTCGATAAGTTCGAGAATGAGTTCGTCCATATCGACTCCGTCTTTTTTCTTAAAGGAGAATACGCTTTTATGCTCGAAGAGGAATGCGAGAGATCCCATTGTTCCGAGGTTTCCGTTGAACTTATTAAAGACAGAGCGCACATCGCCTACGGTACGTGTGGGATTGTCGGTCAGCGTATCGACAAAAACTGCGATACCATGAGGTCCGTATCCTTCATACGTCATGGATTTGTATTCGCTCTGGTCTTTTCCCATCGCATTCTTGATAGCGCGTTCGATATTGTCCTTCGGCATATTTTCGCGCTTGGCATTTGCGATGATAGCACGGAGTGTGGGGTTGTTTTCTGGCTCAGGACCACCGGCTTTTACGGCAATGGCAATCTGCTTGCCGATTTTTGTAAACGTACGTGCCATGTGTCCCCAGCGTTTCAGCTTAGAAGCTTTTCTATATTCAAAGGCTCTTCCCATATTTATTGAGTTTTTTAATGATAATTCGGTTATGTTGTTTTTGATATTGCGGTTTTCATTCAGAATATCGGATAACGATTATCTCAGACGTGCGCCGAGTTGTTTTTCCAGATTCTGAATGATTTTTTGCATGACGGCATCGGTCTGTTTGTCGTTCATCGTCTTTGTTTCGTCCTGCAGAGTGAAGTTTACTGCGTAACTCTTCTTTCCTGCCTCCAGGTTCTTTCCTTCGTAAACGTCGAAAAGTCGTACACTCTTCAGCAGTTTCCGCTCGGAAGCAATGGCTATCTGTTCTATCTGCGCAAATTCCACGTTTTTATCAACGAGTAATGCCAAGTCGCGGCTCACAGCAGGATATTTGCTCACCTCTGTAAAGGTGATCTCCTGCTTGCGCGTCTTTTTCATCAGCAGATTCCAATTGAGATCGGCAAAGTAAACATCCTGTTCTACGTCGAATGTAGCGAGAAGTCTGTGCGAAACGATGCCCATTTGGACATAAACCTTTCCGTTGCGGTCTTCTACGTTGATAGACTTGCTGAAAACATCGTTATTGCCGGCTTTGAATACGAAAGCGTTCATATTCAGTCCGAGACGTTGGAGGATGTTCATCACATATCCCTTCAATTCGAAGAAACTGCTGTCTTCGTCGGCATGAGCCCAACTGTTTTCCACGCGTTTACCGGTAATCCACAGTCCTAAGTGGCGTTCTTCGCTATAAGGTGCCAGGGCTTTTTCGCTATTGTCCTGCGTATCATCGAAATGGTAGCAGTTACCAAATTCAAAGAGGCGGAGATTAGCGATTTTGCGGTTCACGTTATGCTGTATGTTCTCCAAACCGCCCATTAGCAAGGTTTGGCGCAAAACGCTGAGGTCACTACTGAGCGGATTCATCAGGCGAACGCAGTTTTTCAGGGGATAAGTCTGCAAGTTGGCGTAGTATGCTTCTTTTGTAAGCGAGTTATTGAGCACTTCATTGAAGCCGCCGCCCACCAACTGCTCACCAATGAGATTTTGCAGTTTGTTAGAGCGATCGGGCTCGCCTTCAATCGTCAGACTTGCCTTGACAGTGGTGGGTATCTCCACGTTATTATAACCATAGATGCGGAGAATATCCTCTACCACGTCGCAAGGGCGCTGTACGTCCACGCGGTAGGCAGGAACTTCGAGCGAAAGGCGTTCTTCGTCCTCTTTGGTGATTTTTATCTCCAGGGCATTCAGTATGCGCTTTATGGTTTCGTGGGGTATCTTCTTGCCGATGAGTTCATCCACGTACTTATATTCCAGTTCCACGGGGAAACAGAGGGGCAACTGGCGTGCCGTAACGTCTTTAATCGGCATGGAGATTTTTCCGCCTGCCAGTTCCTTAATCATCAGGGCTGCCAATTTGATGGCATACACTTGTATTGCGGGGTCTATACCTCTTTCAAAACGGAAGGAGGCATCTGTCTGCAATCCATGGCGACGTGCGCTCTTACGAATCCAGGTTGGGTGGAAATATGCGCTCTCAAGGAATACGTTGCACGTAGTTTCGTAGGTGCCACTACCCTTTCCGCCGAAAACACCGGCGATACACATAGGTTCTCTGGCGTTGCAAATGGCCAGATCGCGGTCGCTGAGTTTGTGTTCTACGCCATCGAGTGTGACAAAGGGCGTTCCTTCGGGCATCGTCTTGACAACGACTTTGTTTCCTTCGATCATGTCGGCATCGAAGCAGTGTAAAGGCTGGCCAACGGCGAACATGACGTAGTTTGTTACGTCCACGATATTATTGATGGGGCGCAGTCCGATCGTTTGCAGGCGGTTTTTCAACCAATCCGGACTTTCTTTCACGTCGCATCCAGTAATCGAAACGCCAACGTAGTGCGGACAGGCTTCGGCATCCTGAATTTCTATGTCGATGTCGAGATTGTTGTCATCCACCTTGAAATCATCCACTTCGGGCAGGTGCAAACTCGTCTCATGTCCGTTACTTACGAGCCAGGCATAGAGGTCGCGTGCCACACCGAGGTGCGAACATCCGTCAGGTCGGTTCGGTGTGATATCCACTTCGATCAACCAGTCGCTTTCCAAGTGGAAATACTCGGCAGCGGGCATTCCCACAGGCGTATCTTCGGGCAATACCATGATACCGTCGTGCGATGTGCCGACACCTATCTCATCTTCTGCGCAAATCATACCGAAACTCTCGATACCGCGCAGTTTGGATTTCTTAATCTTGAACTCGTTATCGCCATCGTAGAGCACCGTACCGAGGGTGGCTACTATCACCTTCTGACCTGCGGCAACATTTGGAGCGCCACAGACTATCTGTTGCAATTCTCCCGTTCCCACATCAACGGTGCAGACGTGCATGTGATCACTGTCGGGATGCGGTTCGCAAGTCTCCACTTTTCCGACAACAAGTCCGGCCAAACCTCCGCGAATGGCCTGCACTTCTTCCACACTGCCCACCTCTAATCCTACAGACGTCAGTGCTTCGCCCACTTCTTGGGCTGTAAGGCTGAAATCTACATATTCTTTCAGCCACTTATAGGAAATATTCATTTTTTAGAAACTATTATTATTTTTACGTGCGCAAAATTACTGCAAACCGCGCGAAGCGCCAAGAAAAAACCTGATTTTTCGCAGGTTTACTCGGCATCATCACAGGCATAATGCGCATTTCTGCATATTTTGCGTGACAGAGGTGTAGTTTTCTGCCTATTACTTTTCATATAAGAGTTATCCACGGTTTTTCCTCCGCACCCCGAAAAACGCTCTGGAAAATAAGTCCGAGCAAAATTCTATTATCTCCGAACAAGGTTTAGATAGTGATTTTTTGCCCATAGCCGTGCGCCTTTTATTCATCGAAAATTTCACATAGTTTAGAGGCACGATTTTTTACCCCAAAAATAAGGGCAAATAGCTCGGAGATAAAAAATTTTTGCTCGGAGCTAATTTAAAATTATTGCTGTCCGGTTAAAAATCATCTTTACTCCCGCAAAATTAGGG
>CAMVJO010000128.1 GCA_947167835.1 uncultured Prevotellaceae bacterium
ACTCAAAAATCTTTGAATAATCAAAACAGCCTAATTATTAGAACAACCCTTAATTCTAAAAAATAATTATAAATACCATTTCGAGCCGACAGGCGACCTCTATATTTTCTGGAGGATGAAGGCTTCTTTCATATACCACGTCAAAAAGAAATAGTAAATGAAGCGCCCGGAACGGGCAGCGAGATAATAGCCCAGGGCAGCGCCCTATGTATGGATTATTCTCTACAATATGCGCCCTGAAAGGGGCAAAAGATGTAACTCTTCGTACACATTATAATTAATAATTAAAGGTCAAGAATTCGAGCGCTCGGCTTTGCAGAGCAAAGCGGCAAAGCCGAGCGCTCGAATTCTTGAAAAAAATCTTTTATAGAAAAGGCGTAATTCTTTTGCTCTTTCAGAGCGACACAAATGTGTGATACGATAATTACCACAGGGCGTTGCCCTGGGCTATTTCCTTCTGCCTCTTCGAGGCGTAATTCTTTACTATTATTAATGTTTAGCCCCTTTTCCCGGAACCCCGCCCCAAATCGCCCATTTTCCGCAAAGAAACATTTCTTTCGAGCGCAAATTTTCCACTTATATCCCCACCATGATTTGCAAAAAACGCGGTAATTGTCATTTTTGGAGGGTTGTTTTATCCCTTTTCCGTTTTTTTTGATTAAGTTTGCAAGCAAATGAATTTTCGTACGTCCTTAATGAGTAAGAACAGCACAGTATTCGCCAGTATATTCCGACCGGTTCTCAATGTCGTACACTTCTACGTAGAAGGTTTCCGAAATATGACGTGGGGACGCGTGCTATGGCTGATTATCGTGCTGAAATTCATCGTCATCTTCCTCGTTTTGCGTTTGTTCTTCCTGAAACCCGTACTTTCCGGCATGGATGAGCAACAGAAAGAGGAGCACGTAGCCACAATGTTGGCGCCAAAGGACGAAAGGACGGCAGAATAATGCGCTACAAAGGATTGAAAACACAGAAAATCCCCGATGAAATAGGCTTTTTTGATGTTTTTCAAATTTCTGCGGACATACATTATAGGGATGTTCTATAAATTAGGCTGCATTGTTTTTGTTTAGATTTTGATTGGATTTAGCTTTAATGACGAAGGAGCGTAGCGAGCTACGGTTCAAGGAATTAAAGCTAAAGACGGCAAAAAGATTTCAAAAACAAGCAGAATAAAATAGAGACCAGTTTCTTAAAAACGTAATTTATAGAACATCCCTATAATATAAAGTACACAACGGAACACAACAACATTAAAAAGTTTAGGATATGGAACTTTTCTCTATCGACCCTGCACTTCTCGACTGGTCGCGGGCACAATTTGCACTCACAGCGTGCTATCACTGGTTGTTTGTGCCGCTCACACTTGGTTTAAGCGTGATTATGGCCACAATGGAAACCATCTATTATGTGAAAAAAGACGAGTTCTGGAAACGTGCCGCGCAGTTCTGGATGAAACTCTTCGGCATCAACTTCGCTATCGGCGTGGCTACGGGCATTATCCTGGAATTTGAATTCGGTACCAATTGGAGTAATTATTCCTGGTTCGTAGGAGATATCTTCGGTGCGCCGCTGGCTATCGAAGGCATCGTGGCATTTTTCATGGAAGCCACGTTCATTGCCGTTATGTTCTTCGGTTGGAACAAAGTGAGCCGAGGTTTTCACCTTAGTTCTACATGGCTCACCGGTATCGGCGCCACGCTCTCCGCTTGGTGGATACTCGTAGCCAATAGTTGGATGCAACATCCCGTAGGCATGGAGTTTAATCCTGATACCGTGCGCAACGAAATGATGGACTTCTTTGCAGTTGCATTTTCCCCCGTCGCAGTAGTGAAATTCTTCCATTCCGTTTTGAGTGGCTGGATGACAGGCGCATTTTTCGTCATTGGCGTGTGCGGTTGGTACCTGCTACGCAAGCGTAACGTGGAGTTTGCCTTGAAAAGCATCAAGGTAGCTGCCGCCGTGGGCGTGATAGGAACTGTTGGTGTCATGGCAACCGGCGATGCCTCGGGCATAGATGCCGCTCGCTTGCAGCCTATGAAACTTGCTGCCGCAGAAGGTTTGGAAAATGGTGGCAACGGAGCACCTTTCTCCGTAGTGCCCGGCATCGAAGTGCCGAAAGTTTTGAGTATCCTGGCTACACACGATCCCGAAGGCTACGTACCCGGCATTAACGACCTGCTATACGGATATACCACGCCAGACGGTGTGCATCATCCCTCGGCAGAAGAAAAAATCAAGAACGGAAAAATGGCTTTGGCGGCGTTCAAAACCTATCGCGACAACAGAGAAAAAGATCCTGCCGCAGCAGCTGCCGCCCGCAAGGTACTTGACGACAATATCGCCTACTTTGGCTACGGATACCTCGACAGTCCTAAAGATTTAGTGCCGCCTGTCGGTTTGGTTTACTGGTCTTTCCGCGTAATGGTAGGACTTGGCAGCGCATTAGTGCTGCTCTTGGTTTTGGTAATATGGTTTAATTACAAAAAACGCCTGCAAGATATCACATGGATGCACTGGTTGTGCATTTTAGGTGTGCCCGCCGTATATTTAGCAGGCCAGGCCGGATGGATAGTTGCCGAAGTGGGACGCCAACCTTGGGCTATTCAGGACCTGCTGCCGCTGAATGCAGCCATAAGTAGCCTGAGTGTGGGACAAGTGGCGACGACCTGTTTGGTTTTCCTCGTGCTATTCACCATTTTGCTCGTGGCAGAGATTCGTATCATGCTGAAAGCCATTCAGAAAGGGCCGGAACTGGATGATAACGCCCACGTAGCTAACCATGTTGCCGCAAAAGTTAATGCCAGTGGCGCAGAAACGAGTAGCGCATCCGCAGAAACAACAGAAAAAGCGTAATTCATGAATATTCAAACCGATAAAAAGTAGCATACAACTATGATTACATACACTTTCTTGCAACAATATTGGTGGTTCCTCATATCTTTGCTCGGCGCATTGCTGGTATTTCTGCTTTTCGTGCAGGGAGCCAATTCTATGATTTACTCTTTAGGACGCAACGAGCAGGAACGCGAACTTATCGTGAACAGTACGGGACGTAAGTGGGAGTTCACTTTCACTACCCTCGTGACATTCGGCGGTGCCTTCTTTGCATCTTTTCCGCTCTTCTACAGTACGAGTTTTGGCGGCGCATATTGGGTGTGGATGCTCATACTTTTGAGTTTTGTCTTGCAGGCAGTAGCCTATGAGTACCAGTCAAAACAGGGTAACACGCTCGGAAAAAATACGTTCCGCTGGTTTTTGGTATGTAACGGCCTGTTCGGTCCGCTTCTCTTGGGCATGGCTGTCGCTACCTTCTTTACAGGTTCGCCTTTCGTCGTAGAACACGATGCTATGAACGGGCAAAATCTAAGTCCCGTCATTAGCCGTTGGGCTACCTCGTGGCACGGACTCGATGCTGTGGCGAATCCCGTGAATTGGTTGCTGGGATTTGCCGTTCTCTTCCTGGCACGTACCAATGGTGTGCTGTATATGCTGAATAACATCGACGATGCCGGACTTCGTCCCGCACTTCGTAAGAAAATGACGGGCAATGCCGTGCTTTTCCTCGTGTTCTTCCTGAGTTTCCTCGGCATATTGCTGACAGCCGACGGACTGGCTGTAACTTCCAACGGAGAGGTGCTGGCCGAGTCGTACAAATATTGGCATAACCTGCTGGAAATGCCCGTTGTCTTAGGTATATTCCTCGCCGGTGTCGTACTGGTTTTAGTTGGTCTGTATATTCCGCTCAGGAAGTCGGACAGCCGCAACGGTATCTGGTTCACAGGATTCGGTACCGTGCTGGCAGTATTAGCGCTCTTCCTGATAGCCGGACTTAACGGCACGTGCTATTATCCTTCATCGCACGATCCACAGAGTTCCCTGCACCTTGCCAACAGTTGCAGCAGCCTATTCACACTTACCACGATGAGTTATGTATCACTCCTTATACCTTTCGTGCTGGCCTACATAGTTTACGCATGGCACAGCATAGATAAAAAATCCCTTACACGCGATGAATTGCAAAAAGAAGAACATAAATACTAATATCTCCATGTTTATGAAAAAGACTACACTCTTATTTTTCGCCGTATCGTTGTTCGGTCTTGTTTCCTGCAACAACGAGGAAACAGGTACGGAGCAGTTGGATAATGCAGCTACGAAAAAAATCGTTTTGCAGGGCGTAGATCCTGCCGAAGGCCTGTTTCCAGAGGACGATGGCGCAACATCTCTGGCTGCCTACGACCCCAACATACAAATTTACAGACTGTTGCGCGTGGCCGACGATACATTAGGCACAAGCCTGGGCACGGTGCAAATTACTGCGGCACAATATGCCGAAATAGCCGAAGCGGTGGAGAAAATCATCGCCGGAAAGAGAACGGAAAAGGCGAAATACAATGCTATCTTCAATTGGGTAGTAGCAAACACGAAGTATGACAGCGAAGGCGTGAACATAGAACAATCTGCCTACGTCACATTTACCAGTCACCGCGCGAATTGCCAGGGTTACAGCAACCTCATCAACGTGATGACGCACTGCGCCGGACTTCGCAGCTTCAATGTGAATGGATACCTTATTTATAATAAACAGTATCTGGGACACGCCTGGAGTTATGTCCATGCCGACAACATCTGGTACGTATGCGATGCTACAAACAACCGCCAATGGTCTTGCTCGGGCACATCAAACTACAAAGACAAGTTATGTCCGCAAAGCACAGACATAGCTATCTGGGAAGACGACACCTATACTTACAGTTTCTACAACGGTCTGTTTGGAATCACCAGAGTAAAGAACACAGAAGGCAGCATTCTCGTAGTACCATTCAGCAAAAACGGTTTCCAAATCAGCATTTTCAACCCGATGAATAAGCTTTCTAAAGACGTAAAGCAGATATATCTGGGAAAAAGTGTTAAGTCGTTAGGCGAAAGCTACAACCTCGGACTGCGTATCTACGATACAAAATCACTTGAAGCCGTACATGTTGATCCAGAGAACCCATATTTGGCCAGTCACAAGGGCGTAGTTTACCGCAGGGACGGTGAAAAATACCAGTTGGACTATGTACCGACCGGTGCCGACTACATAGAATTATCTCCCAAGCTCTATTGCGTTGAGAAGAGGACACTTGCGGACAATAGGAACGTGAACGTGCTCTATATCCCCGAGGGTGTCAGCATTATTGAGCAGTATGCCGTGGAAGAATGCCCCAACCTGCATTATATCTACGTGCCGCAATACGTAAACTTCGTGAATGGAGATGGTAACATGGTGGAAAATCCCACTTCCAAAACGTTTTACAACGTTGCCAGCGACTGCCAGGTTATCAGAGGCCCTGTACCCACCGGCATCGTTGAGGTAAAAATGTAAAAAACGCC
>CAMVJO010000129.1 GCA_947167835.1 uncultured Prevotellaceae bacterium
GCACTACGGAGAACGCTGTCAGAATACAGATCAGTGCAGCCATTACAGCCTACTGCCTCGTGGCGATTGTCCAGCATGACATGAAGCTGAAACGCTCGACCTATGAGGTCTTGCAGATTCTCAGCATATCACTTACGGACAAAACACCGCTTAGAGAACTGTTCGATAAGACTAAATTCAATAATGTCAAAGAACTCGATTGTCCCCTTTTTAAGGGACTGTTTGATTAATTATTTAACTCGTCCAATTTTTATTGGACACTAATGGGATGTTCTATAAATTACGTTTTTAAGAAACTGGTCTCTATTTTATTCTGCTTGTTTTTGAAATCTTTTTGCCGTCTTTAGCTTTAATTCCTTGAACCGTAGCTCGCTACGCTCCTTCGTCATTAAAGCTAAATCCAATCAAAATCTAAACAAAACAATGCAGCCTAATTTATAGAACATCCCTATAAATAATAATAGAGAATTACGCCTTGAAGAGGCAGAAGAAAATAGCCCAGGGCAGCGCCCTGTGGTAGTTATTGTATCACCCATTTGTGCCGCTCTGTAAGAGCAAAAGAGTTTCCCCTATTCTATTAAAAGATTTTTTTCAAGAATTCGAGCGCTCGGCTTTGCCGCTTTGCTCTGCAAAGAATTTAAGAATTTTCTTTCTTTTGAATTATTGAAGAATAAGAGAATTGTTGCTTCGCGCCACTGCTGTCCGTAGGACAAGTATTCTACATCTTCTCATTAATTCATAATTCTATAAATTCTCGAATTCTTGACCTTTAATTATAATATGTACGAAGAATTACTTCTTTTGCCACCTTCGGGGCGCATATCGCGGTGGACTATTTATTCCCAGGGCGCTGCCTGGGCTATTGTCTTGCTGCCATTAAAAAAAACTCCTACATCTTATTCTGACGCAAAATACAAAGTATTCTTTGATAATGATGCCGTTTCATTCACATTTTTTTGATGAGAAAGGTAGAAAGGTGGAAAGGTAGAAAGTGGACATTAAGCTATTTTCAAGTGGGGGAACAGGGAAATTTCCCACATTTTGCAATATAGAGTTTATATTTTAATACTATAATAATATATATATGGTAATAATAATTATAAATAATAACAATAAATATGGTAATAATAATAACAAATATGGTAATAATAATAACAAATATGGTAATAATAATATATTAAAAATTATGCATAAGATGTCTCTTTTCTGCCCTTGCAGCGCCCGCGAAAATGCTTAATGTCCACTTTCCACCTTTCTACCTTTCTACCTTCGTGAACATTTAAGGGTTGTTCTAAAAATTAGGCTGTTTTGATTTGCTTACACTCTCTATACGTTTGTTCCTGCAACCCGCAGAGCTTCACCCTACGGGGCAGACAACAAACAGAGTGTGCGCGAAGAATTCAAAGATTTTTGAGTGATTTTGTTTTTAATGCCGCAGAAGCATAGCAAGCTATGGTTCAAGGAATTAAAGACAATGGCGCCAAAAAGATTGAAAAAGCATACAGACCAAAAAAAGCTTCACAAAATTTTAAAACCTAATTTTTAGAACTACCCTTTAGTTTCCCGTGCTTCCGCTGTTAATATGTCGGGAATGTTGGGTAATAGGGTAGGGAACGAGCCATTTCGCGGCCAGTTGCTTATTTTTCTTTTCGTCAATTTGTCTGAAATCAAGATTATATGTATTTTTGCAGGAAAGAACAAATTCTAACACCTTATATAATATATGAAAGTAGTTGATTTAAGTAAAAATAATTCGCTCATCAATTGCTATATGTCGCAATTACGCGATGCCAACTATCAGAAAAACCGCACATTGTTCCGTCAGAATCTTCGTCGCATCGGAGAACTGATGGCTTACGAGTTGAGTAAAACGCTGGACTACTCCGTGAAAGATGTGCATACCCCACTTGGCGTAAAACAAGTCTCCACTTACGACGATCGCATCGTTGTTGGTACGGTTTTGCGTGCAGGTTTGGCTTTGCAGGAAGGATTTACCAATTTCTTCGACGGTTCCGATTCTGCTTTTGTGGCAGCCTATCGTGAGGAAGGCTCGAAAGAAGAACTGAAGATACACCTTGAATATATGGCCTCGCCACATTTGGATGATTGCACCTTCCTTTTGGTAGATCCCATGCTGGCAACGGGCGGTAGCTTGGAATTAGCTTATAAAGCCTTCCTGAAAGCCGGTGCTCCGAGGAAGCTACATATATGTGTCGTCATTGCAGCGGAAGAAGGTATCGCTAATCTGCAAAAAGCCTTCCCCGAAGATGATGTTACCCTTTGGACGGCTGCCATTGACCCCGTACTGAACGATGCTGCCTACATCGTTCCGGGACTTGGCGACGCAGGAGACCTAAGTTTCGGTCCAAAACTTTCTACTAAGGAGCAGGAATAAGCTCGTAGCCCGCTGTTACAAGATGTTTCTGCGGTAGATTGCTATCCGAACTCGGACTCTAATTGTAAAGATACGCACCATTTCGTCATTATCATGTAGGATAATCGCGAAATGGTGCGTTTATATTGTTGAATACTTGATGAAAAGAAATCCCTTGCCAACCTTATGAGGGAGGCAAGGGATTCCTTTTGTTTTTATCTGGACGTCACAGCAACAAAGTGCCGTGACAAATCATAATGATGCGCATTAAAGTATGCTCCATGCTACGGTAAGACCTGCCATGACGATGCTAACCATAGACATCAGCTTGATAAGGATGTTCAGGCTCGGGCCGCTGGTGTCTTTGAACGGATCACCAACTGTGTCGCCCACGATAGTGGCTTTGTGTGCCGGGCTACCTTTTCCTCCGAACTTACCTTCTTCCACGTTCTTCTTAGCATTGTCCCATGCACCGCCGGCATTTGCCATAAATACGGCGAGGGTGAATCCTGCGCACAGGCCACCGAGTAATAGTCCGAGCACACCGGCAACGCCAAGTACGATACCTGTTACAATGGGGATGATGATGGCCAGAATAGAGGGCACAATCATTTCGTGCTGGGCAGCGCGGGTTGAAATCTCTACGCAACGACCGTAATCGGGCGTGGCTTTTCCTTCGAGTATGCCCTTAATTTCACGGAACTGGCGGCGAACTTCAACTACCATCTTCTGAGCGGCACGTCCAACGGCTTCCATGGTGAGTCCGCAGAACAAGAATGCTGCCATTGCGCCGATAAAGGCTCCTACCAGCACGCGCGGATTCATTAGGTTCACCTGGAAATAATTCATAAAGTCGGGAATAGATGCTGTAGCGGCATCAATTTCTTTTCCATCGACATTAGGAATCATCTTACCGGCCATAGCAATCTTTACCTCTTCGATATAGGATGCCAAGAGCGCAAGAGCCGTCAATGCAGCCGAGCCAATGGCAAATCCCTTACCGGTAGCGGCTGTTGTGTTGCCAAGAGCGTCAAGGGCATCGGTGCGATGACGCACTTCCTCGCCTAATTCGCTCATTTCTGCGTTACCACCGGCATTGTCTGCGATAGGACCATAGGCGTCTGTGGCCAAAGTGATGCCCAGTGTGGAGAGCATACCAACGGCGGCGATACCGATACCATAAAGTCCCATGGAGATGCTGCTTGATGTCATCTGCAAGTCGAAACCGTTGGCGCAGAGATAACTAAGCATGATAGCCACGCCGATAGTGAGCACAGGCACGCAGGTAGATATCATTCCCGTTCCGATACCTTTGATGATGACGGTAGCAGAACCGGTTTGTGCAGCCTCACTTATCTTCTGTGTAGGACTATAACTGTGCGAAGTATAGTATTCTGTGGCTTGTCCGATGATAACGCCGGCAGCCAGACCGCTAATGACGCTGAACGAGAGTCCAAGCCAGTTTTCAAGGCCAAGACCGTAGAGGATGCCGAATGTTGCTGCTGCAATCAGTACGGCACTTACGTTTGTTCCCAAAGAGAGTGAGTGCAAAAGGTCGCGCATGGTGGCTCCTTCTTTTGTACGTACGAGGAAGATACCGATAAGTGAGAGGAAGATGCCCACAGCGGCGATGGCCATAGGAGCAACTACGGCGCGCATCTGCATATCTCCGGCACTCATGGCAAAAGCGGTGGCTCCCAGAGCGGCGGTGGAGAGAATAGAACCGCAATAGCTCTCATACAAATCAGCACCCATGCCTGCTACGTCGCCAACGTTGTCTCCCACATTATCTGCTATGGTTGCGGGATTGCGGGGGTCGTCTTCAGGAATGTCTGCTTCGACCTTTCCTACGATATCGGCGCCCACGTCAGCGGCTTTGGTGTATATTCCACCGCCAACACGGGCAAACAATGCCTGAGTGGAGGCTCCCATACCGAAAGTCAGCATAGTGGTGGTAATAGTGATGAGGGCTGCATTGCTTCCTGCGTAGAAGTGATTCAATACGAGGAACCAAATAGCGATATCCAGCAGACCGAGGCCTACTACGACGAGACCCATCACAGCTCCTGAACGGAATGCAATTTTAAGTCCACCGTCCAGGCTCTTTCTGGCGGCATTGGCGGTACGCGCTGAGGCATACGTAGCTGTTTTCATGCCGAAGAATCCGGCAAGTCCGCTGAAGAAACCACCAGTGAGGAAGGCAAACGGAACCCATGGGTTCTGAACGTGCAATACGTAGGCCATTACAGAGAATAGTGCGGCCAAAACGATGAATACATACAGCACAACCTTGTATTGCTGCTTCAAATATGCCATTGCACCCTTACGTACGTGCTCGGCAATCTCTTTCATTCGCGGAGTTCCCTCATCTGCACTCATCATGCTCTTGAAGAAAAACCACGCCATGCTCAGTGCCACGACAGATGCGACGGGCACTAACCAAAATAGGGGATGAATTTCCATAATTCTTAAATGTTTTATTTAGTTGATTTGATTTCAGTCGGCTAAAATAGTAACTTTTTTTAACAACTGAAAGCATTTTGCGTAAAAACAGACAATATTACGCTTTTTTGATGCCATTTGAACAACTTTTGTTATATTCTTTGAGTGTTTTTGAACATAAATGGGAAGTGTTTGAGCGGCTTTCGTTATAATGGTATGACGGTATTACGTTATTACGAAGGCTTTGCGAATAATTTCTGGGGGGAGGAATGGGGCTAATGGACAGTTTGGGGTTAATGGGCTCGGAGATAACGAAAATTAGCTCCGAGCAAAATAGAATTAGCTCGACACTATTTAAAGGGTAGTTCTAAAAATTAGGTTTTAAAATTTTGTGAAGTTTTTTTTGTCTGTATGCTTTTTCAATCTTTTTGGCGCCATTGTTTTTAATACCTTGAACCATAGCTCGCTATGCTTCTGCGGCATTAAAAACAAAATC
>CAMVJO010000130.1 GCA_947167835.1 uncultured Prevotellaceae bacterium
TAAAGACAATGGCGCCAAAAAGATTGAAAAAGCATACAGACTAAAAAAAGCTTCATAAAATTTTAAAACCTAATTTTTAGAACTACCCATTATTTTGTTTTGAAAAATAGTATCGAATAAGATATGCCTACAATAAAAAAGCCAACTTCAAAAAATACGAAGAAGCCATCAAGTGTTACTGACGACTACGGACATCTTCAGCCGCAGGTGCCTGAAATAGAAAAGGTGGTATTGGGCGCTTTGATGAACGAACAGGAAGCCTACTCGATGGTAAGTGACATTCTGAAGCCGGAAAGTTTCTATGAACCCCGACATCAGATGATTTACCGTGCCATACAGCAACTTGGTTTCCAGGAAAAGCCCATTGACATGCTGACTGTAACTGAATGTCTGGAGCGAAACGGAGACTTGGAAGAGGTGGGTGGAAGTTACTACATCAGTCAGTTAAGTGGTGGCGTGGCTTCGTCTGCTCACATACAGTATCACGCACGTCTCATCGCACAAAAATACATGGCGCGCGAACTGATTACCTATACCAGCCAGATACAGACACGTGCCTTCGATAAGACCGAGGATATCGACGCTTTGATGCAAGATGCCGAGGGAAGTCTTTTTGAATTGTCGCAACGAAACATGAAGCGCGACTATACCGCTATTGATCCTGTCGTGAAAGAAGCCTTTAATAACATACAAATGGCTGCAAAACGCGAAAGTGGTTTGAGCGGTATCTCTTCCGGTTTTACAGAACTCGACAAAATTACGGGTGGATGGCAAAATTCCGACCTTGTTATCTTAGCTGCCCGTCCTGCTATGGGAAAAACCGCCTTTGCGCTCTCTATGGCTAAAAATATTGCCATAGATCAGGGTGTTCCGGTGGCTTTCTTTTCTTTGGAAATGTCCAATCTTCAACTTGTAAACCGTCTTATCAGTAATGTTTGCGAGATTCCCAGCGACAAGATACGCAGCGGACAGTTGGCTCCCTACGAATGGGGACAGTTGGACTACAAGAGCAACGACCTCTACGGCAAACCCTTGTATATTGACGACACCGTATCGCTTTCTGTCTTTGAATTGCGCACCAAAGCCCGTCGTTTAGTACGTGAGCATGGAGTAAAAATCATTATGATCGACTATCTTCAGTTGATGAATGCCTCTGGTATGACATATAACAGTCGTCAGGAAGAAGTCTCCACCATTAGCCGCTCATTGAAAGGACTTGCAAAGGAATTGAACATACCAATTTTGGCTTTGAGCCAGTTAAACCGTAGCGTAGAGCAACGTGATAGTAAAAGTGAGGGCAAACGTCCGCAGTTGAGCGACCTTCGTGAATCAGGAGCCATAGAACAGGATGCCGATATGGTATGTTTCATTCACCGTCCGGAGTATTATCATATTTATGCCGACAGTCATGGAAACGACCTTCGCGGAAAGGCCGAAGTCATCATAGCAAAGCATCGTAATGGTGCAGTAGGTGATGTGTTGCTCAAGTTTATGGGACAATACACCCGCTTTGAGAATGACAGTCAGGGAAATGTTCCGCATCCTGCCGAAGGTTTCGTAGCCGATGGCCAGCATTTCACGCAGAATGCCCCAGCCGTGAATCCAGGTGACATACCTGTTTCGGGAGATGCCGGAAAACCTTTTGCCGGTCCCGGTAATGATGCGCCGTTCTAAGGATTTTATTCGTGAAGTATCAGCATATTCTATTTATGCTACGAAGGTATAACGAGTTTCTACCGCATAATCATCGTATCACTCCTTTTTAAATATATAGGGTTGTTCTAAAAATTAGGCTGTTTTGAGTTTTCGAAGATTTTTGAGTGATTTTGTATTTAATTTCGCAGAAGCATAGTAACCT
The DNA here is from genome assembly GCA_947167835.1 of uncultured Prevotellaceae bacterium. GTDB lineage: Bacteria > Bacteroidota > Bacteroidia > Bacteroidales > Bacteroidaceae > Alloprevotella. The sequence goes on from CAMVJO010000130.1 coordinate 1,859, forward strand.
ATGGTTCAAGGAATAAAAGACAAAAGCGCCAAAAAGATTGAAAAATCATACAGACTTAAATGGACTTCCCAATATTTATAAACTAATTTTTAGAACAACCCTATAATATGGAACTGGATTTCGACGTCAGTCTGATTTTCGCTATTCTCAACGGTAAGGTTTTTACGGCAATGAACAAGAAACTTCAGAAAAAGTTCATTGAAGGCGGTTTACGTATCACTCCCGAACAATGGACCGTGCTGTTTTTCCTTTCAGAAGAGGACTTGATCACGCAGCGTCAGTTGTGCGACAGGGTTTATAAGGACAAACCTTCCATGACGCGCATCATCAATATGATGGAAGCGGAGAATTTGGTGGAACGTCGCCTGAACTTCGAAGATCATCGTTCCAATCTGATACATCTCACGGCATACGGAAGAGCCGTGCGCGACAGAGCAGAGAAAATTGCGCTTATCACATTGAAAGAATCCCTGCGCGGTCTCGGTCTCTCCGACATACACATCGCTCAGGAAGTCTTACGTCGCATTTTCCTGAATATAGCAAATCAGAAAGGGTAGGGCTTCGTCGTTAGTCCTTGCACTTTATTCTCTATATACGAACAGCAACTATATCTTCGTGCGAAGATATAGTTGCTGTTTGTTATTTTGGCGCTATCCGCTTTTTCAATTAAAGAGAGGATTCCATATTGGCAAAGAGATTCGGGAGTTTGATGGTGGCCTCCCGGTTTTTTAGAAAAAGAAAGCCGCCCATATTTGGACGACCTATATTATATAATAATGTGTGGTGGTGAAGGCTGACGGCTTATTGCTCGTTTGGCTTTTTCGGTAGCGCGAGAGGGATGCTGCACTTTATCCTGTGTACCACTTCTTGCTTGTGTCCCGACTCATAGGCTCCCTTGGCTCTTGCTTCCATTCCCGACTCGGCTTCTATTATTTTTGCGACCTTCAGCGAGGCGCCCTTTATACCTGCTTCGCCTTCCACGCGGAGATCGCGGCTTTCGTTCACGACGACGGCAATGTCGAAGTCGATTCTCAGATAGTGCCGTATTTCCTCTATGACGGGAATGGCTTTTGAGTCGTAGTAGCCTCCCTGTCCCGTGATGTCACTGGTCGGAATGTACGCCCCTTTCTGTGCCAGCGATTTATGGGCATTTGCAACACCGTCCACGATTTGCAGCAGCGACTCTTCTATGAAATCTTTTATCTCCATATCCAAATCATTTAGTATGGTATATTATGCTCCTTACAATACTTCTCTTGTTCCTCGTCTGATTCAAATATCTTATCGCAAATGGACTCGAAAGAATCTTTAGCTTCCTTAATATATTTCTCTGGAGCATTCAGTACTTTAGAGATTTTATCGATGAAGGTACAGAAGTCACGATTCAGATTGTTCAGCTTTTCAATCGTATTATAGTCAAGAGCCTTTTCTCTTGCAGGATAAAGTATAGTCCAATTGCCATCTTGCATTTGTATGATGCCTATGCCATACGCATTGTTAAGACGTTCCATTTCCTCGTCCAGTCCATCATTTATCTCAAAAGCTACAAGATACCCAAAGTTAGCCCAATTAGAGTTTGATAGCGCTTGGAAATAGTATTGCTTTAACTGGTAGTCAGAGTCTATCTTTCTCTTCAGTTCGTATGAATATAGATGTACCGTTTCCTTGGGTTCTGTTGCTTTCAGTAGTGACAAAGTAGCATCGTTCTTAAATTCCTCAAACTCTACACCCACAATATCGGGATGCACCCACTTCTGGGCTGAGTCCACACGAGAAGATGATTTCTCGTGGAAAATCGTTTTGGCATAGATGCTGCGAGTTCGAAGATAACTACAGAATAGTTTATGAAGTGAACGCTCTTCAAAACTCTTTGCTGGCTCTGGTAGTTCTTTCTTCTCTGGATTCACAACAGTAGCCGACCCTGTAATTAACGATTCGATTTCCTCTTCATAGCGAGTAATGTCACAGCAAGTCCCTATTGAGCCTGTAGAGTTTTGTAATTTCTGCGACATGCTCTTTCGTGCAATTACTTTGTCTCTCCATTCCACTTTGCGACGATGTGGGAGGTCTGTATTAGGGACATAGTAATAATCGCCCGCTATCGTGCCAACATAGTAAGTACCTTCGCCTGAAGGACACAGAACGACATCGCCAATTTGCAATCCTTTGGCAATCGTCCACAGAAATCCACAAGCAACTCCCGCAGCGGTCTTACTCTTGCCTGGGTTGCTTTCAAGCCAAAGAGGAATGGTCTGTTCATTAAACGCTCGCCAGTTCTCAGGCAACGAATCCGACAGGTCTTTCTTAATATCAAAGTTTGCGCCAATGTAACCTTCTTCACGACACATCTTGGCGAAACGACCGGCACGGCCTAACATGATACGATTATACTTTTTCATTGCTATTATTCTTTTGGCATTCCTTTGATGATAAAATTAAGTAATTCATCTCCAAACTTATTTCTTTTGTACAAGAATACGTTCTGTGAATCACGAAGTTTGATATTCCCGTATCTTCTAACTAATCTCTCATATTCTTCGGCACTTATTTTGTCGACCAAATTATTAGCCTTTAAATCCCAAAGATGAACAAGTATTACATTAGCGTCATATTTGCTATCTATTTTTTCGATAAGTTTTTTTTCTGTGAGAGGCCATCCTAAACTGTTAAGAATATATATGCTCAAATAGTCAAGCTTGTCTAAGTAATTAGAGAAAATTCCCTTGTTCTTACAATCCAAATTATCAGGATGAATACAGGCCGCCATAAATGCAACGTATAGTTTTCGTTTTTGAGCATTCACCCCATCTTTTGCCTTCTGTAATACTGGCAAGATGTCTTCTTCAAAAACGACTTTATCAAAGTAAAGGTTTCGCCCACTCTTTTCTTCTATATTATCAATTCTCGCCTTTAACTCATTTAATACTTCTACAATTTTGTTTGTTTGTAAAGTATTCAACCCATCACAAAAGGCACTAATTAAATATGCAACAGGATTTGGATTAGTTGCATATTTTAAAAGTTGAAGCGATATGAATTCAACTGCTGATGTCTTAGAAACGGTAATCTCTTCCATATCTATCTATTTCCTTTCGACCTATTATGTGGCTTGCACAACATTTGGCAATTCTCTATACTCGTAGCACCGCCTTTGCTCCAAGCAGTCACGTGGTCGGCATCCATTTCCTCCAGCTTCCATATGCGCTGACGGTTGGCGTCATGGCCAATGGCGCAATAGGGGCAATTGCTTGTTCCCTCAGCTTTGGCCTTGTCGGTCTGCTGCTGATAAACCTTGCGCATCGTGGGTTTATCGAACAGACGGACATTAAGTAGCTTTGTGTCCTGACAGCCACCAAGTACATACTCAAAGATGCCGCGGCGGTTGCCAACAAAATCATCGTGCATCAGTTCATAAACCTTTGCCGACAGTTCCGAGTGATTC
>CAMVJO010000131.1 GCA_947167835.1 uncultured Prevotellaceae bacterium
AGAGTGTAAGCAAATCAAAACAGCCTAATTTTTAGAACAACCCTAAAATTATCTCCGAGCAAAAATTTTTTATCTCCGAGCTATTTGCACCTATTCTGCTGGTAAATTTTTGTATCCCGAAAAACCCCGAAAATATCGACTAATAAAGAGCGCATAGATACGTGAAACTTTAAGTTTTCAAAAACTTCTTGGGAGATAAATGGAATTAGTTCCGAGATAATTAGATTTAGCTCCGAATTATTTTCCTGAAAGCTAATTTTTGATGCCACCTCACTGCTGTCCCGTTAAAAATAAACTTTAAAATGACGAGCGTTTATAGAATTCCTAACAATTTGATAATGAGGGATGGCATTGGGGCATTTTATCATAATCAACAGATGTTTCATTTCAAATCCGTGCACTTTGTAAAACGTCGCAAAGTTATAATAACTAGCAAGTTACAGTCTATATTTTCGATTTTAACGGGACACTAATGATGCCACCTATTGAAAGAAAAAGCAGGCTGAAATGGTTTTTACGCCATTCCAGCCTGCATTTGATGGAGTTTATTGGGAGACGCCTCGAGGATAAAAACCTTTTGGCGCGCTCCGATTAAAGGGACGTCCTTACTTTACCAAAACCTTCTTGCGGTTAATGATGTAGAGACCGCCCTTCTGTGTCTTGCTCACGCGGCGACCTTGCAAATCATAGGTGATTTGAGATGCTGCAGCGGTGGTATCGATGGTTTCGAGGCCAGTAGCATCTACTTGCTCTACGCGCCATGTTGATCCATCGTCGTTACGTCCCTTTGAGTCAATCCAAAATCCTAAATAACCATAGACACCACCATTTTGGTTCATATAATAGTTTTCTTTGCCAGGCAATAGGAATACGAAACCGTCGCCATTCTTCAGAATATCCCAAACGGTTTCTGAATACTGCATTACGGCCGTCGGTTTCTCTACGCCACTTATCATTGCCGAGCTGAGACCAAGTGTTTGTGCCTCGCCAGTAGTTTTATTGTAAATCTTAATACCTTCATACGGGTTACCGGCGAAAGTCCACTTGAAGTTATCGGCATCTTGATAGGTGCTTGTGGGATAATACGGCTCACTATCGTCCACGCAAAGGAAGTAATCCGTGCGGATAGTAGCCTTATACCAAGGTGCTGTGGCGAAATCGGTAAATGTCTGGAAGGGCAGATCAAATGTGGCCGTAACTACGAATTTATTGCTGCCGGCCTTGATGGTTAAAGGTTCGGCATTATAATTTGTATAGTCTTTCTTGTATTCTTCCGGCAGGTCTGAAATCACATTGCCCACAGCCGTTGCAACGGGGTCGGATGTAAAGAGTTTGTATCCGTTTTTATCTACGACTTCATATACAACTTCTGCACTTTCCTTGCGGGTACGTGTCAATGTGATGACGCTATTTTCGCTTCCAACCGTACCTTCGATATTGTAATAGTAGAATTCTGTATCATACAGGGCGGCAGGAATATTCAGTCCGCTGTTAGGTTCTTGTTCTACGACCATACGTGTCACTTCCTCGCCACCTTCCATCACGATGTAGGTGACAAAGATAAATTCCACATCCTTGATTTCGTAGAATGCGAAGGGATGGCAACTGCTCCACAGGGCAGGAACTTGTTTGTCGCCAGAAGCGTATGTATTTCCGTTCCAACATCTTGAGCGGTCCGTACCATCAGGATTTACAACCGTGAAAACTCTGTCATCTGCGGTGAGATTGGCATTTGTGGTAACGGTTTCGTTGGCATTAAGCGAATTAACGCTTGAACGAGCCTCGGTAGAGGATGTCCATTCCTGCACATCCCAACCTGCCGGCGTAGTACTGAGTGTTCGCTGCGTATGACTGATGTATGAGCCTGTAGAAACGCTCTTGAATGCGTACAAACCGTTTCCTGCATCCTCAACAGTCCAAAGATATGTGTCGGTAATATTCAGTTCACTCGGCAAAGCAAGTTTGCAGTACAGGGAAGTGCTGTTTCCAGGGTAGTAAAAACCATAACGATTCTCAGAACCATTTATCGCCGTGTTGAAAATAGCGTAGTTCTTGCCTACTTCGAGAGCTGCCACACGATTTTTAACTGTTTTCGTGTGTGTAGGTTTCATTGTGCGGGTTACGGTAATCACGCAATCGGTGGTACCGATAGTTCCCTCAGTCTTATATTCATATCCGTCCACTATCCAGGATTCAGGAATGGAGATATCGCTGTTTACTTCCTGCTGAACAACGGTTTCGTCCACTTTTCTGTCGCCTTCCATGAGGATATATGTAACTTTCACCAAGCCAAAATCTTCTGCTGACACGCTGGGATCGTAAGTATAGGCATCGTTGGTGATTTCCTCGAGTGTAAGACTTCTGAACACGATGGTATAAGATGCGGTGTAGGTATTTTCTTCAAACAGGAAGGCAATATTACCGTTTTGCTGCTGGCACATAGTAGAATAAGCCGAGCCAAGAGAAGAAATCTGCTTACGACCATCCCAGTTCTTGGCAAAAGTGGCAGGATCCTTGCAGTCATTTTGCAAACTTGCGATTTCCTTATAATAGATACCTACATTAGCACGTCCGCTACCGAATGGAACAGATTGCAGAGCTACATAAACGGCCTTATTGTCGGACTTACGGCGTGCCGGCACCATCATAATTTCACCGTTGCAGGAGTTGCTTACTGCTGATACGCCATTATTGCTGCTGTTTGACGTAGCATATGTCATCCAGCTGCCTTCTGCTTTTTCTACATTCGTATATTTGAAAATATTAAAGTAGCGTCCGCCATTCATACGGCTGCTTACTACAACGCTTCCGTCGGGCAATTCTTCTGTTTTGGGCTCATTGGCTCCGGAAGGTATGGCTGGATTGTTCTTATTGCCCAATACTTCCCATGTTTCGCCGAAGTCGTCGGAATACCATACGTAGTTACATTCAGTCTTATTGACATCTTTCGTCAGAGTGGAGCAATACAGACGATAATACTGGCCTACTTTTACATAACGGCTCTGGTGAATCTTTCCTGAACCGATAAACATGGAGTTGATCGGGCCGCGTGTGCAGTCGGTATCGAACTTAGAATAGAAAAGTTCGGTTACATATTCAGGTTCGCTCCATGTTTGTCCGTTATCGTGGCTACGGAAACGTGCAACTGGGTTGGGAACATCGCGTGTGCCGTTGGTATAAACCTGATATCCGCAGACAGACATCATAAGTACTTCGCTACTTTCGCGGTCTGCCACGATACAAGCATCTCCATAGCCGGCACTGAGCGAATAGTTGCGGCCGCGGCTGTTTAATACGCCGTCACCACTTACTACTACCTGTTCAGTACCCCATGTCACGCCATTGTCAGTAGAAATACGCTGGTGCAAGTCGATTCGTCCATTACCGATATCTGCTCCGCAGTAGCGATAATCGCTTATGGCAATCAAATCGCCGTTTTGTGCCGTTGCAATGGCAGGTATGCGGTAGGGAATACCTCCGCTCTTCGTAACAAACAGTTCAGATGTCTGAACAGCTGTTTCAGCCCCGGGACCTATGTTTACGTAGAAGTTGTCTGTGCATACAAATCCATTACTTCCTGAAGCCGATGTGATGATTATTGAGGCAGATACATCGTTTACGTTAGGAACGCTCAGATGTGCTGTTTCGCTTCCCTGAGCTGTTGCAGCGTATGTGCCGCATGTCAAGGTCATATTTTCCGAAGAAGAAAAATTGGAGAAGTCTAATTCAAAAGAATTGATTTGATAACCGCTGCCAACTTGGACTGTATAAGAACTTGCGTTACCATTATACAAACGGAGTTCAGGCCTTGTATAGGTGGTGTCCATATTGTTTTTGGCAACGGAGAAAGAATATTGCGGTTCTGTTTGATTTGAAGTCCAGACGGCGTGATATGTCTTGGCACCATTGGAACTTGTGAAAGTACCGTAGTCCATATTGATTCTTACACGCTGCTGTGCAAATTTAATGACGATAGTCGAACCGGCATCTTGGCCTCCTGTCCAGAAAGCCAGGACTCCGCTGCGGTTATTTACCTTGTTGGATTCATAACCCTTCTCATACATATACAAACCTGCGGCATCTGCGATATCACTTGACGATGAAAACATCCAAGTGGCAGTATTCCCATTGCTTTCTGCCTCTGTCGTGGCAAGAAGGTTGGGATAAGAGCCAGAACCTGTGGTTCCTTGCATGGTAGTGGGGGCAGCCAGCATTTTATCTGGGCCGGCAGCTTTGTTATAGATGTGATAACCGTTTGTGTCATCGCCAACGAAACACCAAAGGTCGTTGTCGGTCACGGTTTCAAGTTTGCTACCAAGAGACATGTACGATACATTGCCTTGATAGCTGATGGCATAACTATTTGCTCCGATAGTCATGGTGTACCACGGCGTGTCATCCGCAAATTCTCCCGACCCTGTCAGAGTCGTTGTGCGGAAAGGCACAGTTTGTGCACTCATGCAGTTTGCAAGCGCCATGAAAACGCACAACAAAGCAGCACAGATGAAGTTTAGTTTTTTCATATTTTTGTTTTTAAGTGTGATATCAGAATAAGCACATAATCTTTCGGCTACAAAATTACACATAAATTTCTATATGTCACCGCGTTTGTGATTTTTTAACGATTATTGGGAGAATGCCGTAAGAGTAATGGTAAATAGGTTTGAGATAATCGGTAATAATGCGCTTGTATTATGGGATGTTCTATAAATTACGTTTTTAAGAAACTGGTCTCTATTTTATTCTGCTTGTTTTTGAAATCTTTTTGCCGTCTTTAGCTTTAATTCCTTGAACCGTAGCTCGCTACGCTCCTTCGTCATTAAAGCTAAATCCAATCAAAATCTAAACAAAAACAATGCAGCCTAATTTATAGAACATCCCTATATATTATTGCCGTAGTATTCTGTGATAAAGCGGAAGTATTCAAAATTATGGGTATCCTTTCATCTCAAAAGTGTGCAGAAAGATCCCTATAATCCAATCTTTATGTTTCTATCACGCTCAATCCTTTTATTTTCTGCCTTGTTTTGGTATTTTGCAGGGACATTTCCGTAGTATCTCACGTGAGATACATTAGTATCATAGCTGTGATACTTCAGTATCATACGTGAGATACTACAAGAATGTGGCAGAAAAAACAAAAACGAACTATTTAGAGATGAAACAAGCCAATATTTAAAAAACAAAAAGGAACTGACGTTTCCCTACACAAGGTTACAATTCCAATA
>CAMVJO010000132.1 GCA_947167835.1 uncultured Prevotellaceae bacterium
TTAATAAAACATAAATATTCTCCAATTATTTGGATAGCAACATAGAAGAATTAGAATAGAGATCGGTGAAAATAGTCTCGTAGGTTTTTCCTTCATCAATGCTGTATGAAACACAAAGGTTACATGCAGCATATGTCTGCGTAGGCGTATAAACATTATTCATTTCAGTGGATGTCATCGCTAATGATTTAAGAATAGACACACCAATCCCTTCTATCATAAACGTACGGCCCATAGATACTTGGCCGTGTGGTGCTATAGACACTTGCGGTTGGTCAATATAGTATGTGGTGTTTGTGTTGGTTGTCGCAGTTCCTTTGCTACCGCCAACATTAACTCCGCCAAGTGCCGTTCCAAGTCTTCCTCCAACCCCTGCCGCTGCAGCAATGCTGCCAAGATTAACTGTAGCACCCGTCTGTCCGGAAACGGTTGTAGACTGAGTCCGAACCTGAACAGTAGGGTCATAATAAGGAATAGAGTTACCATTCTGATTACGGAAGAATGACTTTGTTCTGTCAATAGTCATCATTTTATCCGTGTTGTTTTGCACAACTACATCAAACTCCCCATTTTCACCAACATAACAACTAACGATAATTGTGGCTTCAGCGGGAATTTGACTTCTACTTGCGACAGGATTCTTGGTACGAATAGACTGATATGCCACACCAGAAACCTGCAGGTAATTTGTACACGAAGAGAATATCCCTACCGTACAAAAAAGCATTAGGATAGATTTTGATAATTTAGTCATCTATGTTAATCTCTATAATTCTTCAGTACCAAAAGAAATATTAATAAAAAAAGGAAGCGTGGCACTGTATATTCCACTCTTCCAGATGAGGTCCTGAGAAAACCCTTGTCGCACGAATGATATAAACAGCCCACGCTTTACGCGCGAACCGCCATACTTTCTTGCTTGACATTTTAGAAATTTCTCAGGTTTCATCTGGGCAAGCAAAGCATAACGCTCCGTTATTACTAAATATGTAGTTGTTCCGAAGAACAAATGCAAAAATAAGAATTTTTTTTTAACTATTACTATCTTGTACATTTTTTTTTACAAAAAAGGGAAAATAATAATAATCTGCTATGAAATTCATCTATAGAAAAAATTTATTTTACCCGCTTTTTTCACTATTTCCCCCACCCTGCAGGCTTATAATCTAAAAAAACTCACTAAATTTGCAGCGAAATGAAACAGACTTTGCGCTACATACTCCTTATTATATTATATATGTGCTTCACAGAACTTAGCGCCCAGATGACTCTTGGCGGAAGGAGTTCTGATGATATCTTCAACCCTAATAGGGAGGACGATCACTTCTCTGCCAATGATTCTATAGAGACTACCGATGTTCCCTTTGGCTTTTACGTGTGGAATATAGACGCGCGCTTTGGCGAGGTGAAGCCTGCCATTCCCGATACGGTTACTCATCTTTTTAATAACGAATGGGACACATCGGGTAAGACAGGTGGCTATAATTTCACCGGAAATCTGGGTAGTCCGCGCATAGCACGCTACTACTTCGACCGCAAGAACGGGAGTATGCAGGAATCTGAGTTCATTTTTGCAAGGCCTTTCGATTTCTTCCTGAAAACACCCGCCAAACAGCTTTTCACAAATACCAAGTCGCCCTTTACAAACCTGACATACCACGAGTGTGGTGACAAACAGAACGGAGAGGATACTTTCAGAGCCATGTTTGCCACAAATGCAGGCAAGAAACTGGGCTTGGGCTTCAACCTTGACTATCTTTACGGCAGGGGTTACTATATGAATCAGGCCACATCTTCGTTTGCCGGAATACTTTATGCCAGTTATATTGACGAACGCTACAAGGCTCACGCATATTTCAACTCCTCATACCTGAAGATTACGGAGAATGGCGGATTAGAGGATGATGCATATATCACGCAACCGGAATCCTTCCCCACAGCTTACAGTCCTGCGGATATGCCCACAAAACTTAGTAAGACGTGGAACAAACTGCATCTGAACACTTTTTATCTTACTCACAACCTATCTTTGGGATATACGCAATATCGCAACAGCAAGGGCGAGATTGTGAAGAGAAAGAAGGCTCATGAAAATGCTACCGAACAGACTTCGGCACAGCAGGCCGATAGTATCTTGGGAAGCAAGTTAAATGCAGAATTCTCGCGTACCGATACCATCGACTCCCTGAGCAGTCTTGATTCTCCCACCACTCTGAGGGGCAACATGGCAGCAAAGACAAAAGCAAAGGCTGATACGATACTTACTCCCGAATTTGTTGCCGTAGCCAAGGTCATTCACACCCTGCAATACGACTTCAACAGTCGGTTGCTACAGAGTAATGCCAGGGCATCGGCCACAAAACCACTATACTATGCCGATTATTTTCTGCCTACCGACTCCATTGAGGATATGTTCCAATATACCAGCGTGAAGAACACACTGGCTCTTGAGATGAACGAGGGTTTCAGGAAATGGGTAAAGACTGGCATGAGAATCTTCGCCTCACACGAGTTTCAGCACTTCACAATGCCTGGAAAAGTGGTGGATTCCAAGGACAAATACTATAGGAACTTCCTTTCCGTAGGGGCTCAGTTGATGAAGAATCAGGGACATTACCTGCATTATAACGTGCTTGGAGAAATGCGTACAGACGGAAAGAAATGGGGGGAGTTCTGCGTAGAGGGAAATGCCGACTTCAACCTGCCCGTACGTAAGGACACGATACAATTGGCAGTTAATGCAAGAATAGCCAACGAACAGCCCGCATTTCTGTTTACCCGTTTTCACGGACGTAGCGCATGGTGGGATATAGACAACCTGAGTAATGTTTTCTCTACCACAATTGGAGCCACGCTCTCGTATAAAAAGACGATGCTGTTCTTCAAAATGGCCACGATACAGAACTACATAGACTTTATGCACAACGCTAAGGCCGATGGTAACAACTCTCTGGGCAATCCCAAGTATCTTTATGGAGTAGGTGTATATCAGGCCAATAAAAACGTGCAAGTCATCACGGCAGGTATAGACCAACGTCTGAAATGGGGCATACTGAACTGGAACACACGCCTTACGATGCAACTTACCTCCGACAACGAGATTATACCCCTGCCCAAGCTTGACATATATACCAACCTCTATATAGACTTCAGGATAGCCCGCGTACTGAATACCCAAATCGGGGCAGATATGCGCTACTTCACAGCCTACGAAGCACCCGACTATTCCCCCATCGTGGGACAATACGTATTACAGGACACATCCGTTCGGCAAAAGGTGGGCAACTACCCCATAGTGAATGCCTATATAAACTTCCACCTGAAGCACACACGTTTCTACGTTATGATGTCGCACGTGAATCACTCAGCCGGAAGCGGAAGTCCGTTCCTTGTACCCCACTACCCTCTTAACGAACGTGTACTTCGCCTGGGTATCTCCTGGAACTTCTTTAACTAAAACGTTACTCAGGCTTCCTTCTGAAGAATACCAACCAAACTAAACCTAACAAGAGAGGATTGCGAAATAACGAAGGCTTTCACTCCTACACATATCGTTTAGTTTCATATTACAAGCCATTTTAATAAAAAAAGTCGAAATGTCTTACCGATTCGTGGTAAAAGACATTTCGACTTCTTATTCTATATTTGCTCTGTCCTAATATTTCAGGATTTGTCCGGGACGGAGGTTTGATTTCTTGCTTAATCGGTTTGAACTGAGCAGGTGGTTCATATTTACGTGCAACTTCTTTGAAATGCTGTAGAGGCTGTCGCCACTCTTAACCTTGTAGAACTTGGATGTCTTGGGTTGCTTTGCAGGTGCCTTCGTCTTTTCTACAGTTGCGGGCTCTGTAGTTTCGTTTGTCTGCGTTCCGCGTGTATTATAACGGTTGCTGGCTACGATAAGGTGGTCTGCAGTTCTTGTCTTACCGCGTTTGAACACGTAATAATCGTCAATTACGTCCTGATTTGCGAAGTCAAACATTTCGGCTGGGTCTATAGCTTCGTTCACCAGTCGTGTTTCAAAATGCAGGTGTGAGCCATACGAAGCTCCCGTGTTGCCACCAAGTCCTATCGGCTCACCGGCTTTCACGGTCTGGTTCACTTTTACCAATTGCTTAGACAAATGTCCGTAAACCGTTTCCAATCCATTAGGATGTCTCACGATAACAAAATATCCGTAGCCTTTGGCATCATAGCGGCACACGCGTACCTTTCCGTCCCATGCCGATACAATCGTATCACCCGTATATACCTTGATGTCCAAACCCTTATGCACACGACGGAAGGCAGGTCTGTAACCGAATCCGCTTGTGACATTACGGCTCGGCGTAGGCATGCAGAATCCACGCAGGTCTATCTTGAAAGTCTCTGGAGCTTTTTCGGCTGCGTATGGATGTGCTTTCTGATTATCCCAACTGCTGTATAGGTTTACGATAGCATCAAAAGTCTCCTCTTTCTGTATCAATCGGTGGAGCGTAACAGAATCTACCGACTTCATCTTTCTGTCAATCGGAGCCTGTTTTGCCAATAAGTCCTGTGCCGAGAGCGAAGTCGAAGCACTCAAAAAGAGAATGGATATAAGTGTATATAAACTGGATAAACGCATAAAATTTTTATTTACGGCTACAAAATTACGCTTTTATTTTGTTACAGAAGATGCCCAAAATCCTAAAAAAACATAAATATGCAAGTTTTTCCACTATTCGCCGAGAAATGAAACCTCTATATGCTATTTGCAGATATTGCAGGCGAAAGACAAACCATAATCAAGGATCGCCTATCGGCTCGATTATATTATTTAGACAGAAAGGGTGACGCCTCAAAGAGGCAGAAGGAAATAGTCCAGGGCAGCGCCCTGTGGTAATAATGGCACCCCCCATTTGTGCCGCTCTGAAAGAGCAAAAGAATTACGCCTTTTCTGTAAAAGATTTTATTTCTAATCAGAGCGCTCGGCTTTGCCGCTTTGCTTGCAAAGAATTTTTGCTTGCGCGCCATTGTCCGTAGGACAACTATTCTACATATTCTCATCAATTCATAATTCTATAAATTCTCGAATTCTTGATCTTTTTATAGAATTAGAGGCCTCTATTCCCTTATTTTTCGGGCTTCCCGAGTATTCACCCCCGATTACTTCGGACATATCAAATTTTTGCTCTGAGTTAATTTTTTTCGGTGGTTTGAGGGCTTTGATTATAGGGGTATGAGGCTTCTGAACGTCGGGGTGTG
>CAMVJO010000133.1 GCA_947167835.1 uncultured Prevotellaceae bacterium
TTGAGAAAATTTTCTCTTCACGATGAGAAAGTTTTCTCACGGCGATGAGAATCTTTTCTCAACGCGAAGAGAATCCGTTTTCTTTGCGGAAACGATGAAATATACGCCATGAAATAAGGGTGCTGCCGCATGATTTTGCGATAGCACCCTTGCTTTTGAATATCACTGGGCTATAATACTCTTTTTGTCGGTCTGAAAAAAACAGACGCTTAGGGAAACCCTTATTTCTCCTTGATATGCACATCGCGCTGCGGGAAAGGTATTTCTATGTTGTGCTTATTCAGCGTTTCATAGATGACTTCCCTGATTTTGTAGCCGAATGCATTCTTTTCAGAAACGAGAACCCAACAGGTGACGGCCAAATCGACACTGCTCTCGCCGAAATCGTTCAGTATCACGTTGAAACCTTTCTGTTTGTCAATGATACTGCGGCCATAGTTGTCCACTTTCACCAGTTTGTAGAGTTCTTCCTTGAGCATTTCGCGCACTTCGTTCACGTTTACTCCGTAGGCCACTCCGATAGGTATCTTCAAAAATTCGTAAGAGTGGTTGCGCGTCAGGTTTTTGAAGTTCTTTGCAAAGAGAGAACTGTTCAAAATGGCCATAACACTACCATCAAGCGTGACAACCTGGGTACTTTGATACGTAATGCTCTCCACTTTTCCGAGCACGCCGTCACATTCTATATAGTCTCCCACACGAATACGGCCAGCCATGAGCGAAACTCCGTAGAAGAAGTTGTTCAGCAAGTCTTTCATGGCGAAACCGACACCAGTGGCGAGACCTGCTGTGACAATGGAGATGCCCGATTTCGGAATGTTGAGCAATACGGTGGCTCCTACGATATAAACACCCCAAATCAGGATGCTTGCCACGTTATTGGCCAAAGTCAGGTTGATTTCGTTGCGGCGCACCATTCTCCCGCCGTTCTTGCGCATGAAATCCGACAGTTTGTAATGACGATAGAAGGCTTTGAAGGCGTAATTCAGGTACTTAAACAGGAAGTATGCGGCAGAAACCACCACTAACTTGAAGAGAGAAAGTTGTATGACGCCTTCAACATTCAAGAACGGATAGACGAAAATCGTAATGCACGTCTGGGCAAGGTCGAATACGTCGGCAGCCCAATATATACTGTAGATAACGCTATATACTCCCATCATGGGAACCAAAGCCATCGAGATAAAGTCGAAAAACCACGTTACGGTGATGATTGTCCCATGGCCGGAGGCCAATACCCGCTTGTATTTTTTATTGTATCTGTTGATACGGCGCGATATGTAACGCTTCTTGTAAATATCCAGCAAGTCAATCAGACAGGTAATCGTCTGAATGGCCGTTAATTGGAAGAGCCACCAGATTAAGACTTGGACAGCCATCAATACATAGCCCAACCATGCCATGATGCACGACACACCCATCACTACTATCGACACCCATGTGTAGAACACGTCGCTACGCGAAATCTGCTCCCTGTGTTTCCTGATTACAAACCATTGCCAGATGAAGAACACCAGCAAAAGCGGTGGAAAAATCAGGGAAACCAGATAATTTGGTATGAAAATGATGCGGAAGATAATGACAAATAATCCCATCAGCACGATAGGGAAATATACCACGAAGCCGCTCTTCACTTGATCGGCTCTGAGGCGTATGAGCAACGAGGTATAAATCACTACAAGCAGCCAAGCGTATTCTACAAGCAGGGAAGTGGCCATGATGTAGAAGTTATTCTGCGATACTATCAGGCGAGCCACCATGATGCTCAGGATAAAGAACAATACGCAAGATACCATGATGATTGCCGGCTTGCGTTTTTGTATGGTCTCCGTCTGGAAACGTTTTACGTAGCGCAAAACAAGGCGTACGATGACATTACTCAGGACTACTGCCAGGATAAGATAGAAAATGATGAACCCTACGAATCCGAAAACGATAGGTCCACGCCATTCGGTGTGCACATTTTCATAATCGTGGTTACTATATTTATCCAATACGTCCTGTTTCGCACGTTGTATGGCACGTGGCAGGTTCTGAAGCGTAGCAAAATAGTTTTCGCCCGCATTCTTGAAAATGCTGTGCTGGATATCGTGGAAACGCACCTGGGCATAATCGTAAATAGTCTTGAGGCGTTCGCTGATTCTGTCGTAGAAATTATTGTCGCGGGTGATTTTCTTGCGCAATTGTCTGATTCCGTTCAAAAGCGTTTCGGCATATTCGATGCAAGCCAGGCGATCGGCCTCTTCTTCTTCGGTCAAAACAAGCGGTTCGCCGTCTTCGTCGTTAGGAACTTCGCGCAAACTGTCGGGAATGGCCTCTTCATTTTTCTTTGCCTTGCCCCGCGGCATATTTTTCAAGGCAACAATCAAACCTTCGTAGCGACTTATTTCCGTATCTAAGTAGCCGAGGATGCGATCGTAGGGCATTTTGTTTTTTTGGAAGTCGCGATATTGCGTAGTGGCCTCATTGCAAGCATAAGTTAGGTCGAAAGTATAGTTTTGCTTCTGCGAATAAAGCATAAGTGAGATTTGACTGCTGCGTTCGATGATGTCTATGAGTTTTTTGTGCTGCGCTTCGCTCATAACCTCGAAGCGTCCCAGGAAAACTTGCTGCTCTTCAACGGATTTCTTGAGCTCTACGCGTAAAACTGAGAGCGTTGCCGGCAGAGACCGCTCTTTCAGAACGGCTTTGGCGGGTAAAAGCAATAATAGTCCGAGGACTAAAAGAATAAGTCTTCTCATTTTTATTATATCTGCGGTTTCAAAAATTCGGGTGGCGCTTGAAAATAATAGGGTGGGGAAATAAGGGAGAATATCTCAACTCCGGTACTTCCCAGCGTCCTTATCTTCGAGCATACTTAGGTAGGAAGCATAGCGCGAAGGGGCTAAGCGATGATTTTCGAGGGCTTCGAGCACAGCGCATCCGGGTTCATTTGTGTGAGTGCAGTTTCCGAAACGGCAACCTGCGCTGATGTGGAAGATTTCGCGGAAGTAATGCGAGATTTCTTCGGGCTCCATATCGAAAGTGCCGAACCCTTTTATTCCAGGTATGTCGATAATGCCGCCTTGTGCGCCGTTACCGAAAGGATATAACTCACTATAAGTTGTTGTGTGCGTGCCTTGTTCGTGTGCCTCGCTGATTTCGGCCGTTTTTGCGTGTGCTTCGGGAATTAGCAGGTTCAGAAGCGTAGATTTCCCCACACCGCTATTACCTGCCAGCAGGGTAATTTTTCCCTGTAGCGTGTTTTGCAACGTTTCTATGCCGGTCAAATCTATTGCCGAGGTGCAAATCGTTTCATATCCTGCCTCCTTATAAATATATAGGAGTATATTGAGCGTTTCCCGCTCTTCGTCGTTGAGTAGGTCGGTCTTGTTGAAAATCAGGATGGCGGGGACGTTGTATGCCTCGGCAGAGGCCAGAAAACGGTCGATGAAAGTGGTATCTGTCACGGGGTGCGCAACTGTTACCACGAGGGCGGCCAGATCTATGTTAGCGGCAAGTATGTGACTTTGCTTGGAAAGGTTGGATGCCTTGCGGATAATGTAGTTTTTGCGCTCGTCGATATCCGTTATGTAGGCAGTTTCGCCTTCGCGCTCCGCAATAGTTACCCCGTCGCCGACAGCAACGGGGTTTGTAGAGCGTATTTCTTTTAGGCGAAAGGTACCTTTCACCTTACATTCCAAGTCTAATCCTTCGTCGGTACGGACACGATACCAACTACCTGTGCTCTTAATAACGATACCGTGCTTCACACAGTCATTATTTCTTTGCTCTTGGCCACTAACAACTCGTCAATTTTCTTGATGTAGCGGTCGTGCACTTTTTGCAGGTCTTCTTCGCCGTCTTTTTCGACATCTTCGCTCAGTCCGTCCTTGATTGCTTTCTTTAAGCGGTCCACTCCATCACGGCGGATGTTACGAATGGCGATTTTAGCGTCTTCTCCTTCTTTGTTGCACTGCTTTGTGAGTTGTTTGCGTCGCTCTTCGGTGAGGGGGGGTATGCCTAAACGGATGATTTCTCCGTTGTTTTCGGGCGTAATGCCGACTTCGGAATCGATAATGGCCTTTTCAATCACCTTGAACATGGCCTTATCGAACGGACGTATGGCGATAGTGCGCGCATCGGGCGTGGTAATGTTTGCTGCCACGTTGAGCGGCGACATTTGTCCGTAGTAGTCTATGCGAACGTTGTCGAGAATGTGGATGTTTGCGCGGCCAGCACGGATTTTGGCCAGCGTATCTTCTAAATGCATCACACTCATTTCCATTCGCTCTTCCATTTCGTTGAGCAGTTCTTTGACTTCTAACATAATTTGCTGTAAAAAATAAGGATGTTGTGTTGTTCTGTTTGTTTTCCGAAAGCAAAAATAACGAAATCTTTTGTTTTAAGGCTTTTTAACCTCTAAAAATTAAACTTTTGCGACTTTATTCCGTCTTAAAGTCAGGAAAACGGAAAAAATAACCCTATAAATAACCAAAACAAACGCATTATGAAAAAAATTATGGTATTAGTCCTCGTTTCAATCCTGACTATGGGAACAGCGATGGCACAAAGAGAAGGAAAAGACGCAAGACGCGACGATCGTCGTAAGGAAATGACAGAACGCATGGCCGATGGTATGGCAAAGCGCCTGAAACTTGACAAAGAGACCACCGTTTGGTTCAAACAGCTCTACGCAGAATATATGGATACGCTGCAAAACGTGAGAATGTCCGGACGTGATATGCGCGAAGACCTGAAAAAAATGACAGACGAAGAGGCTCTTGCACGTTTGGAACAGACTTTCAAAAACGATGAGCAGACTGTTCAGATTAAACGTGCATATTGCAAGCGATTTGCCGAAAAACTCACAGGAAAGCAGCTCTATACCGTTCTGGGTGGCGGCGGAATTCAGGTGAATCGCCGTCAGTTCCAAGGAAACCGTCAGGGTAATTTCCAACGCGGTGGATTTCCCGAAGGCCCGCAGGGAGGTGGTTTCGGTGGAGGCTTCGGTAGTGATGGCCCCGGCGGAGATCTCTGATTTTTCCCATGCTTTATTTTTAGAGGGAGACGCATAAGAGGCGTTTCCCTCTTTGTTTATTAAGGGTTGTTCTAA
>CAMVJO010000134.1 GCA_947167835.1 uncultured Prevotellaceae bacterium
TCAAAAATCTTTGAAAAATCAAAACAGCCTAATTTTTAGAACAACCCTAAATATAATTGAGTATTCTTATTCGTTAGGGATATTTGGAGTTGTTCCAAACTCTACTTCCCAAAGGTCTTTGCTGTTGGATATGGCTGTGATTGTGGCTTCGTCAATATCTTCGAGCACACCATCCGTTACGAGTTGTTGCATGTCTTCCTTGAATTCGTAATACATGGGTGGTGTCATCATGTAATAGTAAGTTCCGTAGTCGCCAATCTCAAGTGCTATGGTTCGCAGGAAGCCCCATTTCTCGAAGTATGGGAAGAGGTTCTTACCCGTGAGGCGGGAACATTTACGAATGAAGTTGAAGATGAAGGGAACGGTATTTCCGTTTTTAGTCATGCCACTTGAACTGATATAGTTTCTCGTAATCCAGCAACTATTGGGATATTTCTGTTTGAATACGGAATACTTGCTGTTTTTGTTACCATTCTGTGCTGAAGCAAGGAGCTCGTATTTATCTACGCCATCAGTTTTTTCGATTACAGAACCGTTTTCTTCATCAGTCTGACGTAATGCTTCGTAAAGGTCGGGAGCGAAGTCCGTACGCCAGTTGCGCGAAGCATAGAGATAGAGCATGACAAATGGAGTAAGTGCTTCTCCGCCCATTTCGCTATGGGAAATACCAAGCATCTTCTTTGTTACGTCGAGTTCTACGCCTCCTGCTTTCCAAGTTGTGACAACATCATCAGAAACAGGGTATATCAAACTGTCGGACATCATTTCTGCCAACGTCTTGTAGTCTGCAATACCAAAATTACTACGTTTTAGGTAAGCCAATCGACGATAAGACTGACTTTGCGACTTAGGTACGTAGGTTGTTCCGTTTTTGTATGGTTCGTCTCTCAGAGCTTGTGCGCGTCCGTTGGGCCAATAGCTTTGAATCTTGTCTGACTCACCATGATATCCCATTGCCTGGATATTGTAATAGGAGTTCATGTTGTTTGATACCTCACCTAATGAGCCCCAGCAGAAGTATGGTTGCATTTGGTGCTGATGTCCCCATTCATGCGAAAGTCCCCAAATGGCATCGTCGTCTTTCTTCATCAGCGTTTGGCAATTCAATACACGACTTTGTGTATCATATTTGAAAGAAACGCCATAGTAGCCTTGGAACATATAGTAAGTATAGTTTACATAGGCCATTGTGTGGTTTCGTGGAATACGATTGTATTTCTCAAAGCCCAGCAGACGATGTTCCCAAACGAGAAGCGAGTCAAGTACGTTGATATATTGACGATAGCCCTTAGCCTGATTGGTTGAAGTCTTGCAATATTGATACATTCCGTTAGCTTCCCATACGGAGTGAACGCGGTCTCCAACAACGTCTATGCAACGGTTGGGAGCATTCTTGCACATCAGGTGCATCTCGTCGTTGGTTTTCTTCTTACTAAGGTAACCGTTCACCTGTCCGTTGATAAAGTGTACTTTCACGTCGGGATATTCATCTTTGGTAGGTTCGCCATAGATGAAATAATTGATATATGCCAAAGCATCTTTAGCTCCTTTATATTCTATGATATTCAAACCGTTTTTAAGTGTAAAGGTGAAAGCTTCCGGTCCGGCTCCTTCGCCTTTATCGTTGAGGTCTTTTGAGAACCATGCCACTACGCGTAAAGAAATAGCACCAAGAGATGCAGGAATACCCGATACGGCAATAGCTTGCTTACCTTGAGTAATGTTAATACCCGTAACGCCCTCGCAATGGTCGTAGTATTTACCAGGAGCATTCCATTTGTCGCTCCAATATTCGGGAGAACTGAATGCTTCGTAGGTAGCCACGCGGTATTCCGTACTATATGTCTTATTAAATATCTGAGTGGCGAGTGATTTAACGAAGGGATTCTCTAAGTTATCTATGTCGTCTTGTGTAACGCCTTCTTTAAGTTCTGAATAGATGTCATCAGCAAAAATGCTGAGGTCATTCTTCAATTCTGTATTGACACGATAGAATTCCATCTCTGCACAACTGGCAAATCCACCTGCGCCATCAAGCACTTCAAAGCGGATGCTGGTAGGATTCTGTAATGGCGTGTCGAAAACTACAGACTTTGAAGAACCTGTCTTTTCCCAGTTATATGTTCCGTACAAGCGTTCAGCAGAACCCTTCTCCGTAACATAAAGTCTGACGCGACCGAAATTACCATTATCGCCTCCAGTTTGGCGAGGCACGTAAGTTAGATAGTCTATCTGCTCTACGTTTGTAAACTTATAGTTCAGAATAGCAGGATCGCTTTCCGAAACTGTATATCCACTCCATTGTGTATGATACATAGTGGTGTAGTCATCATCATAAGTCTTTGAGATGTCTGCACCACTCTGTGGCTTCGTTCCTGTTGCCGAACTTGGTTTTATCTTGTAGTCGGTTGGAATCTCGCTTGCTGATTCGTCTCGCGTCTGAGTAAGCACCATCACTTGAGCAGCCTTTTCATCGGATGTGGTAAATGTGATATTTGCTGTGCGAGATACCGATGACATATTCTGAGCTACATGCAGATATACGGTCTTATTCACTTGTTTCGCAACTTTTACCCAATCGGCATCACTCGAAACGGAAAACTCTACGTTAGACTTAATGGTGTAGCAAAGTACTCTTTCACTATAGTCTATACGTTGTGCGTGGGGCGTGATAATGACAGGCACGCTCGAAGTAAAGAGCTCTTGTGCTCTAAAGGTCTGCTGACTTAGGAGTAATAATCCAAGCAGCAGGTATCTGGTATGTTTTATTATTGCTTTCATAAGAGTAGTTTTTTATGTAGAGTATTACAAAATAACCTTTTTATTATTAACCATATATATACCTTTGGGCAGGCGAATAACCGCGCCTTTCTTTCCGACAAAGCCACGCCATACGCGCTTGCCATCGATGGTATAAATGTTTACTTGAGTGTCTTTATCGGAACGCACATGTATCTGTCCGTTACCAATCCTTACATTTAGTCCATTTTCGTTATCGGCATATACATTTGTAAGTCCGGCAACATAAGCCTGAGCATATTCCAGTGAAACGGCAAAGGGTTCTGAATAGAATACGTAACCTAAATCTTCAGTATATTTATTGGTATGTGTAAGTTTTGCTACTACTCTGTAGTGTGGAGTAAGGAAACTGATCTTTCCACTACTATAATTAACGAAGTCTCCTTCACCATCAGAACGTGTGACGCGAACAAATTCAACAGGATTAGCAGGATCGTCAAGCGAAACGAAACTGAGATTAGTTCTGTTCTGCCCATTGAAATCAGAAAGCAAGGCAGACATATCTACATAATAGTCGGCATTAGCACGCTCGGCATATCCAGGAGACAGTTCTGCATACTGATAATCGCTATACGTTTTCATACCTGTTAAAGGGAATGGATTCTGCGGTAACAGGCATACATATTCCGGGGTATAGAGTGTTCTGGGCAGGGAGTTGAAATAAAGCTTATTATTAGGATAATTAACTATGCGCATCTTGTGCGAGGGCAAAGTTACAGAAGTAAGTTGATTGTTTGCTGCTGATACTTCCTTCAGATTCTTAGCTTCTTTCAAAGGGAGCTCCGTTATGGCGTTATTGTCTGCATATAGTTGATGGATAGCCGTCAAGGTAGTTGTGCCCAACGAGGTAATACTATTATTCTCTGCCACAAGACTTGTGATAGTAGGATTATCTGTCGGAAGAGCAAAAGTCGTAACATTATTGTCCGAGCAATCCAAGTAATCAAGCATGGTGTTGCTGGTCATCCTAACTATCTTGATTTTTCCGTTTCCGGAAACATCAGCATATTGCAGTTTGGTAAATGCAGGGTTGAAGGTTGTTCCTGTAGAACTCCCGCTCACGTTTCCTAATGCGTTCCCGGAGACATTAAGTGTCTCTAAATCTGGATTGGCAGCAGCCGTTATTCCAATTTTCGTCAGTTGGTTGTTGGCACAATTCAAGTCTTTCAACGCCTTCAACTTTGTTAGCAAGAGTTCCGTGAGTTGATTGTCCTGACAATAGAGCGACTGCAGATAGGGTGCTCCTGTTACTACAAGCGAAGTCAGATCGTTGTCGGCACATACAAGGGTTCTCAACATATTACTGCCTGTCAAGGTTATTTCCTCACCTTTTGGCGAACCTTGGATGACATTCAATCCTTTTTCGTTGGTAGAGTAGGGCACGGCATTTCCGTCTCCCCAATCTACGGTCACACCACTCTTTGTTTGATTCACCAGTATCGTTACGTCTTTTGAACTGGTGGGCGAAACCTTCATCTTAATCGTCTGCTGTGCCTGCGCAATCGTAAAAGTCATGCAGAGCAACATCAGCAACATAAACCTGCTTTTTCCGCTTCTTGCTTCGGCAGATTTAAGGCATTTCGTAAGTTTAATGATACTCATAGTCTGTTATGTTTTGTTTCTATTATTCTATAACGAGTTCCTACTTATTTCACGTATTTCTTTCCGTCTGCTATGAATAGTCCATTGTCCGGTTCTTCGCTCAAGGGACGTCCGTCGATAGTGTAGAGGAATCTTTCTTTTTTCTTTGTGTCCGAAGTTAAAGTGGCGATACCAGAACTGGGAGTAAACAGCCCTTCGATACGTACCTCGCCATTTATCCTGGCTGCTGGAATAGTATATTCATTATTTGTGTTGAATGATGAGGCAGAATGCAAGTGTTTTTCTCATATATATTATAAGGAGTTTTAGGTTGTAATAATAATCACGGTGTAAAAATACGCAAATATTTTCGTTTATCTGCGTTCTTCATTGAAAAAAGTCAGATTGAATTAATTTTTGTGGGGGAAACTATTATATTTGATATTGCGGAAAAGATGTGGGATATCTCTGTATAGATGTGGGATATCTCTGTATAGATGTGGGATAT
>CAMVJO010000135.1 GCA_947167835.1 uncultured Prevotellaceae bacterium
CCCACGAATACTTCAATAAGTCTCTTTTCTTTCTAATCGTTGTTCATCGACCTTGATATGCTATCGTTAAGGTGACGGCTTCGGGGGCAGAAGACAAGTTGGCGGCCTACCGTTTCAATTTCGGTATGGCAAACAGTATCGTTGATTCGTCGCGTGGCGATGAACTCTGGGTATATGTGCAACGCAATGCCAAATATGTCACCATAGAGCGCGACGGCTTCGCATCCGTCCGTAAGTACGACCTGAATACTACCATCATGCCGGGCAGAACCTACGTGATGACGCTTTCGGCCGAGGCACAGAAGATACTTAGGCAGATGGTGCGTTTCAATATTGAGCCAAAAGGTATTCAAGCCAGCGTCAGCATTCGTCGTGATGGCGGAAAAGGACAGGAAGAACTCCTGGGATTTGTCGATCCCACAACGGGAGCCTTGGCAAAGTTGTTGGAATTGGGCAGTTATTTCTATGTTGTTTCTCCATTCTCTTCGTGAAGAGAAAATATTCTCAACGCGAAGAGAAAATATTCTCAACGCGAAGAGAAAGTTTTATCAACGCGAAGAGAAAACAAATAACGGGGTGGGAATAACGCGAAACAGATTGGAAATAAACACTTTTGGTTCGGGATAACCTTGTAGTCTATAAAGAAGCAAGGTTTTTGCACACGAACGAAAACAAAAAAAACGCTTTACTCAAAGGATTCTTGAGCAAAGCGCTTTTTTATACTAAGTGCGGAATAAACTATAGGGCGAGACGCAAACCCACAAGGGAGCTGCGATTAGCTTGCTGACTTGAACTGCGATGACCTACGCGACAATAGTTTTCATAACTGATATAATAGTTGCCTCCACGTTCAACACGCAATGTCGTGGCCGAAGGAGCATCCGGTCCTTGAGGATCAACAGAAGGACTGACGCTATAATATGTGTTGTGATACCAGTCTTCGCACCATTCTTGCACATTGCCGCTCATATCGTAGAGTCCCAACTCGTTGGGCAAGAGGTATGCTACGGGATGTGAAGAATTTGCTGAGTTACCTTCATGCCATGCCACATCGTCAGCATTATTGCTGCCGGCATAGGTATAGCCTTGGCTCTTATTGCCGCCGCGGGCTGCATATTCCCATTCGGCCTCGGTGGGCAAACGGAAGTTCTGGCCGGTAAGGGTATTGAGTTTTGTGATAAATGCTTTGCAGTCGTCCCAACTTACATAATAAGCCGGATAATCATTTCCAAGTCCCCAGTTTGATTTCCATTGACTACCATCAGAAGTGGGAGCCTGATTCATTACTGTCTGCCAAAGTTCCTGAGTGACTTCGGTCTGGCCGAGATAGTAGTTCTTGGTAAGCGTAACGCTATGAACAGGTTTTTCGTCATCGTATCCTGTGCTCGTTCCCATCATGAATGTGCCGGCTTCGACGAAAATCATCTTGAACGTTACGGTCTTGCCGTTATTGGTTACGGAGAACTCTCTGGTATCGTAGTTATCGGGCACATCGACATACGTCTGATAGACATCTACTGTATGGCGTACCGAACCGATATAGACATAAAAATAACCTGTTCGGTTTGCCTGAGTCTTTGATATATCATCTACGCTCACAGTTATCTTTGCCGAACCTTTTCCGCTTTGGGGAGTGACGTGCAGCCAAGTATATGAGGCATTAACCAGAACACTCCATTCCTGATCGCCCGCAGACACTTCCAAGACCTTGGTATTTGTTCCCTCGAAGTTGATGACGTATTCTGACAGACCTACATACGAGGTACTGGCCGTATAGCTACTTGAAACAAATTCGCCCTCATCACAACCCGTCAATACAACGGCAAAGGTGATATATAATAATAGGTATAAATGCTTTTTCATGATTTTCTGTTTTTAGAACATTACCGAAACGCCTAATCTTACATTAAAGCCCTCGCCCCAGCCTTTAATCTTACTGGAGACTTTATAGAGTTGTTCATAAGTATCTCCTTTGAATATAGATATGCCGTATTCAGGAGCGACATACAGTCCGAACATACTGCTCAACGCATAGTCTAAGCGAAGTCCCGGAGCAATCTGGGCTGCTGCTGTGGAAGATTCTACATTTAGATTGTCCACATCGCCCGAAATCCTGGCCAAGGTATAACCAACCTGTGGCGTGAGGCGGATATTCTTGTTCAAGATCAGACCATAGCCCAACTTGCCTCCGAATCCCATCACCTTGTAGTTGCATACACCACCCTTGGTCCAATACTTGTTGGTCCAATAGATATCTTCACTCTTGTCGGTACCGAGGATAAATGAGGCTTCGGCATTGAAATTATAAAGATACATACCTGCCGTAACTGTCAGGGCATTGAGGCTTCCGGCCTGATAACCTACTTGTGCATAGCCGCAAGTGCGACGGAGCATAAGCTTCTTCATGTGAATCTTTACCGTAGGTTCTGAACTCTTGACGGTAACGGTCTTGTTGTAGTCCTGATAGCCGCTATGAGTGAGGCGCAGCTTGTATTCGCCCGAGGCAAGGGTAACGGTTTGTGGAGTAGAACCTTTGTATGCGCCATTGATATACAAAGATGAATGAGAGGGAACAGACTCAAAACGGATGGGAGCCATATCGCTCAACGCAACTTCCAGATTGGCCGTCTCGTTTTGGGACAGTATCACATTCTTTGTTTCGCTCTTGTAGCCGTCCTTGACGAGTGTGACGGCATGAGGACCAATCACGATGTCGGTAATGATGCGTGGTGTCACACCATAGTCTTTTCCGTCAATCACAATCTTTGCTCCCAACGGCTGGGAGGTTACAGAGAGCGTGCCGTTGATGGGTGTGGGCGGAGTGATATTGAAGGTCTCGGTAACATTATTCCTTACCGTGATGTTCTGAAGGCTGTTCGTGTAGTATTGCTGCTTGCACTCCACGGAATGGACTCCTTCCCTGAGATGTCCTGTCCAGATGCGTCGGCCTTTCAACTGGCCATCCACATAGATGTCGGCATCCTGCCCTACCTGGAGCGTTACCGTACCGAAGTTTGCCTTTAGCGTGACGTCTTCCTGGTGTGTCTCGCCCTGATTGCTCAAAGTCAGCAAACCGTCAGAATCTTCGTAGTCCTCGGCCTGCACGATATAGTGGTATGTGCCGTATTCCAAGGCCTTGGCGCAACTTCCTGTCTTACTGTCTGTCACTCCGAAGATTTCTTCTTTGGCATCTGCCGTCTGGCGCTTGATGCGTATGGTAGCCAAGATGCCTTTTGGACTGACATTGAACTGTACCATCTGAGTATATACCCTTTTTGCCTCGCTCGAGAGTATCATGTGGTAGGTCTTGCCCGGCATCATGGTAGATTTCAGGTCGTAGTCCTTAATAGTCTGATAGCCCTCGCGCTGAATGGTAACACGCTTGGCATTACGTTGCACGTAAACCCAGAGTTCGGTGTCGTGAACTTCGGTAATGTGATTCAGGTAACCGAAGTTGAAAAGGTAATCGTTCAGGTCCTCGTCCGGATTGGCAGAAGAGACCTTGATCACGGCATAACGGTCGCCATTGGCATCAAGTTTCTCATGCTCCACGGCCGTCAGGTCGAGCGGGTCTTCTTGAAACTCCACTACCCTGAACTTCAGTTTCTGCTGTGCCGCACAAGGAATAGATAGCAGCATCAAAAACAGACTGATGAAGAAAAGATGACATTTCATATTTGTTATTGATTTATAATGGTATTCTATAATCTTAATCCTTTATAGATGTAGCATTTGGTTTTAGATTTCTATTATACTACAAGGCCAATCTAAGGCCAAGGTCATTTCCGCATCGTGATGGTGCACAATAATTACGATAGGCCGCACGACAACCTGAAGGATTGCTGAAAAAGCTACCTCCCCTATTGACAGGATATGAACCTGTAGCAGGACCTTTAGGGTTTGTAGAGGGACTGTTTGCATAGTATTCACTATCGTACCAATCTTCAACCCATTCCCATACATTTCCACTCATATCATATAGTCCCCAGTCATTAGGTTTCTTTGTAGCAACAGGATGTGTTTTTTTATTAGAGTTCCCTTTATACCAAGCAAGTTCGTCAATTTCATTACCACCAGAAAAGACGTATTTTCTCTCTTTTTTCTTTGGAAGGGCAGCATATTCCCACTCTGCTTCTGTAGGCAAACGAAACTGCTGTCCAGTAAGAACATTAAGTTTGGCAATAAAAACCTTACAATCATCCCAACTAACTTTTTCAACAGGATTCTTGTCGCTCTTATATGATGACGGATTGTTTCCCATTACTGCCTCCCAAAGTTCCTGCGTTACTTCGGTCTGCCCCATATAGAAGGACTCAGAAATAGTTACATTATGCTTGGGTTGCTCATCTGCTTTCTGGTTGCTTCCCATCTCAAACGTTCCTGCATCAATACGTATCATTTTGAAAGAAACGGATTTTCCATTGTTTGCCACTTCAAAAGTACGAATTTTTGGGGAACTATCACCACTTTTCCTACTATTTTGAGTTTTATCTCCTTGCTGCAATTCTGTTTGCAATGTATAATTCAGTTCGGTAGTTTGTCCCTCACTAACCTCTATTTGTTTCGTAACATCTTGGTATCCTGCTTTTGAGAGCGTTAGCGTATGCATACCTATAGGTAGTTCGGAAACAACATGAGGAGTTTTTCCATATTCTTTGCCATCAATAATTATAGTAGCATCCAAAGGATTAGAAATCAAAGACAACATGCCTGTTATTGGTGTGGGTGGAATAAGTTCAAAAGAATTAGATTCACCTGCTTTCACCTTGATATACTGCATACTACTCTTGTAGTTTTTCCGGCGACACTCCACAACATAGGAACCTTC
>CAMVJO010000136.1 GCA_947167835.1 uncultured Prevotellaceae bacterium
GTTAAATCTTCATCTTTACAAGCCTCGATAGAATTCGCCTCGTCACTTTTCTACTGTTTAACACGTAAATTATTGATATAAAACAATATACAAATACTCTGAATATTTATAACAAAGAAAGGGCAAAACTTCAATATGGGTTTTGTCCTTTCCTATTTATATAAGATTATTGCTATTTATATTTCATGTAAGCCTTCTGCAGTTTCTCGTCGTATTTGTTCTGTGCATATTGAGGGCCATTCTGACTAAAATGCATCATAGATACTCTATGATACTGGGTGCCCGAAAAGCGGAGACTGAAATAGTTTGTTTACGCATTGTTTACGCAGACATGAAAAAAGCACTTGCGAGAAACCCGTAAGTGCTTGATTTTTAGTGTGGACCAGCTTGGGCTTGAACCAAGGACCTCCAGATTATGAGTCTGTTGCTCTAACCAACTGAGCTACAAGTCCGACATATTAGTATTATTATCTACTTGTGTTGTAGATTCTTTTTGTGGCTGCAAAGATAGGTATTTATTTTGGAATATTAGTGTATTCCTGCCATATTTTTTTTGCAATCTCCTGCATAGCGGTGGCTTCTAATTGCAATTTGGGCTTGCGGAAGTCCATGTCGCCTTCGTTTTGTAAGGGGATGAGGTGGATGTGTGCATGGTTTACTTCGAGCCCGAGTACGGCCATGCCTACTTTCTGACAGGGGAAGGCGTTTTTGATGGCTTTTGCCACTTGTTTTGTGAAAACCATCATGCGGGAAAGTTCTTCATCGCTGAGGTCGAAAAGATAGTCTTCCTCACGCTTGGGAATGACGAGGGTGTGGCCTTCGGCTACGGGGTTTATGTCAAGAAAAGCATAAAATTCCTCGTTTTCGGCGCATTTGTATGAGGGTATTTCGCCGCGTACTATTTTGCTGAATATTGTCATTTTCTTTATTGTTTTCGCTGTTTTCAATATTCTAAATACTATTTCGAGCCGACAGGAGACATTTCTTTTTTGGGCGCTACGCTTGAAATAATATTTATTATTGGGTAGTTCTAAAAATTAGGTTTTAAAATTTTGTGAAGCTTTTTTTAGTCTGTATGCTTTTTCAATCTTTTTGGCGCCATTGTCTTTAATTCCTTGAACCATAGCTTGCTATGCTTCTGCGGCATTAAAAACAAAATCACTCAAAAATCTTTGAATTCTTCGCGCACACTCTGTTTGTTGTCTGCCCCGTAGGGTGAAGCTCTGCGGGTTGCAGGAACAAACGTATAGAGAGTGTAAGCAAATCAAAACAGCCTAATTTTTAGAACAACCCTATTATGATTGTAAAATCTTATATGATAGCCTTCAAGGGCATGGTCTTAGATGCTGATGCTTACGATTTCGAGTTGGATAGTGCCTTGTGGAATCTTCACATCTACGACATCACCCACTTTTTTGCCGAGCAAACCTTGTGCGATAGGCGTTGTGCTACTGATTTTTCCCTCGCGCAGATTGGCTTCGCTTTCGCTCACGATGGTATATTTCATCATTGCACCGTTTTTCACGTTTTTCATTTCCACGGTGCTGAGTATCTGCACGATATCGCCCTTCAGGTGACTGGTATCCAGTATCTTTGCTGAGGCTATGGTGGCTTTCAGTTCGTTTATTTTCATTTCGAGCATAGCCTGTGCCTCTTTTGCAGCTTCATATTCGCTGTTTTCAGACAGGTCTCCCTTGTCGCGGGCTTCAGCTATGGCAGCCGAGGCTGCAGGACGTTCGATAGTTTCCATTTGTCGGAGGCGTGCGACAAGTGTGTCGTAGCCTTCTTGTGTCATGTATGCCATATTGTTTTCTTTCTTGATAAGAGCATAAAATTTGAAAGAATTCTCGTGCGTAACGAGAACTCTTTCAGAGTATTATTCCATAATTTGAGCGCAAAGATAAGGTGTTTTTTTGACTAAGGCAAATTTTCTTGTCGTTTTTTACTACTTAATCGGAATCGGAGCAAGAATAACCCCTAAATGCTCCATTATGAATGATATCGCTTCTTTATTTTACAAGCATCTTGCGGGTGTTGCCATCATTGTCTCTGAGGATAATGATGCCATTGCCGACTGCTTTCGGATTGATGCGGCGTCCGGAGAGGTCATATGCCGATTCTTCGCTGTTTGCACGGCTTCCGTCTTTATTGACTACGACCTCGCGGATAGCGGTGGGGTGATTTACTATCACTTCGTCGGCGCGTGGATCGACATTGGCGTTCAGGGCGAAGTTTGCATTACGGTTCAGCGACAGTTTGTTGGACGGAGTGATGTCATTGCAGATATCCCAGTAGAAAAGTCCCATCAATTGATTATCGCGTACGAATTTGGCGCGGTTATATATCTGTACCGGACCGGCGAAGTAGAAGTAATTGCCGTTCCATTGGGCACGTTCCAGAGAACCGTCGGTGGCGGGCACATAACTGTCGCCCACTAATCCCCAGTTGTAGCCTATTATTTCGCGGGCGTAGTTGTTGTTTGCATCAAAGCCGTTGGACGTTGTACTACCGTAGGACAAGTAAATCTTGTTGTCGGGATAACCGTAGTTCTTGAAGGCATTATAACCATCTACGAAGCTTTGATAACTATACCAGTTCTTTTGCGGGCCGTATTGTTGGAAGGTGAATCCGTGAATCTTGGATATTTTTTCTTTTGGATACTTATATGCGCCATATTGGTGCATGGAAATATACAAAGTCTTGTCTTTAGGCAAAACGGCCAGTATCTCGTCGGCCAGTAGTCCAAGGTTCGTCTGCGTTCCGTCCATCCATTCCAAATCCAGTTCTATTCCGGAGTAAGGACCGCAGTTTGCTGCTACATCGGCGGCAAAGATCTTACGTTTATTGGCGTCCGAAATCGTGGTTTGCCAGTTGTTGTGTGTCTGCACGGCGGCACGAATCCTGAAACCTGAGTATCCGTCATAACATCTGGCCATGATATTGCGCCATTCGTCCATAGAATAGTAGTCCCATCCCAGATTGTCTGGATTATCGTAACCGTAATATGCCGAAGCTTGGTTCATCAAGGCTATCTGTACGGGTTTTCCAGGACCAGGCATGGGAATTGTTCCCTGACGGTGGGCACTGATATCGCTTGCTGCGAAGGTTTTGTGCCAAACCATCGTCTCGTCAAGTTTTCCGTTGAGGTTCAGTCCGATATATACCTTCTGGTCATTCATACCCGAGGGCATAAACTCTGTACTGGCGTCTGAAAGTTCGGCATCGGCCTGATAAGCTTTGGTATTTATATATAAATATACGGTGTTGCGGTTTGAAGCAGCATCCCCTGGCGTAAGAGCCAGAAATGTCCACGTACCTGTACGAAGAGGGGTTTTAAAGAAATACTCCCTGCCGTCTATACGTACGATAACCTGTTTGTCTGTTTCAGAACCCAGACGTATGGACAGTCCGTTCTGGGAATTTGTGGTTTCTTTCTTGAAAATAAATGCTCCCTCCGTCCATTCTTCCAAGTACAGCCATGTCTCGATGGTATATGCGTTACTTGGGGTAAATACCGACGAGGGACACTCCAGATATGAACCCTTTCCGGCGAGGGAGAGGACGCCTTTTCTTTTTATATTCTTATATAAATCCAGATACTCGCACTTCTTAGCCGTACCGTGGTCGTTAAGACACAAGGGCTTGACGTGTCCGTCTGAATACGACTGCAAACCGAGGAATATCAGATCGTTTGAAAGCAAATACTTGTCTGCCTCAATGCCATTGTCGTAGAAACGCTTGATATCCGTGTATCCTCCCATGAGAAGGTAGGGCAAACCTGCATTATTGTCGGTCACTTTTTCACGCTTGGCGCCTGTTTGTGACATAATGCCGTGGTGGTTTGTCTTTTGCTTGGGAGAAAACAGCGCTTTGTAATCTACGATATTTTCGCACCAGGGCTGATCAAACTTAAAGTAGGCTACCAGGTCTTTCAGTTGGGGAGTCCATTTGTTTAGCGTGGTATAAGTGAAATACTCATAGTCGCTTTCCAATTGGCTGCTCCATATCCTCACTTCGTCTATACGTCCGCTGTAGTTATCACCGCCAAAGATGAAGTTGCTGCCTAAATCTGAGAGGGTAATGGTCTTACTGACGGTCTTTACCAGATTGTTATCTACATAGACCGTGATGCGGTTTGATTTCGCCATAATCATTACCGGCACCCACGTACCTACAGCAAACTTGAGGCGCTTTAGACTGAAAGTCTCTGTACCGAATTTGAAATCGAGCGTATTTTCTGCTCCTATTCTTACGTATAAATCATCGCCGCGCGAGAACAAAGTGGCATCTTGTGTCCAAGTCGCGGCATTAAACCAAAACTGTATGGTAAAAGCGCTGAGGCCGTTCAGTTCTGGCATGGGACCGCAATCCACACTGCCGCCTGGAGAAAGTTTCAAGCAGTAGTTTTCCACCTGTGCCACGCTATTGGTGAATGAAAGCGACAGCAATAATGTCAGAAGTAAGAGTTTACAATGTATTTTCATAGATATCATTTAGGTTTCTTAATATTACTCTCAAGAATAACAATAACCCTAAATTCCGCAGCACTTTAGTTTAACTTTGTTTATAAGTTCCTGAGCAACA
>CAMVJO010000137.1 GCA_947167835.1 uncultured Prevotellaceae bacterium
GTATAGAGAGTGTAAGCAAATCAAAACAGCCTAATTTTTAGAACAACCCTAGAACGAAATGGTAAACGAGCCACCGAGGATAAATGTGTGGCGCGGCTTCTTAACTCTCTGGCTCTCCATGACACCAAATTCTTCTGCCGTGAGCATATCGGATAATTTGATTTCAAATTCAGAGGCATAAGTGGCATCCAAAACAAATTGTGCTGGATTGTATGTCATCGTATAGGTCTTATACGAGTAGTCGTAGTCAAGGAAAAGTCGCCAGGCATAATTTTCCTTATAAGCGTAGGTAAGGGAAATTCCCGTACCGAATTTTGTGGTATTGTTACCACCAACGGTAAAGTAATCCCATTCAGACGTGTAAGTGGAGGGAAGCAACACAGTCGTTGTCATAGGATCGGGTGCAGAAAGACTTACCTGTCTCTCACCACCTGAGGCAACAATATTCAAATCTATCTCCTGCATGATGCTACGTCCCACAAGAAGTTTGGAACCCAAGGCAAATCTCTTGGAAAGCGGCAGGTTGAAATAAACACCGAGGTCTGCTGAAAATTCTGTCAAGTGGTCACTCTTGATATTGATGTCCAATTCTTCGACAAGGGCGTGACTGTAACCGGTAGTTCCGGGAGTTCCTGCACCATCGACGAATTTCTGCACGTTAAGGTCGGTCTTGTAGTCAGAACCATAGAGCGTTTCGATCAAATCGACCACAGCATAGTCGGTAATGCCGTCCCAACCTTTCACAGGTGCGCTGTTTACACGCAGACGTCCACCAACGCCGAAGTATTTATTGAAGAAATAAGCGCCTTCTACGCCTACTGCGGTAGAAGCTCCGAGCTTTAAGTTGAAATTCTTGTCGCCATCGCCAAAACCGTCAAGCATAATCTTTGACATGTCGAAGTCGATGTTTTTAGAGCCGAAGCCGATACCCATCTGTACGGAGAAGAAGGAGGGATGTTCGATAATATTGTATTTAGAGTCGAGACTTCCGCGCAATAGTCCGCGCTTCTTGAAAATCAAGTCGCTCATGGCATAAGCAAGTTCGCCCGACATAATACCGATGCCGGCTCCGCTCAAAACGTCCGACACCCAGTGACGGTTGTTGAGCACTCGCATAATACCGGTCGCCGTTGCCACGCTATAGCCCGCCACAGAAAACCAGGGAGAGCGGGTTACGCCATATTCCTTGTGCAGGATTGTGGCTCCCACGAAGGCTGTTGCCGTATGTCCCGAGGGCCAGGAATTTGCCGTCGTACCATCTGGGCGCATCTCCTTGGCAGTATATTTTATGCTGTTCACAAAAAGAGCCATAAAGCCGTAAGACATGGCTGCCGAGGCGATATATCGTCCCCAGTCGGAGCGGCCTTCATATCCGCCTATCTTTAATCCCGTTGTCAGCACAGGACCGAAAAATTGCGAGTAGTCATCGATTTTTGTCCTGAAGTCGGTGAGCAATGTATGCTTGTTACCTATAGTGTTCTGGCGGAACGATTTCTTTTCGCTTTTGGCAATAATACCTGCTACGAAGACAGGAATTCCGGCAAAGGTCAAATCGTCCATTACCTTGTATGGTTTTACACCGGGGTTCGTGCGCATCCATGTAAGTTGGTACTTGTTGGTTTCAAACCTCGGAGTAAAAGCTTTTACTTGCGCAGGAAGTTCTGATTTCAGCGTATTGGATGTGAAAAAGTTCAGGCTTTCATCAATTTCTGCTATGGAAGAATTTTCCACTTCGGCCTCATCAATAGTTTCAGCCATCATACTTCCTGTTCCCATGCACATCAAAAAGATTGTGCCGAGTACAAAAGCCATTATGCGGCTGAGATTAGCATCAGTCCTCTTGCTTTGCGCGGCAAAATGCCTGCAAAGCTTCATCAAGTTAGCATTAAACTTTTTCATAGTATAAATAATATGGTATTTATTGTTCTTTCAAAATCGCATCCAAGTCAAAATCCTGCGTACTGTAGGGCTTTGCCAATTCGCGGCTGTTGTATTTTGAAGACATTACCTCGCCGTATGCACCAGCCGAGCGCAAAGCAAAAATGTCGCCGCGCTTTGTGACGTGAAGCAGGCGGTGTTGTGCAAAGACGTCGCTACTTTCGCATATAGGTCCCACCACGTCGTAATATTGTTGGGTTTGCGTTTCAGGAGTGAGGTTCTCTATGTCGTGATAGGCGTCATACATTGCCACGCGCGCCATATCCGTAAATCCTGCGTCGAGAATGATGAATTTCTTTTCCACGCCTTCTTTCACATAGAGCACCTTACTTACCAGTGTGCCGCATTGTGCCACAATAGAGCGCCCTAATTCAAAATGAAGTGTCTGCCCAGGACGGATAAACAGGTTCTCGCGGAAGATTTTGAAGTAGGCCTCGAAATCGGGTAGGGGATGCTGCTTGGGATGTTTGTAGTCAATTCCCAAACCTCCGCCCACATTGATAGACGGTGCCCAGATGTTGTTTTCTTCCATAAGGGTTTGCAATTCATTCACGCACTCACAGAGCGGTTTGAAGGTTTCAACATCCGTTATCTGACTGCCGATGTGAAAATGCAGGCCGCAAAACTTAACGCCCTCCAGCTTTTCTGCCTCTTTGATGGAACGTATCAGTTGCGGAATCGTAATTCCGAATTTGTTTTCGTTCAGTCCTGTCGTGATTTTCTGGTGTGTGTGCGCATCAATGTTGGGATTTACGCGAAAAGCTATGTTCGCAATTTTTCCAAGTGCGAGAGCCTGTTCGTTGATGACGCGCAATTCCGGCATACTTTCCACGTTGAAACAGCCAATGCCCTGTTGCAAGGCAAAATCTATCTCATCGTCGGTTTTACCTACGCCTGCAAAAACGATTTTGTCTGCAGGAATACCGGCTGCTACGGCTTGTTTTATTTCGCCTCCGCTCACACAGTCGGCTCCAAAGCCTTTTTTTGCAACAGTCTGGAGTATGAGGGGATTGTTGTTGGCTTTTACGGCATAGTGCACGCAGAATTGCGAATCTTCCTGCGTTACATCCCTGATAGTCTGCAAGGTGCGTTCTAAAAGGGTAATGTCGTAATAGTAGAACGGCGTTTTAGGTAAGTTCATGCTGTGGGAAATATTTTCTGACTGAGAGATTTGAGTGCTTGTTCCTTATATTCTTTTTTAATAAGGAAGGAAATGTTGTGATTGCTGCCACCGTACGAAATCATACGGATAGGAATTTGCGAAAGTGCGTCGGTAGCCATGGCTTCAAAGCCAGTATTGTAACTTTTCAGGTCGCCGACAACGCAGATAATACACATATCGTTATCTACTTCTACGGTACCACATTCTCTCAGGGCTTCGAGAATCGGATCAAGGCGGCTTGTGTTGTCTATACTGAGGGAAACACCCACTTCACTCGTGGTAACCATATCAATACTGGTCTTATATTGTTCAAAGATCTCGAAAATCTTACGTAGGAAGCCAGTAGCAAGCAACATACGTGAGGAAACGATTTTGATGGCCGTGATATTGTCTTTTGCTGCGATGGCCTTGATGTTTCCCTCCTGCATTTCGTTATTTATAAGCGTACCCGGTGCTTCCGGCTGCATGGTATTGAGCAGTCTGACGGGCACACCTGCATATCGTGCGGGCTGAATGCAAGTGGGGTGGAGGATTTTTGCTCCGAAATATGCTAATTCGGCGGCTTCCTCGAAGTTCAGTTGTCTTACGGGGCGGGTATTTTCCACAAAGCGCGGGTCGTTGTTGTGCATACCGTCGATATCGGTCCATATCTGGATCTCTTTCAGTTTTAGTGCCGCACCAATGAGACATGCCGTGTAGTCGCTTCCACCGCGTTGCAGGTTATCTATTTCTCCTGCGGGATTCAGGCAGATAAAACCTTGGGTAAGGTATATTTGTGTGTCCTTATCATCTTTTAGTAGCGGTTTCCAATATTCGCTAATGGGACGAAGCATCGGTTCTCCGTTCTCGTCAATTCGCATATAGTCGAAAGCGGAAATCAGCTGCACCTTAATACCTTTTTCGCGAAGGTAATTGCGCATCATGTTCGTGCTCATCAATTCTCCCTGGGCGAGAATGGCTTTTTCATACGTCTCGTCCCAATCTTTTGCCGAGAAAGAATGAAGGAAGGTAAAGATATCATCAATTACCTGCTTTGTTTCTTCCCGCAAGTTGTCATCTGTGTAAAGTTCCTGCATATGTTGCATGTAGAGATTGCGGAGGCGATTGATAACACTGTTGGCCGATTCCAAATTGCGCTTGCGATAATAGTCGGCAATTTCGACTAAAGTATTAGTTGTTCCCGACATGGCCGAGAGCACAACGATTTTTCTTTGTTTGTCGGAGGTAATGAGTTCTGCTACTCCTTTTATTCTTTCGGGCGATCCGACCGAGGTGCCGCCAAATTTGAGTACGTTCATATTCTGTCTGAAAAATGTTTTAGGGTAGTTCTAAAAATTAGGTTTTAAAATTTTGTGAAGCTTTTTTTGGT
>CAMVJO010000138.1 GCA_947167835.1 uncultured Prevotellaceae bacterium
GGCATTAAAAACAAAATCACTCAAAAATCTTTGAAAAATCAAAACAGCCTAATTCTTAGAACAACCCTTTAAATTTAGCTCCGAGCAAAAATTTTTTATCTCGGAGCTATTTGCCCGTTTTTCGGGGGTAAAAAATCACGACTCCGAACAACACGAAAAAACCGATGAATAAAGGGCGCAGACTTGTGCGTAAAAATGAGGCTTCAAAAGCTAATTGGGAGATAAATGAATTTAGCTCCGAGCTATTTTCCAGGGCAAAACTTTTGGTGTCCCAGCTATACTGAAATGGTTCCAATCGATTTCTGCAAACATCCCCTATATATAATAATAGGAGTCTATGAAAGTGCAGTTTTTGCAACCTTGGCATATATTTTGCTTAAACAGTTGTTAAAATGAGATGGATTATAGTGAAATAAGCTGAAAAAGACACCATAATCTACGATGGAAATATTATTTTTGCAAAACCTTAATCCTGTAGCCTCGATATATTGGGGCACGGATGCGAACAACTGTTTATGAAATACGAATTATCTTCAAAACTCTCAAGGATACTCATGCTGAGCAAGTTGGAAGCTGAGTTTTACCATAGCACTACCATCAATACCTTGCACGTATTGCTGGGAATACTTCGCGAAGGCGATAATAAGGGCGTGGAAGCACTCAGAAAGATGCAGGTCTCGCTTGAATCTCTTGAGCAACTTACACGTAACAGAATATCACGTAGCGATATACCCGAAGAGACGATCAGTACCACCCTCAATCAGGACGGTATCCTTATGGACGAAGCCTGTAACAGGGTGATGCGAATGGCTTTTCTCGAAGCACGTTTATATCAGTCCAGTCAGGCCGAAGCAGACCACATGCTTCTTGCTATTTTGCGCGACCGTAACAATGCGGCCCGCCAGGTACTGAATGACGAAAACGTGACTTACGAAGGAGTTGCCAACGCAATGAATATGCGTCCCGACTTGCACGGACGATTCGGGTTCACTGAGGAAAACGGAAACGAGGAATTTCCTACGGATGGTGGAGAAAATGCAGGATTTGACAGCACTACCTCTTCCAATCAGACACAAACCCGCACTACAAGCGACACACCAACGATAGATAAGTTCGGTGTGGATCTGATCAAGGCCGCAGAAAAGGGGAAACTGGACCCCGTCGTGGGACGTGAGCGCGAAATAGAACGCATAGCCCAGATATTGAGTCGCAGAAAGAAGAACAATCCCATCCTTATTGGCGAACCCGGTGTGGGAAAGAGCGCTATCGTGGAAGGACTGGCGCAGCAAATCAGCAGACATCAGACCAATCCTGCGTTATTGAACAAGCGAATTGTGGCACTCGACATGACAACACTCGTTGCCGGCACACAATATCGCGGACAGTTCGAGGAACGTATGCGACGCCTGATGAACGAATTGCAGAGTCACCCCGAAATCATTCTTTTCATCGACGAAATACATACTATCATAGGAGCAGGTTCAAATCCTGGCGGACTGGATGCCGCTAATATCCTGAAACCCGCCCTTGCCCGCGGCGAAATGCAATGTATCGGTGCCACAACTATCAATGAGTTCAAGAAAACCATTGAAAAAGACGGAGCCCTGGATCGCA
Source organism: uncultured Prevotellaceae bacterium (assembly GCA_947167835.1). Taxonomy (GTDB): domain Bacteria; phylum Bacteroidota; class Bacteroidia; order Bacteroidales; family Bacteroidaceae; genus Alloprevotella. The sequence continues at coordinate 1,615 of CAMVJO010000138.1, forward strand.
GGTTCCAGAAAGTATTGTTGGAGCCCACGACAACCGAGGAAACCTTGCAAATATTGAAAAATATCAAGGACCGCTACGAAGAGCACCACCACGTGAAATATACCGATGCGGCACTCGAAGCCTGTGTCAGGCTTACCGAGCGCTATATCACCGACCGCGCTCTGCCGGATAAGGCCATAGATGCTATGGACGAGGCAGGAAGTCGCCGTAAATTGGGAAGCATTATCGTTCCCAAGGAGATACGCGATAAGCAGCAGGAGATAGACGCCCTGAAAGAGCAGAAACGCCTTGCTGCCGACAGCCAAAACTATGAGTTGGCCGCAGAATATCGTGATCGCAGCCGCAAAATGGAGCAGGAGTTGGAGCAGATGAACCAGGAATGGCAGGAATCCTTTAAAGGCCAGCAGCAAACCGTGACCGAAGCCGACATAGCCGAAGTTGTCTCCATGATGAGCGGTGTGCCCGCCACACAAATGGCGCAAAGCGAAGGCATACGTCTGAAAGGCTTGCGGGATGCTTTGCAAAAGCGCATCATAGGACAGGATAAGGCCATAGAAAAAATCGTTCGCAGCATTACACGCAACCGTATCGGCCTGAAAGATCCCAACCGCCCCATAGGTACATTTATGTTTGTAGGACCTACCGGAGTGGGAAAGACATATCTCGTGCAGTCACTGGCCGAATACATGTTTGGAAGCCGCGATGCCCTGATTCGCATCGACATGAGTGAATACGGAGAGAAATATAGTACCAGCCGTCTCGTAGGTGCTCCTCCGGGATACGTAGGTTACGAAGAGGGTGGGCAACTTACCGAGAAAGTGCGCCGCCATCCCTATTCCATTATCCTACTTGATGAAATTGAAAAGGCACATCCCGATGTTTTCAACACCCTTCTGCAAGTAATGGATGAAGGAAGAATGACAGATGGTAATGGTACTACGGTGGATTTCCGCAATACCGTTATCGTAATGACGTCAAATAGCGGCACACGCCAGCTAAAGGATTTCGGCGGCGGCATAGGCTTCACCAATTCCCGCGAGTTAAATCCCGATATGGCCGAAAGCATTGTGCGCAAGTCGCTTCAAAAGCAGTTTGCGCCCGAATTTCTCAACCGCGTGGACGATATCGTCATGTTCCAGCCCCTGAATGACGAACATGCCTCAAAAATCGCACGATTGGAGTTTGATACGCTTGCTTTGCGCGTCAAGGATTTGGGTTACGAACTGCAAATTTCTGACGAGGCCCTGCAATTCCTCGTTAAGAAAGGATTTGATACCATTTATGGCGCACGCTCATTGAAACGTGCCCTGCAGGAATATGTTGAAGACCCGCTGAGCGATACACTTATGGAGCTTAGTGAAGAAAGTCCTTCAAAAGTATTCCGTATAGACAAGGAAGAAACAGAAAAACTGAAAGTCGTTCCAGTTGAGATTTAGGATAATAAAAACAGAATAGCGGAATTACCCTTAAAGCTTCTTTTTATTTTATAGGTATTCCCAGGAAATATAAAAACTATGAAATATATTGCAACCCCCATCGAAGGCCTTTATGTCCTTGAGCCGAAATTATTTGAGGATGACCGTGGCTACTTCATGGAAACCTGGCGTCAGGAAGAATTTGACAAACATATCGGAAAGGTTCGCTTCGTTCAAGAAAACGAATCGTGCTCTACGTGTGGAGTGCTCCGAGGACTGCATTATCAGAAGGGCGAAGCTTCGCAGGCAAAGTTAGTAAGAGTAACTACTGGCTGCGTTATCGATGTGGCTGTCGATTTACGTCAGGATTCTCCCACCTTTGGCCAGCACGTCATGGTAGAACTCAGTGAAGAAAACCACAGAATGATATTCATTCCCCGAGGTTTTGCTCATGGCTTCAAAGTTCTTTCAGAACGTGCCGTATTTACTTATAAAGTAGATAACGTTTATGCGCCTCAGGCCGAATGTAGCATCCGATATGATGATCCTACACTCAATATCCTTTGGCCTGAAACGCTCACTCTGAATCTTTCTGAAAAAGACCTCAACCGTGCCGTTTCTTTCGAGGAGGCTGAGAAGTTTTAAGGCGTATTGAATAGTCGGGATATCTGGATTCAGGGATATTCCCAGGTATATAAATAAGATTAAAACCCAGTGTGACAATCATACATAGGATTGTCCGCTGGGTTTTGTGTATGTTGTAGGTGGTATGTACGCTTGCTTAGTATTTTGCTTTGTTGTTTTGATATTTTGCAGGAACATTTCCGTAGTATCTCACGTGAGATACGTTAGTATCATAGCTGAGATACTACGGAAACATAGCAGGAAAAAACAGAAATGACCTATATCGAAAACTATCGGTGCCATGTAAAAATAGAAAAGCATCAAATCGTATGCTTAAAGGGTAGTTCTAAAAATTAGGTTTTAAAATTTTGTGAAGCTTTTTTGGGTCTGTATGCTTTTTCAATCTTTTTGGCGCCATTGTCTTTAATTCCTTGAACCATAGCTTGCTATGCTTCTGCGGCATTAAAAACAAAATCACTCAAAAATCTTTGAAAAATCAAAACAGCCTAATTTTTAGAACAACCCTAAAGAGCCGCTAAATGGTTTTTATTGAGATATTCTCCAAAAAGTAAGTCCTCTTTTTCATTATTTTAGCGGGCAACTAATGGAAATGTATGAATATATGCAAACACGCGGGCATACTATTGGAAAAAGGATGGCAAAAGCGCAATTTTCCGGCAAAGGAAATCCGTTTCAGGGGCACTAAAGTTTTGCCCGACACTAATAAAAACTATTGGTGTCCGGTAAAAGTTGAGAATCGCTAAATTATGTGTCCGCAGTGCTGAT
>CAMVJO010000139.1 GCA_947167835.1 uncultured Prevotellaceae bacterium
AACAATCATTATTTGAAGGGTGTTCTCTCCTGCAATTTGAGCTATAGGTCAAAAAATATGGCTGAAAGAAACCATGTTCTTCCAGCCACGTTTTATGTAAAAGTTCTTTACTTCAAATAATCTTCAAAGTAGCGTGTGATGCGATCGTGCAGGTGAACGCGCGAAATGCCTATCATGTTGTGTCCTTGTCCGGGATATGCAAAGAAATCGGGCTGCGTACCGGCTTCCATGCAGGCATTCAGGAAACTAAGTGAGTGCTGCGGAACGCAAGTGGGGTCGTTGTAGCCGATAATAATCTGCAAACGTCCTTTAAGGTTCTTTGCTTTATTCAGGAGTGAGGAGTTTTGATATCCTTCTGGGTTTTCTTCGGGCGTATCCATGTATCTTTCGCCATACATCACCTCGTAATATTTCCAGTCTATCACGGGACCGCCTGCTACTCCTACCTTAAATGTCTCGGGGTACGTCAGCATGAGATTTGTCGTCATGAAACCACCGAAAGACCAGCCGTGAACACCGATTCTGTCGGCATCGACATACGGTAGGCTCTTCAGAAAACGCACGCCCTCCATCTGATCTTTCATTTCCTCGTCACCTAAATGGCGATAGGTGCAACTTTCAAACTCGAAACCTCGGTCACAAGAGCCGCGATTGTCGAGAACGTAAATCACATATCCCTTTTGCGCCATGTAAATCTCCCATCCGCGGGCGTCATAGTTGCGCGCTTCTTCCACATTGCGGATGCCCGGGCCGCCATATACGTAAACCACAGCGGGATATCGCTTCGACGCGTCGAAATTGGTGGGCTTTATCAGTCTATAGTAGAGGTCGGTGGTGCCATCGGCGGCTTTGATTGTACCACCTGTGATTTCGGGCACGTCATATCCCTCCCACGGATCCTTACTGTCGAGCAAGGTCTGCGGAGTGCTTACCTTTTCTGTGGCAACGAGGTCATAGCGGCGCGTTACCTTGGGCGAACTCCAACTGTTGAGGATGTAACGACCGTCAGCCGAGAGTTTTCCGCTGTGTACTCCCTCTCCGCCGTCAAGCACTTGGCGCTTTCCGCTTTTTACGCTCACACTATAGAAATTGCTGCGTATGGGCGAGGCTTCTGTCGAACGGATAATCACACTTTTTGCCTTGCTGTTGAATCCTACCAGCTCCTGAACGACAAATTGTCCCTTGGTAAGTTGTTTCAACTCCTTACCTTCTACATCAAACAGGTAGAGATGATTATATCCGTCGCGCTCACTTTGATAGATGAACTGCTTATCGTTCCACGGCAGGAAGGTAATGGGGTGTACTGGGTGCACATATTTCGGGTGTGTCTCGGTATAGAGCACTTTCAGGCGCTCACCCGTTTTTGCATCGTACGAAACGAGTTCTGCCTTGTCTTGCGAACGCGGTAGCTCAATCATATATACGGTTTGCTCGTCGGGTGCCCATGAAATATTGCTGAAATAACGGTCTGTCGGGTCGCCGGCTTTCAGATATACGGTCTTTCCTGTCTGTACGTCGTAGATACCCACCGTTACTTTGTGACTTGTCATTCCCGCCATCGGATATTTATCGGGTTCGTACGTAGCTTCTCGCTTGAAAATATCGACTTGTGGATAATCAGCCACCATACTTTGATCCATTCTGTAGAAAGCTAGACGATTTCCTTTGGGACTCCAGAAAAGACCTTCGGTTATTCCGAATTCGTCGCGGTGAACGCTTTGGCCATATACCAGTTCGCGACTGCCATCGGCGGTTAATTGGTTGGTAGTGCCGTCTGCTGTACGGACAAAGAGGTTATGATCTTTGACAAAGGCGGTATTGCGCGAGTTTTTCTCGAACTTTTCAGCTTGCGCTCCGATATTACGTGCGCCAAACCAGACTACCTGTTTGTTTTTGTAGTCATATTGCAGTTTTCCCTTGTCGGTCTGAACAGTAACGACGGGCTGTCCGGGATAATCAAAGGAGCAATACATCATACTGCGCACCTTTCCGTATTTTTCCTGGTCTATCTGACTGTTTATGTCGTCTTTTGTGAGGAAAGTCTCACGATTTTTCAGTAGTTTTCCCTTGTTATCCGAAACTTTGTAGGCGTTATCGGCATCAAGTTCCATGAGAACGTTGTCGTTCCAGGCGCAATAAGTGTATTCGGGGTAGAAATCCCAGAATGTTGCGCCACCCGGGATGAGATTGTCGAGGGTAAATTGTTTTTTGTCCTGTGCCATGAGTGAAAGTGGCAGCAGCAAAAGTGCTGCAAGCAGAGAAAAATTATGTTTCTTCATATAAATAATAATTATCAGCGTTTATTGCGTTTGATATAGCGACTGTATTAATTCGCATATCGGGTGTATTGATTCGTATAGCAAATGTATTATCGGAAACAACGCCTATATCTGTTGTTTTATCTTCCTTAGCGTTTATTGGAGCGCTTATTTGATGGTTTATGTGCGTAGTCTGATTCGTTAGCGAAGCGCATTTCGCCGTGTTGTTCGCGGAAATTGCGTTTATTGCCGCCGTCTTTTCTGTGGTCTCGGCCTTCTTTTTTGAAGTCACGACTGTTTTTTTTGAAATCACGGCCTTCTTTTTTCGGTCCGCGTCCATCTTTACGGAAATCTCGACTATCGTTTCTGCTTTCGTGGCCGAAACCGGATTTATTGTGGCCGCCGCGTTCGTTTCTGTCGCCATTACGATTAGAAAACTCCCTTCCTTCGTCGCTGGCCTCGCGTAGTTTCTTGTTTTGACGGCGCTCAAATCCCGTTTGCTGACGGTTGAAATCGCGATGTCGGTTGCGAAGTGCGATATATTGCGGGTTTTCGTCCACAAAGTCCTGATCGGCGTATTCTCCATCGGGCATATCGTCGTGTCTGCGCTTGAAATCTTCGCGGTTCTGGCGGAAACGGTTTTTTTCGCCCATGAGTTTTTTCTCTTCCTCGGTCTTCACGTGTTTTCCTGTGGCACGAAGTTCCTGGAATGAGCCATCGAAAATCTGATACTTGCGGAAGTCACAATCCAAACTGCCGTTTTGCAGTTCGTAGCGTAGGCTTGGTTTAAGTCCGATGTTGTTAAAACATTCTTCGCTGCTGCAAATGATCCACGCATCGCCGCCTTGGAATCCGTGTTTCAGGCGTTCTCCGATGGTTTTGTAGAGGTTGAGGATGTCGGGTGTCTGCAAACGTTTGCCATAGGGCGGGTTTGTGACCATAATGGCGCGCTGGCTGGGTTTTTCGAAGTGTCGCACATCGCGTTGTTCGAGCACTATTTCGTTAGCCACGCCTGCGCTTTTGGCATTGGCGAGGGCGGCTTCGATAGCCGGTTTGTTGATATCGTAACCGTAGCATTTGAAGTTGAAATCGCGCTCCTCGCTATCGTCATTGTAGATGCGGTCCAGGAGGTCGCGGTCGAAATCTTTCCAACCCTCGAATCCGAATTTTTTGCGGAAGATTCCCGGATAGATATTGCGGGCCATCAGTGCGGCTTCTACGAGTATGGTGCCGCTACCGCAGAAGGGATCAACGAAGTCGCAGTCGTATTTCCATCCCGTGAGCTTAATCAATCCGGCAGCCAGCACTTCGTTGATAGGTGCTTCGATCGAAGCCACGCGATAGCCTCTTTGGTGGAGGCTTTCTCCGCTCGAATCGAGCGAAAGGGTGCATTGCTGATCGGTGATGTGGATATTGAGTTTCAAATCGGCGTTTGTGACGCTGATATTCGGGCGCTGTCCGGTTTTCTCGCGGAAATAATCTACGATAGCATCTTTGACTTTATAAGCAACAAACTTGGAATGTCTGAATTCTTCGGAGTTGATGACCGAATCCACCGAGAAAGATGTGGAGAGGTTCAGATATTCGTCCCATTCTATGCTCTTAACGGCATCGTAAACGTCATCGGCGTCGGCTGCCTGGAAGTATTTGATAGGTTTCAGCACTCTGACGGCAGTTCGCAGGCAGAAATTGGCGCGATAGAGCAACTCTTTGTCTCCTGTGAACGTCACCATGCGATGCCCCATTTGGATATTATTTCCTCCGAGTTCAGTAATTTCCTGTGCTAAAACACTTTCAAGACCTTGAAATGTCTTAGCAATAATTTCAAATTCGATCATATAATTAGAAAAATAGTTCCGCAAATTTACGCCAAAGTTCTTAGAGAAAGCCACAAATCTCGTAAAAAGTGTTTTAGACATACGAAAATTGCTCCAAAAATTAAGTCGGAGCAAAAATCAGGAATCTCGGAGATAATTTTATTTATCTCCCAAGAAGATCTTGGAAACTTAAAGTTCCACATAATTATGAGCCCTTTATTCATCGGTATTTGCGGAGTGTTTCGCGTTGCGATTTTTTG
>CAMVJO010000140.1 GCA_947167835.1 uncultured Prevotellaceae bacterium
TTGAGCTATTGAATACCTACTACGCAATTTTATCCTGCAAAATGAGCCATACGCCAATAATTATGTGAAACTTTAAGTTTCCTAAAGCTAATCGGGAGATAAATAAAAATAGCTCCGAGATAAGTGTTTTTTACTCGGAGCTATTTTCCCGACCGTATTATTGCGTTAAGACCTAATTCTCAAAAATACGGGTATGATATGTGGTTGTCCTTATTTCAAGATGGCTTCTGCCAACTGTTCCAACTGTGCCTCGTCAGCAGGTTTCATGCGTGAGCGTATAGTGACAACGGGCTCGACGATTTCGCAGTTTTTCATGGTTTCTATCATCGTTCGCATGACACGACCTGCGGCAGGTGCCCAACTACCATTCTCTATGATGCCGAAACGACGCTTTTGGAAGTTCTTGATCTGCAGGTGGTGCAGGAAATCGTGCATTACGGGGAACAATCCGCCATCGTAGGTCGCAGCAGCAACTACAATTTTCGGATAACGGAAAGCATCCTCGATGACTTCTGCCATATCGTCGCGGCTAAGGTCGCTCACCACGACTTTAGGAGCACCCTTCTCGCGGAGTATTTCTCCAAGTCGCTCGGCAACGGCTGCCGTGCCGCCATGAATGCTGGCATAGGCCACGAGTACGCCCTCGCTTTCGGGTTCGTAACGGCTCCAAGTGTCGTAGAGTCTCAGGGCATCTGCCAGGGCTTGGTCTCTGAGTACGGGACCGTGCAGAGGACATACGGCCTCGATGTCGAACGATGCCATCTTTTTCATCACATTCTGCACCTGTACCCCGTATTTGCCGCAGATGTTGAAATAATATCGGCGTGCCTCGCAAGCCCAGTCGTCAGTTTCGTGAACCAATGCCCCGAATTTTCCGAAAGCATCGGCAGAAAAGAGTGTTTTGCTCTGACTTTCGTAACTCATCACGACTTCGGGCCAGTGAACCATGGGCGCAGCAATGAAATGCAGCACGTGATGGCCGAGAACGAGGGTATCGCCTTCCTTAACGGTGATCACGCGGCCTTCAAAACCGACGTTGCCGAAGAAATCGGGGAGCATTTTCAATGCCTGTGGGCTGCAAACGAGTTGAAGTTCGGGATATGTTTCAAAAACCTCTGCTACGAGGGCAGCATGGTCGGGCTCCATGTGATGCACCACGAGGTAATCGGGCTGACGTCCGGCAAGTGCCTCGTTAAGATTGGCCTTCCATTCCTCAGCCTTGCGGCGGTCGGCAGTATCGAGGATGGCTATCTTTTCATCTTCGATGAGGTAGGAATTATAACTCATGCCTTCGGGCACAACGTACTGACTCTCAAAAAGATCTAAGTCAAGATCATCAACACCTATGTACTTAATGCTTTTGTCTGTCATATTCATCATTCTATATCTGTTTGGAAATATTCTTAAAACTCGGTAATTACAACGATCTTCACGCCATTTCAATTTTGGACATTCCCCACTGATAAACTTTCTGAATCAAGGGAATTTTAATGCCATGTTCTGCAGCAGTTTCCACAATAAAACGCATTCCGTAGGGGAAGTCTTCGGTGAAGTAGCGACTTCGGAAATCGGGAATCAGACCTTCGCCCGTTTCCTGCATGGGCGAGAGGATGTTTCTGAAGGCGGGTATGCTCTTTATCTTCTCTGTCAGACTTTTGGCGTCATGGCTTTCGTAATACTCGAGCACGGGCGGAATACTGCCCTTATCTACCGGCAGGATTTCAAGCAGTCGTTGTAATTCGCCGTCCATAGCTATATACAAGTCGGAGGCTTCTACGGTCCAGTCGGCATAAAACTGCGGATTGCGCTCATATACTTTTCCTTCCTCCCAGTCGCCGAACATCGTAAACAGACGTGCGGTATGAAGGAGCGGATTGCTGTTTGAAAGGCTCACGTCATAGTAACTTCTGAGCAGACATACGGGTGTCTTGAACAGGGTTTCTACCTGCTGGCGCACGGCTTCCTTATCTGCTGTCCGCTCTACGGCTATATTCAACGAAGCCTTATAACCTTTAAGTTCGGCAGAATGGCCATAATTCTTGACACGGCTGATGAAAGGTACGCGCTGGAAACCGAAAAGGCCGATGTGTTCGGGCAAAACCTTGAAGGCCTCGAAAAAGAAGCCGGTGCTCGAGACGACAGTTCCCACTATGGCTGTAGATTTGAGGAAATCCCGAATTTTTTCCAGTTCATCGTGAATGGCATATCCGGGAAGACATACGACAACAATGTCGGCCATAGAAACGGCTGCGGCAACATCGGCGGTAGGATGCACATTGCCTCTGAATACCCGACCTTCCATATCGGTTACCTCGAGGATTTCGGCCCATTCCTCGGGACGGCGTGTCAGTACTGTCACGTGGTTTTCCTCCTGTGCCGCCAGAAATCCTGCGGTGACGTGCCCTAAATTACCACCGCCGCATATACATATATTTACCATCGGTATGTCAAGTCTGAAATCGTCACTTCTGCATTTTTTCCAAGTCCTTTCTCAAGGCTTCGAGCAGCATATCGTTGTCTCTGCGGTTGCGCACGGCAATACGTACGTACTGACGTCCGTCGAAGCCCATCTTGGTGCTGCAATCCTTGAGCAGGATATCAAAATCGCAAAGCATCTTTGACACCCATTCGCGCGAACGATACGGAGGTAGGATTTCACACAGGAAATAGTTGGCCTCCGACGGAATGACGCGCAGATAAGGAATTTGTTGTAAGCCCTGCATCAGGTAATCGCGCTCTTCCTGGAATTTCTCGCAGGCTCTGTGGTAATCGGCTTCGTACTTATTATAGATTTGCATGAAGAATTCGGCAAAAGAGTTGAGGTTCCAAATGGAAACCGTCTGCCGCACCATACTGACGACATCACTATCTGAAGAAGCCATGATACCCAGACGCAAACCTGGGATGCCGAAGGATTTTGATATACTCTTTACGACGATAAGGTGGGGATTCTGCTCCAATACATCGTTCTTAAACAACGAATTGTGGGCATAACCGTGACTGAAATCCACGAAACTCTCGTCTAACACGAAGCGCATACCGCGTTGCCGCGTCCATTCAAGCAGTTTCGACACACCTTCTCTCGATATGAAGTTACCGGACGGATTATCGGGGTTGATAAGCAGCAATGTATCGACAGGATGTTCTGAGAAATAGGCGATAAGGTCGTTTTCGTCATAACGGAAATCGGGATTCGTAGGACAAAATACTTCGCGCTGCGACTCCTTCAGACGATTTGGGTACTCCTCGAACGTGGGATAGACAAGACCTACTTTTCCCTCGGCACCTTCCATCAATACCTTGATAAATTCGGCTGCTCCATTGCCTGGAATGATATAATCTCTCTTCACTCCGAAGCATTTGCTGGCAATAAGTGAACAAATGCGCATACCCGAAGGATATTCCGTAAGCAAGGTATTGAAATTAGCACGTATCTCGTCCATCATTCTCGGGGAAGGATAGTAGGGATTGACGAGGTAACAGTAATCAAGTAACTGCGGAAAACGCCAGAAACCGCCAAAACGTCCGTAGAAACGCTTCAAACGGTCGTCACCCTGGGCAAAAATGGCTTCGGCTATGTCTAAATCCTGCACATCGTCGATTTCGTACCAATGATCGCGAGGACCCACAGGAATAGCCTTGAGACCCATATTGTTAATTAGGGTAATGATGCGCAATACCTGCTCATAATATTCGTTAAGTCCGAGCGCCTTACTGTATGCTTCGAGGAAAGGAACATAAACGTCGGTACTGAATTGGCGACTGAACTTATAAACGTTCACAGTCTTGTAGTATGTATCGGCTTCTTCGTAGCGGAAGGCTTTTTTCGGCACGAAATTCAGAATGTTGCCGTCGCCATCGATGGTAACCATCGTACCATCCATCCATGTCTGGTACTTAGCCACTAATGCTGCGTTGGGATGCGGACTATCTACCAACATAGGCAACAGATTGTCAGACAGGATGAGGTCGCTCTCCAAAAGAAGCGTATCGTCCTCCTGCATCTGTTCCTTTGCCAGCGCAAGAGAATAGATATTGTTCGTCTTATCGTAAACAGGGTTCACGATATATTCTATTTTCAGCACATCGTCGTAGCGATGTCCGATGTGCTGCCTAAGTTTCTCGCCCTCGTAACCTATTACAATGACGACACGCGAAAGTTCAAGACGTGAAAGCTGCGAAAGCATACGGTCAATGAGTTTTACCCCATTCACCTCTATCATGCACTTTGTGTTGTTTTTAGTGAGTTCGCCTAAACGACGCCCCATGCCCGCAGCAAGAATAATTGCTTGCATATAA
>CAMVJO010000141.1 GCA_947167835.1 uncultured Prevotellaceae bacterium
TCGTGGAGCCTCTGCTACACTACTTCGCGTTTGCTGGTGCAAACATAGTAACTTATTTTTTGCATATTACTTAAGGAGGATGCGACCGTTCCGGTCGCCTCTGGGAACTCTTCTCAAGAATTGACAACTCGACGAAAACTGTCTTTCAACTGTTATTATGTCTTACTTTTTTGATATTTATCAATAATATTTGTGCTTTTCTTTGGCTGTTTCATCTTTTTTCTCTACTTTTGCACCGTGGTTTATACTGCGCTGTCCCGTGCCGCCGTGGTGACGGGGGCTTCCGCAAGGAGGACGGCAGGTGGCTGACCGCAATGACATCGTTGGAAACAAATAGGAGCAAACGTGTTTCGTCTTGTATTCTGAAATCTGGTAAATTTCACAATGTAGACAAGATGGGTCACAGTCATGTTCCACGCGATAGCGTGGGGGTGCTGTATCTTTCTCTTTTCTACATAGGTTTACCAGAGCCTCAGAATAAAAGACGTAAGATAGACGCAGTCTTACGCTTTTTTTTTGTGCCCGATAGTGCCGACAGGAATCATATTTCTAACTAACAATAAACAACAAACAACTAAAACAAAAAAAATGAAAAAAACTACTTTTCTTAAGTCGCTCCTACTCGCAGCAGCGCTGTGTGTAGGGACTATGAATGCTTCGGCTAATGACAGTTTTGGCTCATTAGAACAAGGCTGGTGGAAAAACTTCTCACAGACCTATACTCTTGAGGGCTATGGCAAGTTCCACTTCCAATTTACTACAACTAATGTTGCAACTGACGCCTGGAAGACTTGGCTTCTTGTTGCCACAAACGGCAACGACTCCCACGGTGGTGGCGGTACAGAATATTTCGCTTGGCGTGGTGATGGTTATGCATGGGGGCAAGGCAAAAATTCCGATCAAGCTTCTGACGAGAACGCTGATGGCGACCCAACGCATCTTGTCTGTTCCAACACATACGCTACATCCAACCCTTCCGGTGCAGGCTTGACGAAGGCCATGAACGATGCCACAGTTGATATGGTAGTTACTCGCACTTCGACAAACATCTATGCCGAAGCCTCAGTTACACCTACTTTGGCAGGTGAGAATCCTTTCACAATGTCTTTTAGCTACCTCTTTGGTAATGCCACATCAGAAAACATCGGTCTGTTCTTTGAGGTAGAAAACTCTACGATGGATATTTCTACGGCAGAGAATTATTATGGGGTTACCCGTTATTCTCAAAATTATGAAGATGCAACGACATTTGCAAATGGATGGTCTACAAGTAGAGATTCATGGAGCCAAGGTAATGGAAATGGTGGTAAGGTTTTCCAAGTAGACCCCAGTAATGCCACAACCTATACGCTTTCATTTGCAAATAATAATTATTTCAAAACTGTAACTGATTATATTTTCTCATTTGAATATGCATTCAGTAGTGGTAATGGTAACGCTGGAGCTTCTTCTCTTGTAATAAAAGACACCGAAGGTAATACTTTATTTACGCTAAGTAATAGTGGTAATTGGAGTGAAACTTGTGATGGTACTTATGGTGAAAAAACAATAACAGAAGTCTATCATGCACCTTATAATTCTTTGGCAGATGCCATTTATGCAACATTTACACTGTGCGCTAATGCAGAAGATGGTGTAGTATTAAGCATATCCGGTTCAAAGAAAAATATTTTGAACAATAAAAAATATAAAGATGTTGGAGTAATCAATCCCATCTATTCCGTTAAAATTGCCGATTTTGCAAAAATTGGTAGTATAGAATTGAATGCAGCAAAAGGTGCTTCACATTATGCATTTGACAATATGATTCTCAAAGAGCATACAGCTACTGCCGTTGCCGAAGACCCTGCTTTTGCTTTCAACAGAGTTTCTGGCGAGAATCGTGTTTACACTATCACCAATCCTAATGGTGAGGGAACGCTTTACTATACCACAGCAACAGCAGCAGAGGCTCCCGCCGTTGGTGATGCAGCTTATTCTTCTTCTACAGAAAGTAGTGTTGACGTGCCTTTTGGAACAGGTACATACTATGCTTATGTAGTTCTGGCAGACGGTACAACAACTTCAGCTGTTATTTCACAAGCAGTAACGGGTGGAGCTATTCAGTTGGTTAAGCCATATTACACTATTGTTTCCTACGATGCAAGCACGGCCAATACAACTGTGACCCTGAATACTAATGTCAGCGGTCTGCTCGGAACTCCCACCGCCACTATTAAATATACTATCGATGAGGGAGAAGTGCAGTCAACCACCAATGGTGGAACAGTTCTTGTTGCTGACGGAAGCACTATCGCTTTCTATGCAGAAGCAGAAGGCTATACAACTTCGGAGTCTGTTTCTGTTACTGCTACTGCTCCTAACGCTAATCCTGAACTATGGTCAGAGACTTATAATGGCAGAGTTTCAAGTGACAAGGGTTTCACCTTAGGAACTGATATCATTGCTACTGAAAATCAAAATAATTATTATTACCTGTATTATGATGGTACAACCCAGTTAAGTGATAAACTGCTTGCTAATGGAGTCTATAGTAACAATATGCTCCGCTCTAATGGTTATTATAGTGGCCAGAACGCCTCGCTTGCAATTTACGGTTTGAAGGAAGGCGACTATGTTACATTTACAGGTGCATACGGAAACGGTGCTTTCGGAATCAGTGCAAATACTACGGATTTTGAAGCAGATGCATGGCACACAATTAATGGTTCAAAATATTGCTATACTGTAAAACGCAACTGTAGTGCCCGTTTTACCCTTGACCGCTATGGATATTTGAAGTCCATCACCGTTCAGCGTGCCCTTGCTACTCGTGGCGCTGAAGTTAGCGAGTTCGGCTATGCCACCTTCGCAGCTGACGTCGCTCTTGACCTGTCAACTCTGACTGACGGTTTCAATGCCTACTTTGCTTCTTCACTTTCTAATGGCAAGGTGATGATGACCAAGGCCAATGGCGAGAAGATTGCTGCTGGCGAGGGCCTGTTCATCGAGGGTAATGGTGCATTCACCATCTCAGAGACTCGTGAGGCTACGGCTGATGTGGACAACTACCTTGTTGGCGGCGATGACGTGGAGAACGGCGTTGCCAAGGAGGATGGCTTTGACAAGTATGTGCTTGGTGAAGATGGTGAGTCTTTGAGCTTCTTCTTGATTGATGACGAATATCCCGCCACTGTTCCTACAAACAAGGCCTACTTGAAAGTTCCTGCAAGCGCCCCTGCAAGCGCCCAAGATGCTCGTCTGAGAATCGTCTTTGGCGAAGACGCTACTGGCATCAGCAACTTGGTGAGCAGCGAGAACAGCACTGACAGCTACTTCAACCTGAGTGGTCAGCGTGTGGCAGCTCCTCAGAAGGGTCTCTACATCGTGAATGGTAAGAAAGTAATCATTAAATAAAAATATAGGAGGATAATAACAATGAAGACAAAATATCAGAAGCCAAATACTAAAGTCATCATCGTAGAATCGCAGAACTTGATGATTGTAAGTGGTGAAGGTTCAAAGAACGTGTCTGTATCAGGTTCATCATACAGAGGTGGCGCAATTTATGGCCGTCAGGGCAGCGCCTGGGACGACGACGAGGAATAAGGACATGACGTAGGGTTTTCCCCTACCCTTCTATCAACAAGCGCCGTGCCGCTGTTCTGTGAGGACAGTCGGCACGGTGTTTTTTTGTAAGCATTCGTTGAAATACACGTTGTAACAGTTGTAGTTTCGTTGTACCTTTGCAGTCGCAATAGTGCATTGACTTTTGCTTTTGTTCTTTTTATAACACGAATTTCCATGAATTAAACGTAAGCATTCGTTGAAATACACGTTGTAGCAGTTGTAGTTTCGTTGTACCTTTGCAGTCGCAATAGTGCACGAAACTACAACTGTTATTGTATTATGACCAAAGAAGAATTTGAAGTATTGCAATTGG
>CAMVJO010000142.1 GCA_947167835.1 uncultured Prevotellaceae bacterium
GGCGCCAAAAAGATTGAAAAAGCATACAGACCAAAAAAAGCTTCACAAAATTTTTAAACCTATTTTTTAGAACTACCCTCTAAAAACATATTTTATTTATGACTTTTACAGAAAAAGCATGGCCTATTTTTGAGAGAGCCGTTGCAGACTATCACAAAACAGACTCGGTTGATGCAGAGATGCAGAACCCATACGAGTTTAAGTCGATTGAATATTATCTTTACCTGAAATGCTGGATAGATGCTGTGCAGTGGCATTACGAAGACCTGATTCGCGACCCTGAAATCGTGCCGGAAGAAGCTGTTGCCTTGAAGCGCCGCATAGATAAGAGCAATCAGGATCGCACAGACTTGGTGGAACTTATTGATAGTTACTTTCTGGATGTTTTCAAGGACGTGAAACCGCTCGAAGGTGCCACAATCAACACAGAAACTCCGGCTTGGGCTGTTGATCGCCTGAGTATTTTGTCGCTTAAGATATGGCACATGCGCGAACAGGCCGAGCGTACGGATGCTGATGCCGCACATCGCCAGAAGTGCACGGAGAAACTGAATGTGCTTCTGCAACAAAAGGAGGATTTGAGCGGCGCCCTCGATGCCTTGCTGGAAGATATCCGTGCTGGAAGGAAGTATATGAAGCTGTATAAGCAGATGAAGCTTTATAACGACCCCAGCACCAACCCCGTATTATATGGAAAAAAATAACGACGAGGATTGTAGCGAGAATATACTGGTGATGCGGTTTTCGGCCATGGGCGATATTGCCATGACCATTCCGGTAGTCTTCAAGTATGCCGAGCAACACCCCGAACAGCGCGTCATATATTTGTCGCGCGATACACTTGCGCCTCTTTTCAAGCACGTGCCGCAGAATATCGAATTCATCGGCATCGATTTGCAGCATGGTTGGCGCGGTTTTATGCAGCTTTTCAGGATAGCCTGGCGTCTGCGTAGCAGAAACATCACACAGATAGCCGATTTGCACGATGTAATTCGCACTAAGATCCTGCGACGCCTCGTTTCCTGCCTGAGAAAATGCCGTGTGGCGCGTCTTGACAAGATGCGCGCTGAACGACGTACGCTTTGTGAGCATCGCACGGCCACTATGTCGCCCATCACGCCCACTATCCAGCGTTATGCCGATGTTTTCAGGGAACTGGGCGATGCCACCTTTGAAGTACCCGAACATTTCTGCCTACGTTTTGACAAGATAGACCTACCGCTGGAGCGCACGTCCAGACAAGAGGAACCCCGCATCGGACTTGCTCCATTTGCCGCCCACCACGGTAAGATTCTCCCCATAGCACGCACCGAGAAGTTCGTGCAACGCTTTTTTATGCGCTATCCGCTGGGTTCTATCTACGTCTTTGGCAGTCAGAAAGAGATGCTACACCTGCGCGAGTCGTGGAATTTCGGCCAACTCACGTTTGTATGCGACATTGCCTCCAATCTTGCTCAGGAAATGAGCGTGATACAAGAACTCGACGTCATGGTATCGATGGATTCCGCCAATATGCACCTGGCTTCCCTCGTGGGAGTTCCCGTTGTCAGCATTTGGGGCGCCACGCATCCCTATGCAGGATTCCTGGGTTATGAGCAAAGTGCCGAAAACGCCGTGCAAATTCCCCTGCCCTGCCGTCCATGTTCCATTTATGGCAAGAAAAAGTGCATATTCAGCGACTATGCCTGCCTGAACCTCATACAACCGGAGCATATTCTTGAGAAAGTCGAAAAGATTGTGGAAGAACAATAGTTTTCGGCGTATTCCCCCTACCTTTCCCATAAAACTAATTTTCCGTGAAGATACTTATCATCCGTTTCCGTCGTGTGGGCGACTCCGTTCTGGCCATGTCGCTCTGCCACAGCCTGAAAAAAAGTTTTCCGCAATGCGAAATCCACTACGTGCTCAATAGTGCCATCGCTCCCCTCTACGACGGCCATCCCGATGTGGACGAAGTCATTCCCTTTACGCCCGATGAATGTAAAGGCTGGCGCTATGTGAAAAAGGTGTGGCGCACGATGCACCAACACCGCTACGATGTCATCATCGATATGCGCAGCACCGTCAAGACACTCCTGTTTTCGTTCTTCTCGCTCCGCACGAAATATCGCATAGGTCGCAAGAAAGCCTACAATATAGGACTGCAAAACTATCGCATCCCCGTTGATGAGACGATAAGTCGCGTGCGCAGCAATTTCGACCTGATGAAACCGCTCGAAGCCGAAGGAAAATTGGTGTTTGATGAGCACTTCCCACTTCATATCACCGAGGAAGAAAAGGCTTCGTTCAGGAAATATATGGAAAGCGAGGGCATAGACTTCCACAAACCCGTGTTCCTCATAGCCTGCTGCACACGAATAGAAGGAAAGGCCTGGCGCATGGAGAATATGGCCGAGGTATTGCGCCGTCTGATGCAGAAAGTCCCCGATGCTCAACTCATATTCAACTATGGTGGCGACATAGAGCGTCGTCAGGCCGAGCAACTCTTCGATATGCTGGACAAAAGCAAGCGCATCTTCCTGAATATCGAAGCAAAGAGCCTCAGAGAATTGTGCGCCCTCTGCTCTTTGAGTTCCTTCTTCTTCGGTAACGAAGGCGGTCCGCGACATATCGCACAGTCGTTCGACGTCCCCTCTTTTGCAATCTACCCTCCCAATATCAATAAGCGATTCTGGTTGCCCGAAAACGGCGGACGTTTCACGGGTATCTCACCTGACGACTTTGTGGAGCCTGCAAAACAGGAAGGCATGACGTATGCCGAGCGTTTCAACCTGCTTACGGTGGAAAACGTATGGGCAGGACTTGAAAAGCAATGTGACGAAATCTTCGGAAGCGCCAAAATCGACAACAATACCGGCAAATGAACAAGACGCTGCGCAAATATTGCTACCAATGGGCATCCTTTTGTTTCGGGAACAAGACCTACGAGCCTGATACATCCACACAAATAGATGTTGTCATCCCCGTAATCGAAAAAGACCTGGACATATTGCCGCTTTGCCTGGAGGGTGTCAGGAATTGTGTCCCCCACCCCATTCTTAATACCTATATTGTAGCACCCGCCACGCCACGGATTTTGGATTTCTGCTCACAAAACGGCCTTTTGTTCATAGACGAGACAAAAGTCCTGGGCTACGGACCGAAAGACATAGACTACTGCGTGAACGGCACGAACCGTTCGGGCTGGATCTTCCAACAACTGTTGAAACTATCGGGTAACATCGGTACGGCCTCGCATTTTCTGGTGATTGATGCCGACCATATCCTGATTCGTCCCCACACTTTTTTAGATACCGAAGGACACACCGTTTTTTACCAGAGCAAGGAATTCTATCCCCCTTACTACCGCAAACTTGAGACGTTGCTGGGAAAGGAATACCACGAGACACTTTCGTATGTGGACCATAAAATGCTCTTTTCCCACGAATGGTTGGAAAAGATGCAGCAACATCTCGAAAAACGCTTCGGTATGGCTTGGGATAAAGTCATCCTACAGCATCTTGATACCGACGAAATATCCTGCTTCTCGGAATACGAAACCTACGGCACGTATTTTCCAAAAGAAAAGAAGCACCTTTTGCCCTGGCGCAACAAGAATCTGACATATGATAAGCGCGAAAGTTTCAAACAACTTCAGGCAAAATATGGCAAACACTACCGCGCCATCACTTTTCCCGAATATTTAAATCGTTAGGCCGTGCAAAGTTTGCTACTTTGGCGTGCTATCAAAAGATCAAAACAGCCTAATTTTTAGAACAACCTTACAACAAAATAAGCCCCAGACTTTTTCAAGTCCAGGGCTTATTTTTTTAGGATAGAGATGTGACTTCAAGCATCACATCCGCATTTATATAGGG
>CAMVJO010000143.1 GCA_947167835.1 uncultured Prevotellaceae bacterium
AGGTATTAAAGACAATGGCGCCAAAAAGATTGAAAAAGCATACAGACCAAAAAAAACTTCACAAAATTTTAAAACCTAATTTTTAGAACTACCCTTTACGCATTATTAAGACAAAAATGAGTAATTTTGTTGGGATAAACAAACAGGACGACAGACAATTCAAGCATCACATGACAGCAAATGAAGTTATCCGTCACATGGAATCGTTGCGCAACGAGGAACAGCGCAATATACTGATGCGTTTTTTCAAAACCGGAAAGGGAGAATACGGCGAAGGCGATGAATTTCTGGGTATCAAGGTGCCGCAGACACGTGAGGTCGTGAAAATTTCAAAGGATTTGCCGCTAAACGAAGTTTCCGTACTGCTTCAAAACATTTGGCACGAGGTACGACTTTGCGGCTTCCTGATATTGGTAGAAAAGTTCGAAGCACTGACAAAAAAGCGTATAGTAATTGATGAGGATTCCACGAAAAAACGCGATGAAATCGTGCTTTTTTATCTGAAATACGCAGATTTCGCCAACAACTGGGACTTGGTAGATCTTTCCGCACCGAAGATTCTGGGGCACTGGCTGATGCTGCCCTCTTTTGTGGAGGAAAAACAGACCATTGTGGATGAATTGGCAAAAAGCGGACGGCTATGGCGACAAAGAATCAGTATGGTTTGCACTTTGAAGCCACTACAGATGGGCGAAGCCGCGTGGTGTTTGCGTTATGCCGAGATACATTGCCAACACCCGCACGATTTGATGCAGAAAGCCGTGGGATGGATGCTTCGCGAAATGGGAAAACATGTGAGCATGGACCTCTTGCGGAGTTTCCTGCAAATACATGCTGCTACTATGCCACGGACGGCTCTGAGGTACGCCATAGAACACATGTCTCCCCAAGAAAAGCAGGATTGGATGCACAAAAGATACGAATAACGGCCGAAGAAGCATTTTTTTGCAGACTCTGAACACCTTACTGCGGTTTTTTATGTAATTTTGACTTTGAAAACGAATACCGACACGGCATTATCACTATGAATATCCCCTGGATAAACGAAAAATACATGCATCGCTGTCTGCAACTGGCACAATACGGACAGCAGGGGGCAGCTCCCAATCCTATGGTGGGAGCAGTCATTGTATATCGCGACCGCATCATTGGCGAAGGCTATCATAAACGTTGCGGAACGGCACATGCCGAGGTGAATGCCATAGACAGCGTACAACCGTGCGACCGCGAATTTCTGAAAGACAGCACACTGTATGTTTCGCTCGAACCATGTTCGCATTTCGGGCGCACACCGCCTTGCGCAGACCTGATTATCCGCACGGGAATTCCACGTGTGGTGGTAGGGTGTATAGATAGTTTCGACAAGGTCAAGGGAAACGGCATCAAACGCCTGCGCGATGCAGGAATTCAGGTAGTTGTGGGAGTTTTGGAACGCGAGTGTCAGTTATTGAACCGCCATTTCTTTACGTTTCACGCCAAAAAGCGCCCGTATATCACACTAAAATGGGCACGTAGCGCAGATGGTTACATCGACGTGGAGAGAAATGACGGAAGTGCCGCGAGACTTTCCACTCCCGAGACACTGGTGCGCGTTCACCGCCTAAGAAGTGAACACAAAGCCATATTAGTGGGGCATCGCACCCTGTTACTTGACAATCCCTCGCTGAACGTACGACATTGGTCGGGACAAAATCCGCTTCGCCTCGTATTAGGGAACGTTCCGTCCGAAGAACTGCCACAAGGCTTCGAGGCTTTTCCAAATATCCCCACCCTGCTCCAATCTCTCTACGAGCGACAGATTACTTCCCTGCTCGTAGAAGGCGGTAGCAAGACACTTCAGAGTCTTATCGACGCACAACTTTGGGATGAAGCACACGAAGAAATCAGTAGCCTCGACTTAGGCAGCGGTGTTGCGGCACCTTTAATGCCTCTCCCCCCGACTTCTATAGAAAAGTTTGCCGATGTCTGCATCCGCCACTGGGAAAAACAGGAATGAAGGCGAGCTGCCTGGAAAGACATCGGATATACTTGGAAAAATGCTGCAAACTTTTTACGCGCGGTCGGATATAAAGGGAGTGTATGACCATAAAAATGCAAAGAATGACTGGATTTTTCTTGTTTTCTGCCCCAAAAAACGAGAAAAAAGCATAAAAAAAAGTAAAAAGAAATGCCATAAGGAACGTTTTTCTTAATTTAGCAGTCTTAAATCGCGAAAAAAGAAAAAACAGGGCAGAACTCTACCCGAGTTTCGCCCATAGAAAAATACAAAACAATCAAGAAATGAAACCTGCAGAAGGAAAATTAGGAGTAATGGCCGTGGGACTTGGCGCCGTCACCACAACATTTATAGTTGGTACGATGATGTATCGTAAGAACAAGGGACTTCCAGGCGGTTCTGTCACACAAATGGCAAAAATACGCGTAGGCCGAGGCGAAAACCGTCGGTATCTCAAAATGAATGAGATAGTTTCCATGACAGACTGCCGCGATATGGAATTTGCCGCCTGGGATATCTTCCCTGAAAACGCCTATGAAAGTGCGATAAATGCCCGCGTTTTACTCGAAAAGGACATCAATCCCGTAAAAGATGAACTTGAAAAGATACAACCTCTGAAAGCCGCCTTCGATCCTACGTACGTTTCGCGTTTAGCTGGGCAAGGCAATAATATAAAGCAGGGAACACGCAGCGAATGGGTAGAACAATTGCGCGAAGATATACGCAATTTCAAGAAAAGGCATGGCTGCAATCGAATAGTGGTAATTTGGGCCGCAAGTACGGAGAAGTTTATAGACTATTGTCCCGAGGTACACGACCATTTGTCCGACTTTGAAGCTGCTATCCGCGACAATCGCTGCGATGTCATCGCACCAAGTATGTGTTATGCCTATGCCGCTTTGATGGAAGGCGCCGCTTTTGTGATGGGAGCCCCGAATATCTGCGTAGATATACCCGCTATGTGGGAATTGGCCGACAAAAACGGTGTGCCCATCGCCGGTAAGGATTTCAAGACCGGACAAACTCTGATGAAGACCGTACTTTCCCCTATGTTGCGCACACGTTGCCTTGGTTTGGCCGGATGGTTCAGCACGAATATCCTCGGTAATCGCGACGGAGAGGTACTTGACGCTCCGGAAAACTTCCGTACGAAAGAAGTGTCCAAACTTGGTGTGATAGATACCATACTTCGCAAAGAAGATCAGCCCGAACTTTACGGAGATATCTTCCATAAAGTGAGAATTAACTACTATCCTCCACGCGGAGACGCCAAAGAAGGATGGGATAACCTGGATATTTTCGGATGGATGGGACGTGACTACGGAATGCAGATAAAAGTTGATTTCTTGTGTCGCGATTCTATTCTTGCTGCCCCACTTGTTCTTGATTTAGTGCTGTGTTCTGATTTGGCGCTACGCGCTGGATTGAAAGGAACCCAACGTTGGATGAGTTTCTTCCTCAAGAGTCCGATGCACGACTACACTAAAGGCGAAGAACCCATACACGATTTATTCCAGCAGTACACTATCTTCAAAAATAAGGTACGCGAATTAGGCGGATACGAACCTGACGAAGAATTTGAATAACATTTTACTGCGTAAGCACGGGAGAATAGTTGTCCCTGCCTGGAAAATATTTATTCCTGCTTAGGGAAAATGACATAACGCCACAAAAGAATCCTACACATCATAGGAAAAATGCCGTAAGGCTTCGGAAAAAATGAGGTACTCGGCGACCTCATTTTTTTGGCCTATGGGTCATTTTGCAGGATAAAATCTCTCAGACAGCAAGTAAATAAAGTA
>CAMVJO010000144.1 GCA_947167835.1 uncultured Prevotellaceae bacterium
AATCCAATCAAAATCTAAACAAAAACAATGCAGCCTAATTTATAGAACATCCCTTTACTTATACCTGATCCATTTCATCATTTCCTTGATGCTGGGTTTCTTACCGTACATCAAAATTCCTACACGGTAGATCTTTGCGCCAATCCATACCATCAAAAATGCAGTACCGTAGAGTAAGACAACCGAAAGTGCTTCTTGCCAAAGAGGTACGTCAAAGGGAATTCTCACCATCATCACGATAGGAGAAGTTAGCGGGAAGAGCGAAGCCCAGAAAGCCAAGGGACCGTTGGTATTCTCCATGCTATAGATTGCAGCATACAAGCCAAAAATCATTAGTATCATAACAGGCATGATAAACTGCGAACTATCTTCCTGTTCCGTCACACTGGCACCCACCGCTGCGAAGAAAGAAGCATAAAGCAGGTAGCCGCCAATGAAATAAACCACGAAAAGCGTTCCCATCTCGAAGTAAGGCAAATTGATGAGCGAGGACATGATTTCTTGTGTCTCGGTCATTTCGGGCATGTTCGGCTGCGCCATACTTCCCGCCGCCATCATATTCTGTGTCTCGGCAGCAGCACCGGCATCCAGGCCGAAAATAACTGATGAAGCAAACAAAATGACAAACAGCATGGCACCCCAGATGGCTAACTGCACAAAACCTACTAATGCGATGCCGATAATTTTTCCCATCATCAGCTGAAATGGTTTTACACTGGACACCATGAGTTCTACGATGCGGTTTGTCTTTTCTTCCATGACACTTTGCATCACCATACCGCCATAACTCATCACGAACATGTAGATAAGGAATGTAAACAGGAAGCCCGCGGCAATTGCTATGAAGGTATTTGAAGAAGTCTCGCCACCGTCTTTATCCCACTTGATAGTACCTACGGATATCTTCGTATTCAGATCTGCTACAATCTGTTCAATTTGCGGAATGCCCGTTGCTTCGATTTTATCTGCCATCACAATTTCGTTTAATCGCTTCTCAACAAGCATTAGCAGCTCTTGCGAAACTTCCGAGCGGCTGTAAATTGTCACGGCATTGGGATTTTTTGCCAAATCATCGGTGATACATACAACTGCCTCGATGGTAGAAGTATCGCTCTTGAACTCTGGAATAATTAAGGGCGCCTCAACAAAAAGATAGTACGGGTCGCTCTGAAATTGCGGCGCATAATGATGCGTAGTATCGACTATAACGACCTGTTTCTGGTTGCTATCCTTAATTGATGCCAACCAAAGTGGGACAAACACCAAGGCAGCAAATACAAAAGGCATCAAAACGGTCAATATGATGAAGGATTTCTGAGTTACCTTGTTCAGAAATTCGCGTTTTATGATGATAAGAATCTTATTCATGACGTAAATAAAAAATAAATCCGGTATTTATACTTAAATCGTGGATGTGACTAATGGTTTGTTCTGAAAATTAGTTTTTGTTTATTGGGAAAACCTTTTTAGTCTGCCACAACAGCCTAATTCTTAGAAGGAACCTTTTCTTAACCCCACACTTTATTGATCTTTCAGGTTGGCGTTATTGGCTTCTACGGTACGAATGAAAATTTCGTGCATCGTAGGCATTTTTTCCCTGAACGAACGTATCTCTACATCTTTGGCAAGCAAGCTTATGAGGTCGGAATTTTCCATTGTATCGGCCTTTTGAATCAGACAACGCGTGAGATTTTCATCTACCTGCTCGGTATTCACCACAGAGTAGCCATCTTCGGGCGTTTGCTGCAACATACCTTTGTATTCCACCTCGAAAAGTCCATTTCTGAACTGTTCTTTTACTTCTCTCACCTTGCCATTTAGAATTACCTTGCCGTGATTTATCAATGCCATTTCGTCACAGATTTCTTCCACGGAGGCCATATTGTGTGTCGAGAAGATAATGGTATGTCCTTCCCTGCGAAGTTGCAATATCTCCTGCTTCAACAATTCTGCATTGACGGGATCGAATCCGCTGAACGGCTCATCGAAAATTAACAGCTGGGGACGATGAAGTATCGTGATGACAAATTGCACTTTCTGCTGCATACCTTTCGAGAGTTCCTCGAGTTTTTTATTCCACCAGGGCATAATATCGAATTTCTCGAACCATTGCTTCAGTCGCTTGGCGGCTTCGTCTTTTGACAGCCCGCCACGCAATTGTGCCAGGTAGATAGCCTGCTGTCCCACCTTCATTTTCTTGTATAGTCCGCGCTCTTCGGGCAGATATCCGATATTAACCAGATCTTCTGCCGTAAACGGATGTCCGTTAAACACGATTTCGCCACTGTCAGGCGCGGTAATTCTGTTTATAATGCGTATCAGGGTTGTTTTGCCCGCTCCGTTAGGTCCGAGCAACCCGAAAATTTTTCCTTGTGGCACTTGGATGCTTACATTGTCCAAGGCTTTTTGCTGTGCATACTGCTTAACAACATTTTGTGCACTAAGAAATGTTTCCATTTGCTATATATATTATATAAGGTGTCTGTTAAAATGATTCGTCGTACGAAACAATGATTTTTCTGCGGAACAACTTTCAAAAAGTCCGTACCCGCAAACGAAAGTCGCACACTATAGTTTGCTATCTCCCTCAACGAAATGATCGAAGTAGAGTTTTTCTCCGTCATATACGGCATAGGAGAACAATTTTACCCAATCGCCCAAAATCAGCAGGCGGGATTGTTCGGAAAGGTCAAAGTCCAATTCGATATGTCTGTGTCCGAAAATGAAATAGTTGGTTTCGGGATGCGTTTTCAGGTAGTCTTTGGCAAAAACTATGAGTTCTTCTTTCTCTTCTCCGAAGAATTCCGGTTCTCCTTTCTCGTGTTTCAATCTACTGTGCTTTGCCCATTCCAAACCGAAGGGCATTCCCCAGCGTGGGTGCAGGCTACCGAAAAGTTTCTGACACACGGGATTATGAAACATCCTGCGAAGGAACAGAAACTTCCTGTCATGCGAGCCTAAGCCGTCGCCGTGAGCCAGATAAAACACTTTATCGTAGATTTCCACGGTGAAACTTTTCCTGTGCATCGTCACACCACATTCATACTCCAGGTAATCTTTCATCCATAAGTCGTGATTTCCTATAAAGTAGTGGACTTCTACACCCATATCGGTCAATTCGCTCAGTTTTCCGAGGAAACGGGTATATCCCTTGGGCACAACGGTTTTATACTCGAACCAAAAATCGAACATATCGCCCAAAAGGTATATGGCTTGGGCTTTATATTTCACTTGGTCCAGGAAATTCACCAATCTCCGCTCCTGCATTCTGCGATGTTTCAGAGCACGGCAACCCAAGTGGGCATCCGACAGGAAATAGATGTTTTTTTTCTGGCTGTTCATGGGAATTATCTGCTAATTGTTACACGACTTCAAAGCATACCGAGCTCTAACTTGGCTTCTTCCGTCATCATTTCCTTGCTCCATTCGGGCTCGAAAACGAGATTGACGGTAACCGTTCCGATACCTTCGATGGCTTCAAGGCGGGTACGGACATCTTCCATGATAAAGTCGGCTGCCGGACAGTTTGGTGCCGTCATGGTCATGTCTATGTCGAGGTCGGCATTTTCTTTCAGGTCTATTTTGTAAATCAGACCGAGGTTATAGACATCTACGGGGATTTCGGGATCGAAAACCGACTTCAACATGTCTATGATGCGGTCTTCCATTTTTTCTCTTGCTTCGCTGGTCATATTTTGTATGTGTAATTTTCTTTTTAGGGTTGTTCTAATAATTAGGCTGTTTTGATTATTCAAAGATTTTTGAGT
>CAMVJO010000145.1 GCA_947167835.1 uncultured Prevotellaceae bacterium
AGCCCCTAATTTTGCGGGAGTAAAGATGATTTTTAACCGGACAGCAATAATTTTTAATTAGTGTCGAGATAATTTATTTTTTCTCGGAGATAAATTTCCTTATCTCCTACCTATTTACCCCATATTGCCCAAATCGCCCATTTTCCCCATTAGGAAATACTTTTGCTGCGCCTTCGGCAGGAACTACTTCCTACTTCCAGTTGTAATCTCGGGCTCCCGGGCGGTAAAAGGCCTTTAGTTCCATCTTAAACGTCAGCATACTGTGGGCAGGTATGCTACTTGTGGCCGTTTCGCCGTAAGCAAGGTCGGGATGTACGGAAATTGTCCATACATCGCCGATGTGCATATACATCAATGCCGTAGCAAATCCCGTTGTATTCCCTTTCACGCTGAATAGTGCCGGACTACACAGGTCTTTGTCGAAGACATCGGCCTCTTTACTGCTGCTACCGCTGAATCCGAACACGAAACCATCGGGATAGTGCTCCGTAGGAATCAGTCGTCCGTAGTAATTCACGCGTACACTGTCGGAATAAAGCGGACAACCGCTGCCGCCGCCCGTTGTGTTGATATAAACGGGAATGCTGTCCGACTGATTGATGGGCGTTGCCGATATTTTTTTGTAATTCACCAGGATACGATACGGGCAGTTCGCTTCCCACGCCGTTCCGTACGTCTGTTTAGCCTGTGCAATGGCAGTTTTGGCCTCGTTCAGGCGGGCAGAGAATGCGGAGTCGTTGCGAAAGGTCCAGTTGGCGTACTCTGTGGCGCTGATTTCCTCGTTATCTTCCGTACAAGCCGAAAAAAACATGGCAAAAGCGGATAGAAACAGCAGCCAAAGGGAGATATGCAATTTCATGTATTACGTATAAAACTATTATGTTCGTAGAAAAAACATCAGATGCGCTTCAAAACGCTGGTAATGCTCACCTTGTCTTCAATCAAGGCACGCAACTGATCGATACTTACGCGAGTCTGCTCCATAGTGTCGCGGTCGCGCAAGGTAACGGTGTTATCCTTGAGCGTATCGTGGTCAATGGTGATGCAATATGGCGTTCCCACAGCATCCTGACGGCGATAGCGCTTGCCAATGGTGTCTTTTTCCTCGTATTTGCAGTTGAAATGGAATTTCAGTTCGTCCATAATTTCACGAGCCTTCTCTGGAAGTCCGTCTTTGCGCACCAAAGGCAAAACAGCCAGCTTAGTAGGAGCAAGGGCTGCCGGCAAACGCAGGACAACGCGGGTTTCTCCGTTTTCAAGTTGCTCTTCCTGATAACTATGACACATAATAGAGAGGAACATACGGTCCACACCGATAGAAGTCTCGATGACATACGGAGTATAACTCTCATTCGTTTCGGGATCAAAGTACTTGATACTTCTTCCTGAGTATTTCTCATGCTGTTTCAAGTCGAAATCCGTGCGACTGTGGATACCTTCCACTTCTTTGAAGCCAAACGGCATACGGAATTCGATATCCGTAGCGGCATTGGCGTAGTGAGCCAGTTTATCGTGGTCGTGGAAACGATAGTTCTCGCTTCCGAAACCGAGAGCCTGGTGCCATCTCATGCGAAGTTCCTTCCAACGCTTAAACCATTCCATCTCCGTACCGGGTTTTACGAAGAACTGCATTTCCATCTGCTCAAATTCGCGCATACGGAAGATGAACTGGCGGGCAACTATCTCATTTCTGAAAGCCTTGCCGATTTGTGCAATACCGAAAGGCACCTTCATTCTGCCAGTCTTCTGAACATTCAGATAATTGACGAAGATTCCCTGAGCAGTCTCGGGGCGAAGATAGATAGTGGAGGCTCCCTCGGCAGTAGAGCCCATCTCTGTCTTAAACATCAGGTTAAACTGGCGCACATCTGTCCAGTTTCGCGTACCGCTTATGGGGCAAACGATTTCTTCGTCCAGGATAATCTGCTTGAGTTCCTCAAGATTGTTATCGTTCATGGCAGTAGCAAAACGTTGGTGCAAGGCTTCCATTTTTTCGGCGTGCTCCAAAACGCGGGGATTCGTCTTACGGAACATTTCCTCGTCGAAACTTTCGCCAAAACGCTTACGGGCTTTCGCTACCTCCTTCTGAATCTTTTCTTCGTACTTGGCAATTTGTTCTTCTATGAGGACATCGGCGCGATAACGCTTCTTAGAATCACGGTTGTCAATCAAAGGATCATTAAAAGCATCGACATGTCCACTTGCCTTCCAGATAGTAGGATGCATAAAGATAGAACTGTCAATTCCCACGATGTTTTCGTGGAGTAGCACCATAGATTGCCACCAATACTGCTTGATATTGTTTTTCAGTTCCACACCATTCTGTCCGTAGTCGTAAACGGCACCAAGTCCGTCGTAGATCTCGCTTGACGGGAACACGAAACCATATTCTTTACAGTGGGAAACGATTTTTTTGAATACATCTTCTGCCATGATATGCTATTTTTTTAATTTTTTCGTATTGCTATTATTAAATAATGCGTGATGCTTATTTTATTATTGCGTGCAAATTTACACAAAACCCCCGAAATCACCGCACTTTTGCGGAAGATTAACAAAAAAGTTGTACTTTTGCATGGATATCCTCGGAATAATCGATGTGATATCGGGAGTATAAAAGCTTTTTCCATACAAATAAAATCATACGACATGAAAAAAAGTATTTTAATCCTGCTTACAACCGTTTTCGTCGGCTTCGGCATTTCTTTTGTCGGCACTTCGTGCGTGTCGAGCGTAGATAACGAAAACGACTCCACCATGAACAGCAGCGGCTTCGTCACTTTGACAGACGTTGTGCCCGATGCTATTCTGGAAATCCGATATTTCGGCACATACAACTTCGTTGGCGACCGTATTGACGGATATCTGCAACCCGTTGCCCTACTTACCAGAGAGGCAGCCGACAGTCTGAAAGCCGTTAGCGACGATGTGATGAAATTGGGCTACCGTTTGAAAATCTATGACGCCTATCGCCCGCAACAGGCCGTAGATCACTTCGTGCGCTGGGCAGCCGATACTGCCGATGTGCGTATGTTGCAGTATTTCTACCCCGATTTACACAAGAGTGTACTCTTTGATCAGGAATATATCATGGCTAAGAGCGGACACACCAGAGGTTCTACCGTCGATCTCACACTTTTCGACATGAATACCGAGAAAGAACTGGATATGGGTGGCACTTTCGACTGGTTCGGGCCGGAAAGTCATCCCGACTTCTGCGGAAATCCTGAAACGGGCGAATATACCGGTGACAACTCCAAAAGTCCTGCAGGACGCTCCATAACTCCCGAACAGTTTGAGCATCGTATGATTTTGCGCAACGCCATGCTCAGACACGGATTCAAGGCTATGAGCACGGAGTGGTGGCATTTCACGCTGAAAGACGAACCTTATACCGATGTGTACTTCGATTTCCCCGTCATGCAGTTGAAAAATAATTAACGGCACGGAATAAAAACATTTTCCTGCGACTAAACACAAGAGAAACAACGCATTAGAAAAAGAAACGGCCTGACAAAAACTCCATAATCAGGTACAAAAAGAAAACTGCTGAGCATCTTCAAATCGATGTTCAGCAGTTTTTTCTGTTGGGGTACCCGGACTCGAACCAGGAAAGGCAGGACCAGAATCTGCAGTG
>CAMVJO010000146.1 GCA_947167835.1 uncultured Prevotellaceae bacterium
CACACCCCGACGTTCAGAAGCCTCATACCCCTATAATCAAAGCCCTCAAACCACCCCCCAAAAATTATCTCCGAGCTAATTTAGAATAGTGCCGAGCTAAAATAAAATAGCTCCGAGAAAAAAATGATATGTCCGTGGCAATCAAGGACGTTTCCTTGAGATGTCTGAAAATAGGTCAAATATCCTCTGATTCTCTTTTTTATTTTTATCAAGAATTGATAGAATTATAGAATTTTTTTCGCTTCGCGCATTGTCTCTCATATTTCAATTCTCTAATTCTTTAATTCTTCTAATTCGAGTTAGAAAAAACTTGATGCAGAAGGAAAATCCGTTTAATCCGTCCAATTCGTGGTGAATAAAACGAACACGGATGACACGGATACAACGGATATGGATATAATTCTCTTATTCTTAAAAGTAAATAGTCTAGAATTTGAGAATGGATAGAATTATTTCGCTTCGCGCATCCAGTTTCAATTCTCTAATTCTTCAATTCTCAAATTCGAGTTAGAAAAAAAACTGGATAATGCCTCAGAATAGCAAAAAGCATCGCACTATCATATTGATTGGTGCGATGCTTTTTGCTTGATTATTCGGATAGCGGATGCTATCGTTGCTCGGCAAATGTGGAGAAGTCCTTTTTGCGGAGTTTGAAACTGTTTGTGAGGTATTTGTCACGGACTACCTGATTTTCTGAGAGCTCTTCGGGAGTGCCTTGGAAGAGTATTTTTCCTTCAAAGAGGAGGTAGGCGCGTTCGGTGATACACAAAGTTTCTTCCACGTTGTGGTCGGTGATGAGGATGCCGATGTTCCGATTCTTTAGTTTCCAGACAATATACTGTATGTCTTCAACGGCAATGGGATCGACGCCGGCAAAAGGCTCGTCAAGCATGATAAACTTCGGGTCTATGGCCAGACAGCGGGCTATCTCCGTACGACGGCGTTCTCCGCCCGAGAGTTGGTCGCCTTTGTTCTTGCGAACTTTCTGTAGGCGGAACTCGTCAATCAGGTTCTCCATCTTACGGCGGCGTTCCTCGGCATTCGGTTCACACATCTCCAGCACAGACATGATATTGTCCTCCACCGTCATCTTGCGAAACACGGATGCTTCCTGGGCAAGGTAGCCTATTCCGGCTTTTGCACGTTTATAAACGGGGTAGGAGGTGATCTCGTTGTCGTTCAGGAAGATTTTTCCATCGTTGGGCACGACTAATCCTGTAGTCATGTAGAACGATGTGGTCTTTCCTGCGCCGTTTGGTCCGAGCAAGCCGACAATCTCGCCTTGGTGCACCTCAAAACTTACGTTATTGACGACGGTGCGTGTACCGTAGCGTTTTACGAGTCCTTCTGCGCGGAGTATCATCTTTTCTTCCATAGTGTGAAGGGTTGTTCTAAGAATTAGTTTAAAATATTGGGAAGTTCTTTTATGGTCTGTATGATTTTTCAATCTTTTTGGCGCTTTCGTCTTTAATTCCTTGAACCATAGCTTGCTATGCTTCTGCAAAATTAAAAACAAAATCACTCAAAAATCTTTGAATAATCAAAACAGCCTAATTGTTAGAACAACCCTGAAGGGCTTGATGCCTTAGATTTCGGCATCCATATAGAGGAAGCGTTTGATGCTGCGCTTCGGAGTTTTCTCAAATTCCTCTTCGTAGATTTTGTATCCGCTGATTTGTTCGTATGCCGGAACTTGCTGATTGAGCATCACGCGGTTTTGCTCCATTTGTGCCAGCACAGCGTCGCGATCCAGTCCGTCGCGTTTGGCTTCGTCGAAGTCGGGGTGAATAAGGGCGTAGAGTTTCTCGCCTTTCTGGATGATGATGCTTTCGCTGACGTATGGGAAGGTGTTAAGTTTGTCTTCGATTTCTTCAGGATAGATATTCTGTCCGCTTGCGCCGAGCAACATATTCTTGCTGCGGCCTTTGATATAAAGAAATCCGTCGGCATCCATGATTCCGAGGTCGCCGGTGTGATACCATCCGTCGGCATCGAAGGTCTTGGCGGTTTCTTCTTCGTTTTTGTAGTATCCCTTACAAACGTTCATGCCGCGCGTGAGGATTTCGCCCACGACATGCTGCGGATCTTCGCTGTTGATTTTGATTTCCATGCGGGGAGCGGCTTTTCCGCTTGAACCCAGGCGGAATTTGTTCCAGTCGGCGTATGAAATAATCGGGGCACATTCTGTGGCTCCATAGCCTACGGTGAAATGGAAGCCTATTTCGTGCAGGAACTGCTCTACTTCACTATTGAAGGCGGCTCCGCCGATGATTACCTGATAGAAATTGCCTCCGAAGGCCTGGTTAAGTTGTTCGCGCACGCGTTCCCTGATTTTATGGTTGATGATAGGCACGTTCATCAGGATCTTCATGCCTGGTGTCTGCAACTTAGGCAGGACAACCTTCTTGATGATTTTCTCTATGACAAGGGGAACGCTGATAACGATGTGGGGTTTTATTTCGCCAAAGGCATCGAAGATGATTTTCGGCGACGGGATACGTGTCAGGAAGTAGATATGGCAACCGCGTACGAACTCATAAAGGAATTCAAACGACATACCGTACATGTGTGCCATTGGAAGGATGCTGATCACCCTGCCGCCTTCGGGAAGGCCTTCGTTCATCACTTCACAAGCGAACTGAATGTTTGACCACATGGCTCTATAGGGAACGAGCACGCCCTTTGAACGACTTGTCGTGCCGCTGGTGTAGTTGATCAGCGCCAGTTCTTCGCCATCTGCCCTGCGATATGAAACGTGCTGCTTGCGGAAATTCATTGGGAACTTCTCACCGTAGAGTGCGTTCAGTCTTTCGCGTGCTGTCGTGAGCAATTCCGAACGGCTCAGGATGAGTTGATAATCTACCAGGCTGATAATGCCTTCCAGATAGGGCATTTCATCGTGTGTGAGCAAGGGACCGACTTGGTCTCCTACGAAAAGCAGTTTTGCACCGCTGTGGTTTACGATGGCGTGTGCTTGCTCGGGTTTGAACTCATGCAAAATGGGCACTGCCACGGCGCCGTAAGTCAGGGTGGCCAGGAAGGCGGCTGCCCAGTGCGCACAGTTGCGTCCGAAGAGGGCAATCTTGTCGCCTTCCTTCACGCCTGCTTTCTCAAACAGTATGTGAAGTTTCTCAATCTTTCGCGCAACATCTTTGTATTGCAGTGTAATGCCTTTGTAGTCAGTCAGGGCGTCATTGTCCCAGTGCTTAATAATACTTTCTTCAATCAATGAAATAAAGTCTACCTGTTCATTCATGATAAATTGTAGGATTAACCTGTATTTTTATGGTTTTACTTTCTTTTTTCTACGTATCAATCTCTAAAATCGGCCTCTGATTTTACACAAAATCCCGATTTTTGCGCAAAATTACAATAATATTTGAAATATCGCATGACTTTGCACACTTTTTTTGGGGTTTGTGCAAAAAACTTGCGTTTTTGTCTATTTTTGATGTTCCATATTTCTTTTTAAACTACCAAAAAAAAGAAGATTTTTCGCTTTTCTTTTCTCTTTTTGTTGAGTTTAATCCGAAGTTTTCGTGGAAATTCTTTTCAGGGTTGTTCTAAAAATTAGGCTGTTTTGATTTGCTTACACTCTCTATACGTTT
>CAMVJO010000147.1 GCA_947167835.1 uncultured Prevotellaceae bacterium
GGTATCGGTTTCTAATGATGAACATTATTATTCAGGAAGCAGATAGAATCCGGTTTAGGCGACTGATTATAAAAGCGCTTTGAGCAGGAACCAGATAACGGGAATGAGTAGGGCAGGGAGTAGGTTGAGCGTTTTGCAATCTTTCAGGTTGAGTAGGGAAAGTCCGCTTCCCGTGATGAGCAGTCCGCCCACGATGAGGAGTTCTGCCATGAGCGCATCGCTAATGGCGGTACTCGAAATATGGGCTACGAGCCAAAACATTCCTTGCCAGCAGAACAGGACGGGAGCAGCGAGTATCATGCCGATGCCGTAGGTGGAAGCAAATACCATAGACGAGACAAAGTCGAGAGTGGCATTGGTAAATAGGAACGTGTTGTCGCCATTCAGAGCAGAAATGACAGGACCGAGCATGGAGAGCGGACCGATGCAATATAGCAGGATGGCTGTTGATAGTCCTTCGGCAAGTCTGTTGCTGTTGCCATTGCCTTTCTTTATTCTGTCTATAAGTCGCTTGAATCTTCCGTCGATATCGAGGGCTGTTCCCACGATACCGCCAATGGCCAGCGAGATAATGAAGAGCACGGGGTATTCGGACTTGGGGAAATGGCTGATAGTGGCATTCAGGCCTATGGCTGTGGCTGCAAGTCCCAAGCCGGTATAGAGCACTTCCTTGTATTTCTGTTTCACACCACGATGTAGGAGAGCTCCGATAAGCCCTCCTACAATAATGGTGATGGTATTGACTATTGTTCCTAACATGAGTTGTGGATTGTCTTACACTCTATAGGGTAGTTCTAAAAATTAGGTTTTAAAATTTTGTGAAGCTTTTTTTGGTCTGTATGCTTTTTCAATCTTTTTGGCGCCATTGTCTTTAATTCCTTGAACCATAGCTTGCTATGCTTCTGCGGCATTAAAAACAAAATCACTCAAAAATCTTTGAAAAATCAAAACAGCCTAATTTTTAGAACAACCCTATAATCTGCTTTAGAGTGAATCGCCGAAGTCGGCACGGAATTTCTTGACAAGTTCTTCTTGCCAATAGCCTATTTCCTTCATGCGACCGAAGAAGAAGCGAAGCACTTTGGGTTCGTTTGTCCATTCAAGTCCGCCTATGATTTCGCGATTGTCCCAAACCCATTTCACGCGGTCTGCGCAATACTTGATTTGAGAGAGTGTGAACACACGACGGGGAACGGCCAGGCGCAGCAATTCGAGTTCTGCAAAACGTTCCGTACCATCGGGTTCGCGTTGTTCGCTTACCGTTCCGCGTTCCATACCACGAACACCACCGGCAATATACAGGGCGGCACCTACGGCAGCTGCGGGATATTGGTCGTGAGGCAGCTTGGGAACGATTTCGGAGCAGTTGAGGTGGGCTCCTAATCCTCCTGCGGGTTTGACTACAGGCACACCATAGTCGTCAAGTTCCTTAACCAGATATTCTATGAACTCAGGTCCTTGGCTGATATACTCCATATCGAGCGATTCGAGCAAGCCCTGGGCTGCAGCCTCAATGGAACGGACTTCCATACCTCCGTAAGTCAGGAAGCCTTCGTAGAGCGGAACAAATTCCATCATCTGGTTTGTCCACTTGGGGTCGCTACTGATGATGAATCCTCCGCGAGAGAAACCGAGTTTGCGGGCAGAGAAATAGATGATGTCGAAATGACTTGCCAGCAGGTGGTATATCTCCTTCGTCTCCATATATTTGCAACGAGGCTCACGAGTCTTCATGAAATATACGTTGTCTTGAAGCAAAGAGGCATCAAGTACGCTGATAACGCCCTTGTCGTGACAGATATCCGTTACGGCCAGCATATTCTCAAGGCTCACGGGCTGACCGCCAATGAGGTTTGTTCCGGCTTCTACGCGAACGAAGGAAATACGCTCGGGCGTGTATTCGTCAATGGCTTTATTCAGGGCTTTCAGGTCGAAGTCGCCTTTAAAAGGATCGTCGCTCTGAGGTTTAAGTCCCTTCTTGTGTACGAGTTCTACCACTTCTCCGCCAAGACGAGTGATGTGAGCCTTCGTCGTGGTGAAATGGAAGTTCATCAAGGCCACGCTACCGGGTTTTACAAAGGCTTCGGCCAGAATGTTCTCGGCAGCACGTCCCTGGTGTGCAGGCAGCACGTTATCTACTCCAAACACCTCGTGAATGGCAGCCTTGGCACGATTCCATGTCTCGCTTCCGGCATAACTGTCATCAGCAATACTCATGGCTGCCACCTGCATATCGCTCATGGCATTCACGCCAGAATCGGTAATCATGTCGAGATAGATATCCTTGTTCTGAAGCAAGAACGTGTTGTTGCCCGCTTCCTGAATGGCGTGCAGACGCTCTTCAACGGGTAAGAGATTAAGTTTCTGAACTACTCGCACCTTGTGCATTTCGAGGGGAACCTGGTTCTCCTGCTGATAGAATTTTACTGATGACATAATTATAAAGTTAGGTTTAATCCTTAATAAAGAAATATATGAACAAGCTCCTGTTCGCTTTCAAGGGTACAAATGTAAGTAAAATATCCGAATATACGCGTATCTTGCAGAAAAATAAGGAATAAAAGCATGGAAGTATATGTTTATACGACATGAACTTCGTAAATTTGCTGCCGAAAGAAGACAACGGAAAGAAGATTATGCAAAAAGAAAGAATAAGGATTTGGTTGCTCTTAACCCTACTCGCGGTTTGCGGTATCGCGTCGTATGCTTCGTGTCTTTCTGCCGAAGATGGGCTGATGGAGCGTACAACTATAGAGCGAATCATAGAACGTGGCAAGATGCTCGTGGGAACTACGGGCGACTACCGTCCGCTTACCTACCTGGAGCCTGAAACGGGAGCATATTGGGGCTTCGATATAGAGCTTTCGGAGAGGATTGCCGCAAAGTTGGGCGTAAGCGTTGAGTTTGTCAGAACTTCCTGGCCAACCCTTTCGGCAGATGTCGTGAGAGAGCCTCAGATGTTCGACCTCGCCATTGGCGGCATCACGATAACCGAGGCACGCAAGGAGACCATGCTGATGAGCGACGGCTATCTCTTAAACGGCAAGACCATCCTTTGCCGTATGGCCGATGATGCACGTTTCCAGTCGCTTTCGGATATCGACAAACCTGACGTTCGCGTAATGATAAACCCGGGAGGGCTGAATGAGAAGTTTGCAAGGGAAAATCTCACTCAGGCTGAAATCATCATTCACGAAAGAAACGAAGAAATCCCTTCGCTCATAGCAGCAGGCCAGGCCGACGTGATGATTACCGAGATAGTAGAAGCCCCATATTACGTTCAGACCGACAAACGTCTGGCCGCCCCCTTACTTGACAGGCCTTTCAGTCGTGGAGAGATAGGGGTGCTGATGCAAAAGGGGCAGAACGATTTGTTGCAACTCGTAAACGACGTAATAAAGGACATGAAGTCCGATGGTTCCCTGCGACGTCTGCATGAGAAATACGGACTTGTCTATGGATACGAATGAGAGAGTCTTTCGTAAAACTGATGACTTAATATTATTTAGGGAATGTCGTTTAATTCAAAGAATTTGATATCAGTTGGCGAGGGTATA
>CAMVJO010000148.1 GCA_947167835.1 uncultured Prevotellaceae bacterium
CTGTTAAAAAGTGTTTAGTGGAATTTGCCGAAAAATGCGTTTTAGAGCATCAAAAACGAACGATTTTTAAGCCTAAAATGTCGGGAACACAGGGCAGGATTTTGGAATATTTTGTTATTTTTTCTATTCACTTAATGCTCTGTGTATAAATCGGTTAAGTGTAATATTTTGCCATTATATTGCGATGACATCGCCATTGGCATCACGTTTGCCGACTTCGCTTGCTGTGATATCGGTAGGGTCTTCATAAAACTCCACAATCCTGAACTTTCTCTGCTGAGCCGCCATAGGAAGCGAGAGCACCAGCAGGAATATACTTAAGGGATGTTCTATAAATTACGTTTTTAAGAAACTGGTCTCTATTTTATTCTGCTTGTTTTTGAAATCTTTTTGCCGTCTTTAGCTTTAATTCCTTGAACCGTAGCTCGCTACGCTCCTTCGTCATTAAAGCTAAATCCAATCAAAATCTAAACAAAAACAATGCAGCCTAATTTATAGAACATCCCTTAATAAAGAAAGCAGTTTTTTATTCATTGGGGGCTGTTGTTTTTATCTTACCAAATACTATAAATATGATTTCGGAAAAAAGCAGGGAAACCTAATCGAATCTGATATCTCCTATATTATAAACTTTATCTATATCTACTTCGTTGGGTTGCCATGTACGTACGTGAATGATAGGCTCCTTGTGGTTGGTCAAATCCACGAGAAGGAAGAGATAGCCCTTGTCGGCATAGCGCGAAGAGTTATATTCCTGTCCTATCTGAATGGCAAAATAGTCCTTGCCCTTAGATTCCTTAATCTTTTCCAGATACTGTATGGTGTTGTTAGAGAAACGCAAGTTGATAAACTCGTTCCCGGCAAAGCAGCGGCGCAGGTTGTTGATGTACTGGTCTTTAGTGATACGGTTGTAGGAGATGAGTTTCTGTCCGTCTATCGAAATATTCTTTTCCTGCGTGATGCTGGGATTTACGGCCTTTTTCAAAACCTTTCCGATGATGATACGGGCATCGTGCGCAAAGATATTGTTGATGTATTCTATGTCTTTCAGACAATATGCCGTTTTATAGTTTTCCATAAACTCCATAAGGATTTCCTTGCGCTGGTCACTCCATCCGCTTCCGTTCTTATAGAGGATATCGCCCTCGGCCACTTGTCCCAGTCCGAAGGTAACGTTGTCTATCTTGTTCTCGGTATTGAAAGTAAAGATGACATCTTCCACAAACGTCTTCTTAATACCCGTCTTGAACGAGAAAGACATCTGTAGGCCTCGTGCCACGACGGTATTGTCCATACCTTTATAAAAATGTATGTTGGGAGTTCCCACGATGCGCCCCTTACCATAACTGATCAGGCGGTTGTAGCGATCCAGTCCGTCGAGGGTGAAGAGCGACGTGACACTTGTATAACGTTTCTCGCGAATGGCCTGCAATACCTGGTTGATGATATCGTTGTAGAAGGCAGGATTGCTTACTAATTGCGATTGCGTAGGCTCGTTTTTGGCGGGTTCGGCCTGTTGTGGCTTTACAGGTTGCGTTGCAGCTACTTGTGGCTTCTGTACGGGAGTGTTACTCTTGGCTGCCATACTGCTATTTCCCTTTCCCTTGACACGTTGCGTTACATTCTTGAAGGTTTTAGGCGTGAGTACGTCGAGCACGCTCTCCATCTCGCCATCGCCTTGTGCCTGCTCCTTATATTGATAATCTATCGTGATGTGATAGAAATCCGTATTGTAGTTAGGAATCATTTCTATCATGCCGCGTCCGTTCTTGGCCGTACCTTTACATTCTGCACGTCCGTCGTTATAGGTAAAGTCTATGGACTGGATATCTTCTCCGTCGTATTTGAAGAGCAAATCCACATAGTCCCCGTCCCGCTTCTCGAATTTGATATCTACCTTGCTCAATATGCTTTCTATCTTGAGGGGAATCGTCTCTACAAGCGCAATACCGTTACTTCCCTTTACCTCTGTGGGGAATTGCAGGGAGCGCAGGAGCGAATATGCCCAGTAGTAGTATTGTAGCGCCATGTCAATCTTCCTTTTCTCGAGTGCCATGTCCGCCATCGCCACGAAGTCGCGGGCTTTGTCGGCACGAATCTCGAAGATCTGCGCCAGATCCTTCTTTTTGATGTAGCAACGCATCGTTATCAGGTTGCCATTGATATGCGGCGGCATCATACCCACATTTTTCAGCGAAGCCTGCGAATAAGTCTTGATGCAATTCTCCACACGTTCCTCGTGGCTTAGATTCCCATTCACGTTAGACTCGTTTTCTATCATGTTAAAATCCGAGCGCACCTGAGTAGCAATAGAGGAGATAAGGTTTGCAAGGGCATTGTTCTTGGCTTTTTCCTCTGCCTGTGCCGCATCGTTCCCGATGGTGGCAACACCTTCGCCGAAATAGTATTCTCCCGAGTTTTTAACGTGCTCCCAGTTTTGGGCTAATGCCAGTAATGGGAAACAGATAGATAGTAAAAGTATAAATCTTTTCATGGTTTATTTATTTTGCTTTGCTAAAAGGAATGTCTGCTGTTATTCTGCGTAGTTTGCTTTCGCTCTAACGCCTTATTGTATGTATCAGCCTGCAAATATACAATTTTATTCAAAACTATTCTTTCAGTTTGTTCAAAAATTCTTAGTGGGGGTGTCACGAAATGGGCAAATCAATAGAAAATGGGGAAATAGTTTTGTCACAAGGAGAATAGTTGCTAATTTTGAAGCGTATAATATGAAAGCACACCTTTATGACTTCATCAGAAATAGATTTTGGCAAGGTTAAAGGCCTGGTATTCGATGTTGATGGCGTGTTGAGTGCCAATACCATTCCCTTGACAGATACTAACGGGATGCCGGCTCGAACGGCGAACATTAAAGACGGATATGCCCTTCAACTTGCTGTGAAACGCGGGCTGAAAGTAGCCATTATTACGGGAGCAAAAAGTCAGGCTGTTTACAATCGGTATCGCAGCCTGGGCATTATGGGCATTTATCAGGCAGTATCGTATAAGTTGCCTGTGCTAAAAGCCTGGATGCAGCAAAACGGTCTGGAACCCGAGGACGTAATGTATATGGGCGACGACATACCCGATTATGAAGTAATGAAATACTGCGGTTTGGCCTGTTGTCCGCATGATGCTGCCGAGGAAATAAAGGAGATTGCGCATTACGTAAGTCCTTTTGATGGCGGAATGGGTTGTGTGCGTGATGTTGTCAGCAGCATCCTGAAGGCTCATGGCGTTTGGATGACAGACAAAACGGCTTTCGGCTGGTAAACTTTGGGAGTGTCGTTTCTTTACTCTGTTTATATTGCGAAAGTCGTTGAATTAGACTTAACCTTAAATCCTAAAAGGGTTGTTCTAAAAATTAGGCTGTTTTGATTTGCTTACACTCTCTATACGTT
>CAMVJO010000149.1 GCA_947167835.1 uncultured Prevotellaceae bacterium
CCCCTAATTTTGCGGGAGTAAAGATGATTTTTAACCGGACAGCAATAAATAAAAACATATAAATGTTTGACAGTTCAATTTTTATTCCTTAAATTTGCTACGATTTGAACGTGATCTTTTTATTTGTAAGGCATATTTTTTTAGGAGAATGCCATATATAATTAAAGGATTGCCGACTTTTGGTCGATACTTTTCACTATCAAAATATTTTGTAAGTTATGTTTATCATTGGCATTGCAGGTGGAACAGGTTCTGGTAAGACCACCGTCGTCAGGAAGATTATTTCTGAACTTCCGGCAGGACAAGTCTCTATTATTCCGCAGGATTCTTATTATAAGAAGGCAGAGCCCGGTGTTCCGCTCTCAGAACTGCAAAAAAAGAACTTTGATCATCCTGATGCTTTCGACTGGGACTTGCTTTTCGAGCAGGTACAGCAACTGAAAGAGGGAAAAGCCATTGACCAACCGCAGTATTCTTTCCTGAAGTGCGACCGACTGGAGGAAACGCTCTATGTAGAGCCTACAGAAGTCATCATTATCGAAGGTATCATGGCGCTTTATAAAAAAGAATTGCGGGATTTGATGGATTTGCGTATTTATGTGGATGCCGATCCCGATGAACGCCTGATTCGTGTGATAGAACGCGACGTTATCGAACGTGGAAGAACTGCCCGTGCCGTGATGAATCGCTATCGCGAAGTGCTGAAACCCATGCACAAGGAGTTTATTGAGCCAACCAAGGAGTTTGCCGATGTTATTATCCCGCAAGGTGGCGAGAATATGCGTGCTATCTGCATGATGCGCAAATATATTGAGCGCATGCTCAAGGGTAAGGAATAACACTTCGGAGAACAAGCAATCTATCCGGTAGATAGACTTCCTTTCTACTTCCTAATTATTATTTATGGGGGCATCCTTTCATCAATGCCCTTAGTTATTTATCTCTAAGAATCAAAGAAAAAATCAGAATATGGAAAAGCAGGTAAAACTCGTGCCGCAAAGCGTTTTTGAGTGCTTTGCAGAAATCAATAGAATCCCTCGCCCCTCAAAGCGCGAGGAGAAAATGATAGCCTTCCTCCGTCAGTTCGGAGAAAGCCTGGGACTTGAAACCGTTGTCGATGAGACAGGAAACGTTCTCATCCGTAAACCCGCTACCAAAGGCTATGAAAACTATCCTACCGTGATACTTCAAAGCCACATGGACATGGTTTGCGAAAAGGCTGCCGACAAAGTCATCGATTTCGACAACGATCCTATCGAAACCTACGTGGATGGCGAATGGTTGCGCGCAAAAGGTACGACTTTGGGCGCAGACGATGGTATTGGTGTGGCTATGCAAATGGCTTTGCTCAAGAGTAACGATATAGAGCACGGACCTATAGAATGTGTCTTCACACGCGACGAAGAAACCGGCCTGACTGGTGCCGCAGGAATGAAGACAGGTTTTATGACTGGCCGTTATCTCATCAATTTAGACTCAGAAGACGAGGGACAGATCTTCGTTTCCTGTGCCGGTGGCGCACGTACTGAAGCCTTCTTCGCATGGAAAGAAGAGGAAATTCCTGCCAATTACTATTTCTTCAAGGTCTGTGTAGGCGGACTCACGGGTGGACACTCGGGTGACGACATTAACAAACGACGTGCCAACGCAAACAAAGTGCTGGTGCGCTTCCTCTGCGACGAACTCGCAAAATGCGACTTGCGCCTCGTGGATTTCCAGAGCGGAGGCCTGCATAATGCCATTCCCCGCGACGGATATGCAGTTTGTGCCGTACCTATGGCCTTCAAAGAGCAGGTTAGGGTAGATTTAAATACGTACTGTGCAGAAATGCGCG
This sequence comes from uncultured Prevotellaceae bacterium, assembly GCA_947167835.1. Classification (GTDB taxonomy): domain Bacteria; phylum Bacteroidota; class Bacteroidia; order Bacteroidales; family Bacteroidaceae; genus Alloprevotella. The sequence goes on from CAMVJO010000149.1 coordinate 1,835, forward strand.
AGGAGTTCAGTAAGACAGAACCCAACCTCTTTGTAGAAATGGAGACAGCTGATGCAGTATCTACGGGTATGAATAAGGCTGATGCCGACAGAATGCTCCGTTCCCTGTACGTTGTGCATAATGGTATATACGAAATGGATCAGGACTTGGACTGGCTTGTTCAGACCTCGTCAAATTTGGCAAGTATCCACAAGGAAGGCAACGAAGTCAAGGTGACAACCAGTCAGCGCAGCAGCATTGTTGCCGCTCGTGACAATATGTGTGCCATTGTTCGTGCAGCTTTTGAAATGGGAGGCGCACGAACCGACACTAACGAGGGATATCCAGGCTGGAAACTCAACCCTGATTCAGAATTACTCAAGGTAGCCGTTGAAAGTTACGAGCGTGTCTTCGGAAAGTCGCCCAAGATTCTGGCTATTCACGCAGGTTTGGAATGTGGACTCTTTAGCGAAAAATATCCCGAGATAGATATGATTAGTTTCGGTCCCACGCTGCGTGGCGTTCACTCACCTGATGAATGTTTGCTCATACCTACCGTTCAGATGGTATGGGATCACTTGCTCGACTTACTGAAGAATATTAAATGATTCTGAGAAGATTCGACATATTCAAGGATTATGTAAAACCTATTGCGACATCTCTTTTTGTTGCAATAGGCCTTTTCTTCTTTGCCTCGTGTGGCGATGATGAAATCAGCACAGACCCTATGGACAGGCTGGCCTTTTCCGTCGAAAAGGTAGATTTCGATACGATTATTGCGGGACAACCCAGTAATACGTATTATTTCATGGTCTATAACAGAGCGAAAAAAGATGTTCAGATAGACCGAATATATTTGCAGTCGGGTTCAAATGCCAATTTCAAGGTCAATGTAGATGGTATCTCGCTTGTGGGTGGTAGTGCAACCGACTTCTTGATTCCTGCTGAGGACTCTATGCGCGTTTTCCTGTTTGCAAATGTGCCTGATGTCGACAGCGATGCGCCTATTCCCGTTTCGGACGCATTGGTGTTCCAGCTTTCTACGGGTATCACGCAGCAAGTTCCGCTTAATGCGCAGTCGCAGAGCGTTGTCAAGCTGAAAGGGAAACGTATCTCAGGTACGGAGACTTTTACCCCGAACCGACCTTATCAGATTGTCGATAGTCTGGTGGTTGAAGCCGGAGCAACCTTGAATATCCAGGCCGGAGCAAAACTGCTGTTCGGAGCAAATGCTTCGCTCATCGTACATGGTACGCTTAATGCCGTAGGAACTTTTGATGCTCCCATCGTATTCAGGGGTGACAGGCTTGGAGAAATGTTTTCCAACCAGCCTTACGACCGTATTCCCGCACAATGGGTAGGAATACGCTTTGCCGGCGACAGTTATGGCAATCGTATTTATTGTTGCGACATACATAGTGCTCAAAATGGCGTAGTCTGCGATTCTTCCAACGTAGATGTGCTGAAACTAAGTATGGAAAACAGCATTTTGCACAATATGTCGAAAAACTGTCTCGGACTTAGAATGTCGCAGGTCTTTGTGGGTAATTCCCAAATCACCAATGCCGGTGGCAACTGCGTGGATATT
>CAMVJO010000150.1 GCA_947167835.1 uncultured Prevotellaceae bacterium
ACGTATAGAGAGTGTAAGCAAATCAAAACAGCCTAATTTTTAGAACAACCCTTCACAAACTCCCTATCCGAAAATTATATACCTCGCCACACCTTCATCTTTGTTCGGCAACCATAAGCAAATGCTCAGCATAAAAAATTGAAAATGTCGGCAAAACATTCAAAAAAACGCAGTTTGTAACGTGTAAATTGCCGGAAAAGCCAAAAAATACGCAGAAAACGTAAAAAAATACAGAAAATATTTTGTGGGTATCAAAATTACTCGTACTTTTGCAGTCGCAATTCAACCCAACGTCGGTTATTGCGCATCAGGCGGCCCATTCGTCTATCGGCTAGGACGAGAGATTTTCATTCTCTAAAGAGGAGTTCGACTCTCCTATGGGCTACAATAAAAAAGAATAAGAAAATGGCAAATCACAAATCATCATTAAAAAGAATACGTCAGACTGAAACTCGCAGACTGCACAACAGATATTACGCAAAGACCATGCGTAATTGGGTTCGTACGCTGCGCGCTACAACAGACGGTACCGAAGCAAAAGAAATGCTTCCGAAAGTGCAAAAGATGCTTGACAAACTTGCAAAAGTTAATATCATCCACAAGAATAAGGCTTCAAACCTCAAGTCAAGTGTGATGAAACATGTAAATAGTTTGGCATAATTGTAATAAACTTTCAATAGTTTGATATTATTGGTAACCGAAAGGCAACTTTCGGTTTTTTTTGTGCCCAAAAATCAGGGTTACCGTAAGAATATTCCGCATGTATCGTTCATTTTAGTCGGACAGACATACGCTTTCGGAGCGATATTTTTATTCAGCACAGGAAAATAGCGAAGGAAACGCATCGAAAATCATTATCTTAGCATCGAAATCCATTCCGTTTGCGACAAAATCTATTCTCTTCGCGATGAAAAAACTTTCTCACGGCGAGGAGAATATTTTCTCAACGCGAAGAGAAAACTTTCTCAACACGAAGAGAAAACTTTCTCAACACGAAGAGAAAACTGTTCGCTGGATGATTTCGCACAGAAGCCTCCGGTTTTTTCCTTTTTCGTGGCCTAAATGACGACTTGTTCTGAAAAAAAGTGGGGGAAAACGTAAAAAAAAAGGAGGATATAGTCTAATAACACAAAAAAAGTTTCTACTTTTGCACAAGAAGCACTTGAGAAGGAACGTTTTTCTTCCCTTTTCAAGTGCTTTTGCGTGTTTTTGTATGCGTGATGCCGCAGAAAGTCGTGGTATTTCGGCCTGCAAAATCGCAAGATGCTAAGTAACCTTTATTAAATCGACTAATACAATCGTTTAATCACCTATGAAACCAAGTGATGAGCATTTAAAGAAGAGAATCAGCCGAATAAGTGATGATGAGCTTTCGGATCAACATTCTTTCGACCACCTGCGCAGGATTCTGGGCGCTATATGCGGTCCGCTGTGTGCGTTATTGGTGTATTACGCTTGTGAATTTGACGGTTTGTCGCCCGAAGGCCACAAACTGTTGGCCATAATGACACTTGTGTCGTTGTGGTGGATCACAGAGCCTATACCAATTCCCGTCACCTCGCTTATCGGTCCCACTTTGTGCGTGGTATGCGGCGTTGTCGGCATGAAAGAGGCCTTTGCTGCCTTTGCAAATCCTATGATATTCCTATTTATGGGCGGTTTCATCATAGCAAAAGCCATGATGGTCAATGGTCTTGATAAACGCATCGCCTATGGCATTATTTCCATGCGATGGGTGGGCGATTCTCCCCGACGCATTTTCCTGGCTATCGGATTAGCTTGTATGTTGTGCTCGGGTTGGATCAGTAATACCGCCACTGCTGCCATGATGTTCCCCATTTCCCTCGGTTTGCTCGAGGCTATCCGCGAGATGATGGCGGCTAACGGCAAGGAAATCAGGCTTAGCACTTATAAATATGCTACGGGTTTGATGCTTATGACGGCATACGCTTGTTCTATCGGTGGAGTATTGACACCTATCGGCACGCCGCCAAATATTATCATGCTGGGATTCCTGAATGAGTTGGCAAATATCCAGATTTCATTCTTCCAATGGATGATTTGGGGCTTTGTAGCGATGGTTGTCTATTTTGTAATCACCTATTTCGTGCTGTGGAAAATGTTCCCGTCGGACGAAGCCCACATTCACGGTGCACAAACGTTCATTCACTCCAAGATACAGGAACTTGGCCACTGGACACGCGCGCAGAAGAACACGCTTTTTGCATTTGGCGTAGCAGTAGTTCTCTGGGTGACGCCAGGAGTTTTGGGTATCCTCTTCGGACCGAAAAGTGAAGCGCTCGTACAATATAATAAGCTGTTCCCCGAGGCAATAGCTGCGATGGTGGGTGCATTATTGCTGTTCTTCCTTCCGGTAGATAAGAAGTGGTCGAAGATGACTCTGGAATGGCGCGATGCTGTTCAGGGAGTAGAGTGGGGAACGCTGCTGCTTTTCGGCGGAGGTCTGGCTATGGGCGGAATGATGTACAGCACCAAATTGTCAGAGTGGATCGGTGGAAAAATACTGCTGCTTATGGGGGGCGAACCCTCGCAGGTATTGCTGATTGCTATCTTCTGCGTGATGGCTTTGTTGCTTTCAGAACTCACTTCCCACACGGCAGCCACGAATATGATAGGTCCGTTGGCTATCAGTGCGGCCATAGGAGCCGGTTTCAGTCCCATACCCGTTGCTGTCGGCATAGCATTGTCATCTTCTCTCGGCTTTATGCTTCCTGTCAGCACACCACCGAATGCTATCGTCTATGCCAGCGGATATATCCCCATTACCAAGATGATTAAGACGGGTGTCATCATTGATTTCGTGGGCATAGCCTTCGTTACGATCCCGTTGGTAATCTATTTGGTGAGCTGGGTAGTTTCTATCTTTTAGTTTTTTCTGAATTCATTACGGATATCATATTTTTCATCAGGGCAGTCTGTTTTTTAGACCGCCCTGATGCTTTATTTTCTGGCGGTTGCCAATTTACTGCCCAGACTTTCGTCATCCCGTTATCCCGATATCCCGTTATTACGAGGTCTTTGAAATTGTTTTCTTGGGGAAAATGGGCAATATGGGCAATATGGGGAAAATGGGCTCAGAGATAAGAAAAATTAGCTCCGAGCAAAATAAAATTAGCTCAACACTATTTAAAGGGTTGTTCTAAAAATTAGGCTGTTTTGATTTGCTTACACTCTCTATAC
>CAMVJO010000151.1 GCA_947167835.1 uncultured Prevotellaceae bacterium
GTTTTAGGGTAGTTCTAAAAATTAGGTTTTAAAATTTTGTGAAGCTTTTTTTGGTCTGTATGCTTTTTCAATCTTTTTGGCGCCATTGTCTTTAATTCCTTGAACCATAGCTTGCTATGCTTCTGCGGCATTAAAAACAAAATCACTCAAAAATCTTTGAAAAATCAAAACAGCCTAATTTTTAGAACAACCCTTTAGTAATCTTATATTTAGTCTTTATTTCTCTTCGTTAGTCTTTCCTTTCTCTGCCTATTCTTCGTTCATCTCGAAGGCCACATCTTCCGAGTCGGGTTCTTCTACGGCAACTGCTGCTTCCGTTTGTTTTTCCTCTTCGTCAATGTCTATGGCAATGGGGCTATTGAATTCTTTCGTCACTTCATGCAACGTTTGGTCCTCGCAACGATAGACGATGCCTGGGAATTCTTGCAGTACATTGAGGTTGTGGGTAATCATCACGACGGCAGTACCTGTTTCGCAGGTGTCTTTCAGAATTTGCATCACGTGACGCATATTTTCTGCGTCGAGATTTCCTGTCGGTTCGTCGGCAAGTATTACTTCCGGCTTGTTAAGTAAAGCTCGTGCGATACTAACACGCTGTTGTTCGCCGCCTGAAAGTTCGTGCGGGAAGTTATTTGTTTTTTCCGGCAGACCTACCATATTCAATACCTCTTCTATGCGAGTCTTTCTCTCGGCTTTCTTTTTCCATCCCGTAGCTTTCAACACGAAGTCCAGGTTGTCGTAAACGGTTTTGTCGTGCAGGAGTTGGAAATCCTGGAATACGATACCCATACGTCGGCGTAATTCGGGCACATGTTTGCGTTTAATTGTGGAAAGGTCGATGCCCAGAATGTTTGCACTGCCATATTCCAGCGGTCGCTCGGCATAAAGTGTCTTGAATAACGAGGATTTTCCTGCTCCTACGGGGCCGATGATATATGCAAACTCGCCTTCGTTTACTTGGAAGTTCACATTCTCGAGTATCACTTTGTCTTCTACGCTTATGCGGAGGTCTTTGATATCTATCAGCATGATATAATCTTTTGCTTTGTTCTAAAAAATCGTTTTTTCTTCAACTATCCAGTTTCAGTACGGCAAGGAAGGCTTTCTGCGGCACTTGTACGTTGCCAATTTCCTTCATGCGTTTCTTTCCTCGTTTCTGTTTCTCCAGCAGTTTGCGTTTTCGGCTGATATCGCCGCCATAGCATTTTGCCGTTACGTCTTTACGCACCTGCTTCACGGTTTCGCGGGCAATAATCTTGGCTCCGATAGCGGCTTGTATGGCAATATCAAACTGTTGGCGCGGCAAGAGTTCTTTCAGTCGCTCACACATTTTGCGTCCGAAGGTTACGGAGTTATCTACGTGGGTTAATGTGGAAAGTGCATCGACCGGTTCGCCGTTAAGCAGGATATCCAGTTTGATAAGTCTGGACGGGCGGAAACCTATGCCGTGATAGTCGAACGAAGCATAGCCTTTCGAGATGCTTTTCAGCTTGTCGTAGAAATCTATCACGATTTCTGCAAGCGGCATGTCGTAGTGTAATTCCACTCGGTTGCCCGAAACATATTCTTGCTTCACCAATTCGCCACGTTTACTCAGGCAAAGTTTCATGATGTTGCCGATATAGTCTGTTCGCGTGATGATAGAAGCGCGTATGTAGGGTTCTTCGATATGTTCTATCTCTGTAGGATCGGGCATGCCGGCGGGATTGTGCACTTCTGTCATTTCCCCGTGCTTGTCGAAGATGTGGTAACTAACGTTAGGCACAGTCGTAATGACATTCATGTTGAATTCTCTGTCCAGTCGCTCCTGTATGATTTCCATGTGGAGCAATCCGAGAAATCCGCAGCGGAAACCGAAGCCCAGTGCTACGGAAGATTCGGGTTGGAAGGTTAAAGAGGCATCATTCAACTGTAGTTTCTCGAGTGAGGCGCGGAGCATTTCAAAATCTTCGGTCTCAATGGGATAAACGCCGGCAAAGACCATGGGTTTCACCTCTTCAAATCCGGCTATGGCTTCGCTACAGGGATTTGAAACCGAGGTAATCGTATCTCCCACCTTTACTTCTGTGGCTGTCTTGATGCCGCTCACGATATATCCCACATCGCCGCAATGTAGTGTGTTGCGGGGCGAAAGTTCCATCTTCAAAACGCCCACTTCGTCGGCATCATATTTCGTTTGTGTGTTTACAAAGAGCACTTCCTCGCCCTTATGTATCGAACCGTTCACGATTTTGTAATAGGCTATGATACCTCTGAATGGATTGAACACACTATCGAAAATCAAAGCCTGCAGTGGTGCGTTTTCGTCTCCCTTCGGACAAGGAATGCGGTCCACTATGGCGTTGAGTATCTCATCTACGCCCTGACCTGTGCGGGCTGAAGCACGAATAATCTCCTCTCGTTTGCAACCGAGCATTTCTACTACTTCGTCCTCCACCTCTTCTGGCATGGCGTTCTGCATATCGCATTTGTTGAGCACGGGTATGATTTCCAAGTCGTGCTCTATGGCCATATATAGGTTGGAAATGGTTTGCGCCTGCACACCTTGTGTAGCATCTACCACGAGAAGACAACCTTCGCAGGCTGCAATGCTACGGCTCACTTCGTATGAAAAATCTACGTGCCCCGGAGTGTCTATGAGGTTCAGTATATAGGTTTCGCCGTCGCGTTTATATTCCATTTGTATGGCGTGGCTCTTAATCGTGATGCCGCGCTCTTTCTCCAAATCCATGTCGTCGAGCATTTGCCCTTCGGTGATTTGGATGGTATTCGTCTGTTCCAGCAATCTGTCGGCCAAGGTACTCTTTCCGTGGTCGATATGTGCTATGATGCAAAAGTTACGTATATTCTTCACGTATGCTTCAAATTAAAATTCGCGCAAATTTAACATTTTTTACTGGAATAGCGAAATAATAAGGGATTTTTTATGGTCGTTTGGCGCTGAATGAACCTTTGCTGGGCTTTTCGTTATGACGGTATAACGGGATTTCTTTATTATAGGCTTTTTGAGATATTTCTTGATGGGGAAAATGGGCATAATGGGCAGGATGGGGTTAATGGGCTCGGAGATACAAATATTTAGCTCCGAGCAAAATAAAATTAGCTCGACACTTTTTAGGGTAGTTCTAAAAATTAGGTTTTAAAATTTTGTGAAGCTTTTTTTGGT
>CAMVJO010000152.1 GCA_947167835.1 uncultured Prevotellaceae bacterium
TCGAGCGCTCGGCTTTGCCGCTTTGCTCTGCAAAGCCGAGCGCTCGAATTCTTGAAAAAAATCTTTTATAGAAAAGGCGTAATTCTTTTGCTCTTTCAGAGCGACACAAATGTGTGATACGATAATTACCACAGGGCGTTGCCCTGGGCTATTTCCTTCTGCCTCTTCGAGGCGAGTTTAAGTGTAAATTATAAATACTGTCCCCCTTTTCTCGGACAAACGGCCCCAATTGCCCATTTCCCCCCAAAAAAATCAAAGCGGATCGACATCAAAGAAAATATTGACGGACTTCATCTTGGGTTGCTGCCATACGGCTTCGCGTGCTGCGAGGAGTGTGCGACGTATCGACGCACCACTATATTGCGAATCGACCTTTATCATGATTTGCCTCAGATGTTGCAATCGGATAATGCCTACAAACGGGCGCTCCGGACCGAGCAAATCTGTTTTGAAGTGGGGACGAAGCATATTCCCCAGCATCTTTGCAGCGGTATCTACGGTCTTTTCGTCGCGATGTCGTAGGTGAATGTTGATGAGTCGGACAAACGGCGGATAACGGAACATCTGTCGTTCCTCAAGTTGCTGCAAATACATCGTTTCATAGTCGTTTTCTACCACTTGTCGCACTATATCGTTTTCAGGTTGGCGCGTTTGCAGGAATACCCGTCCCTGTTTGTTTCTTCTGCCGGCACGTCCCGCCACTTGTGAGAGCATGCTGAACGTACGTTCGTAGGCACGGAAATCAGGTTGGTTCAATCCTTGGTCAGCATTGAGTATTCCGACGACACTTACCTTGTCGAAATCCAAGCCCTTGGTTACCATCTGTGTACCTATGAGTATGTCGGTCTGTCCCTGCTGGAAATCGCGGATAATCTGCTCATAAGCATTCCTTGTGCGGGTAGTGTCGAGATCCATGCGGGCAGTTCGCGCATTAGGAAAGACCGACTGCACGGCAGCCTCTATCTTTTCGGTGCCGTAGCCGATGTCGCGCAGGTCGTCGTCCTCGCAATTCGGACAATGTCGCGGCACATCGTAGGTAGCACCGCAATAGTGGCACACAAGTTGGTTTGTTTTCTGATGAAACGTGAGCGCCACATCGCAATGTGAGCAGCGTGGTGTCCAACCGCAGGTGTGACATTCCATCACGGGCGCATATCCACGCCGATTGTGGAAGAGAATGATTTCTTCCTTGTGCTCCAAAGCATTGTGTATGGCTTCCGTCAGGCGAGGTGAGAACGGCGTTTTCATAAGTTTCTTCCGTTGCAATTCCTTGACGTCTTCCACAAGGATTTCGGGCATCGTCACGCCGCCATATCGCTGTGTGAGCGCCACATATCCGTATTTTCCCGTTTTAGCGTTGCGATAGGTCTCAATAGCCGGCGTCGCCGTGCCGAGAACTACCCTTGCATCGCTGTCGAAAGCCAGTTTTATTGCAGCATCGCGAGCATGATAGCGCGGAGCCGGCTCTTGTTGCTTATAGGATGCCTCGTGTTCTTCATCAACGATGATTAAACCCAGATTACTGAAGGGCAAGAAGATGGCGGAGCGCACTCCCAGAATGATTTGGAAAGGATTGTCCGAACTCTGACGGCGCCAAACTTCCACACGTTCGTTGTCGGGATATTTTGAGTGGTACACGCCCATTTTATCGCCGAAGACGCGTCCCAGACGTGTGGTAATCTGTGTGGTAAGTGCTATCTCGGGCAGGAGATACAGCACTTGTCGTCCCTGTTTCAGCGTGTCGTGAATCAGTTTGATGTAAATTTCCGTTTTTCCTGCCGAGGTAACGCCATGTAGCAGGCACACCTTTTTCGTGCAGTCCGACACGGCTTCGTATGCCTCCTGCTGCGCTTCGCTTAGCGGCAGACTAATCAGTCCTTCTACGGCACTGATATGACGTATGCGCCCCGTTTCGTAGGCGTAGGTCTCCAATACTCCGCGTTTGCGTAGCGCCGAGAGTGCATATTCCCCACCTGGTGCTTTTTTCATCAGGTTTGTCTTGGGCACTTCGGCCAGTAACTTGTAGTTGTTCAGACGTAATGCGGCAGAAGCCTCGGCCATGTCGAGATAGGTCAGCAGAAAAGATTCCTGTCCCGGACTTTTCCGCAATTTGTCGAAGAGCGTGTTGAGTTTTCCCTGCTCGAAAAATTCCTCCGTCAGTCGTACGTGCGTTTCGGTGCGCGGTTTATATTGCCGCCTCAGCGTTTCGTTCAGCACGATGGCCTCTATTTCCAGAAGGTGCTGGAGTTGTGGCAGCAAATTGGCACTTTTCAGTCGGTTTTGTATCTGCTCCACGCTCATTTCTCCGTCACGAAGCAGGAAAAATACCTCCTTTTCGCGCGAAGTCAACACATCGTCGTCGGGTATGTACGAGGGATTTCTCGCTACCATCGTCTCACTTTCCAGTTTCAGGCCGGAAGGTAGCGCTGCCTTCAAGACTTCTCCCGTTGTGCACATGTAATATTCGGCTATCCACTGCCAAAAAGCAATTTGTGCCGTAGTCACCAGCGGGCGCTCGTCCTCAATGCCTATGATATCCCTCAGTTCTGCCGTTTCTGCTGTGGTATTCGGTTTTTCGCTGAGGCCAACCACGATTCCCGTGTATATTTTCTTTTTTCCCAGCGGTACCACCACGCGTTGCCCCACCTTAATCTGTTCGCGCAACGGTTCAGGGATGCGATAAGTCAGGCATCCCCGCAACATGAGCGGAAGTAATATGTCGGCATACTGAGGCATAGCGTTTTATCTCTGATATCGTGGTATATAAGCGGTGAAAAACGGATATCGCCGCCCGTTTCTTTCGCAAAATTAGCGATTTTTTTGGAATTGACACGGAGGGAAACAAAAAGATGTGCAGGGCTTTCAAAAAGAGTGGTGAGGTTGGCGGATAGAAATCAAGAATGAAAAATATTGCTGTCCGGTTAAAAATCATCTTTACTCCCGCAAAATTAGGGGCTGA
>CAMVJO010000153.1 GCA_947167835.1 uncultured Prevotellaceae bacterium
AGCACTGCGGACACATAATTTAGCGATTCTCAACTTTTACCGGACACCAATAATTCTTTATTAGTGTCGAGATAATTTTATTTTGCTCGGAGCAAATTTTTCTTATCTCCGAGTCCATTCACCCCATATCCACGGAATGTCCGAAAAAGAGGGAATTGTCTTTTCTAATTCTAGTTTTATTTTTGTCAAGAATTAGAGAATTTAAGAATTATCTTTGCTTCTTACAATCTATTTCAATTCTCTAATTCTCAAATTCTTGACTAGAATAAGGATTCTCAAGAATATATAGAATTAGAGAAACGCCCGGAACGGGCAGCGAGACAATAGCCCATTTTCTCCCCAGGAAATCATTTCCAGAGAGCCTGCCTCCTTATTTTTTCAGCAGTTTCAGCAATTCGTCGCCGATACCAATCGTATAACCTTGGCGGAAGAAGATGATTTCGCCGTTTTCGTCGGTAAGAACTACGATAGGCAGGTTGGAAGCGTTGTGCAAGGGTAGGGTACGTGCCAGTTGGTCGAGCAGACTGCCGTCGGCATCGGCTTTAAACTCCATTTGCTGCGGCATAGCGGGGAATTCCGATGCGCGGAAGTTGCGCTGTTGTTCGGTATTGGCGAAATAGGCCGTGATAGCGATGCTGTCATTTTCAAAAGCGTCCTTGCGCGAAGCAATATCGCGAAGCACATGGTTGGAAGGTTCCTGTCCTTGTGCGATAAGCATCACTATTTCCTGTCCTTCTACGCCCCTGATGCGTCCGAACTTCGTGTTTTCTTCCTTGTTCTTGCGGGGAGCGACGAGCATGTGCGCCGTATTGTTCTTTACGATAGTGAATGTGCGGATTTGTGCCTTCACATTTCCGTTTGTGCACCTTGTACCCGTCGTGAGCAGGTAGTTACCCATTGCCATCCCCTGCTTGTTGTCGAGCGTCTTCAGGGTAGTTTCTTCGGGGAAGGTGAAAAGTTGCGGTCTGCCGTTCTCAATCTTGCTCAGCGTGAAGTCTTTGTAATACGTGAGTGCAGGATTTCCGTGAAGTTGCAGCGTACCATATCCTATCGGCACCTTCTCGGTCTCGCTCTCGTCAAGTTTTACAAGTCCCAGCTCGGCAGTCTGCAATTCGCCCGTGACAGGATCTACCCATGCGGGGAAACCGTTGAAACGGCACACACTAACGAAAAACAGTTTATAAGAACGCAGGTCACAAGTGCGGGTTTCGTAAACGCCGACGGGAGTAATATATGTTCCGTTCGTATTCGTATTTGTTTCGAGGCGCAGATTCTCTTTGCACCACTGACGTATGGAATCTACAGACGGGAATTTGAATGCCTTGTCGCGGAAGAATTTCTTGTATGCCGACAGCGGTTCCGAAGCGACGCGGGGACACAAAACGTGGAACTGATACATTTCTCCCGATATATCAGGTAATTGCACGGAGTAGCGCTGATGATCTTCCAAAACCTCGGTTGTCACGTCGCGCAAGTCCTTTTCCGTGAGAGAGCGGAGCAGTGGCAGGGCATTGTCGCCATATCTGTCAAGGAATCTGCGTATCACATTCGCATTACCTCTGGCCTTGTATAGGAACAAGCCGTTTTCATCGGTCTTACTTACGGGTTCTTTGGGCATAGTGGCCTCATATTTGGCGCGAATGGCGTCTTCCTGTTTCAGACGTCGCTCGTTTTCGGCACGTTGCTCGGCAGTAACACTCGGAGTCACGAAGTTAGTGGGCGGTACGTTCACGTCAAAATCCTCTACTATCGTGGAATTACTCGTTTTGTTCAAGACGATAGTCGCTTCATCGTCTTCTGTGAAACTTACCTTCTTATATCCGAAGTTTCCGTCCTTGGAAGCCCACACCAGCAGGTCGCCACGTCCGGCCGAAAGGTAGGTGTCGCCATTTGTATCGGTATAACGCGTCACGGCTGGGTAGAATTCTGCATAATTGTATATCCTAAAATCTACGCGTGCGCCTTCAACAGGATTTCCGGCGGCATCTTTCACCGTGATGTTCACCCTGTGCGTCGGCGCATAGTTGGAAGTTACGTTTATCTCGGTATAAGTGGGCGTTTGTATGACAGTTTCTTCCGGTCCTTCGTACTTACCGAAAACTTTCGTGTGCATCATCATGCCGCGGCTGGCAGGAGCGTTAAACCACCCGAGGTCTAAAACTGCTTCCGGCTCACAAGCGCCCATGAAATGCCACTTACCATTCACCCACACCTCAACCCACGCATGGTTGTCGTCGGTATGCGCCCATCGTGGCGTGTAAACCTGACGTGCCGGTATGCCAATGACACGCATGGCCGCAACACAGAGCGTTGATTCCTCGCCGCAGCGTCCGTATGCCGTGCGAATGCTCTGTAGTGGCGATGAAGTGCGCTCATCTGTGGGCTGATATGTCACGTGCTCGTGGCACCAGTGGTTTATCTCCAGGGCAGCCTTCTCCATGTCCATGCCTTTCACGCGTTGCGTCAGTTCTTCAAAATATTTGATGCGGAAAGAATCAAGCGGCTCGTTGTTTACGCGCAATGGCAGCACGAAATGCTGAATTAACTGCTCAGGAACGTCTTTTCCCCACGACATCCTGTTCAATGCCTGGCGAGTCAGTCTGACATTCGTCTCGAAAAAACTGCGTTTGTAGTCGGCTTTATCGCATAGCGGCATATAACGGTAGAGAAATGTGACATCCTGTTCCACTACTTCGGCAGGAATCTCTTTTTCCTTTACGGGCGTATTTTTTACACGTGCAGCATTATTTCTTACGCGTGTACCACCGCTTTTTGCGCGCTGGGCATTAATGCATGGTGCGGATAATAAAGCGAAGAGTGTGAGTATAGTTATAAATCGTTGCATATTATATAATTTTTTTTCGGTACGAAGAATGTTATTTATGGTGCAAAGTTTATTATTTATGCTACAAAGAAAAATCTTTACGATACAAAGAATCCTTTTTTCG
>CAMVJO010000154.1 GCA_947167835.1 uncultured Prevotellaceae bacterium
GTATAGAGAGTGTAAGCAAATCAAAACAGCCTAATTTTTAGAACAACCCTATATTTAAAAGGGATGCTACGCAAATGATGTGCATACTTCGCAACATCTGCACGGAGGATCACACAGGAAAAGGCGGGAAAGAGAGCGCAATAATGGAAGAAGCGGACAAAAGAAGGCGAATACAGACATAAAAATGGGCAGAAAACAAAAAATATGTTGAAAAAATAATTGAAATGCTTTTATATCTGTGTGAAAATCATTATCTTTGCACTCGCTTTTTAAGAAACAACAAAAATTCAGGTAGAATTTAACATGACAAAACAAGACATCGTAAACCGTATCTCAAAGGAGACCGGCGTTGACAAAGCCACAGTATTGGCTTGCGTAGAAGGATTTACAAAGACTGTTTCAGAATCACTCATAGAGCACGAACCCGTTTACCTTCGCGGCTTCGGAAGTTTCATTCTCAAGACACGCGCCCAGAAAATCGGACGTAACATTTCTAAGAACACCGCTCTTGTTATTCCGGAACACCAGATCGTAGGTTTCAAGCCCTCACAAACACTTGCAGAGAAAGTAAAATAAATATTAATCCCTTAAAGCTAATTAGATTATGCCAAGCGGAAAGAAGAAAAAAAGACACAAGATGTCTACTCACAAGCGTAAAAAAAGATTACGCAAGAACAGACATAAGAGCAAGTAAGCATTATGTGTAGCCGCCTGCCGCTAATGCTGCCCCCAAAGGCACAACAGGCAGCAGGACTGCATAGAATGACGAAAACTCAAAAGATTTGTCACACGATGAGGGTGGTTCTATAAATTAAGATTACAAATCTTATAGAACTACCCTCTTCTCTAAAACAAAAAGAAGAGGTGAGATTTGATAGTCCCCACCCTTCTTAAAAAACCAAAACACCAATCTATCAATACATGACAAGCGAACTCATTATCAACGCACAACCCAAGGAGGTTTCCATAGCCCTGCTCGAAGACAAGCGACTGGCCGAATTTCAGAAGGAAGGTCGCGACGAGCAGTTCGCCGTTGGCAACATCTACCTGGGCAAGGTGAAAAAGATTATGACTGGCTTGAATGCGTGTTTTGTGAATGTCGGATATGAGCGCGAGGCCTTTCTGCATTATTCCGAACTGGGCCCGCGATTCCGCTCATACACCAAACTTTTGGAACTGATAGATCGCGGAAAGACCATAGACCCGATGCGTTCAATCCAAGCTCCCATCATGGAAAAGGAGGGAAGCCTGGAAAATGAACTCAAAGTGGGACAACAGGTGCTGGTGCAAATCATCAAGGAGCCTATTTCCACAAAAGGTCCCCGACTTACGTGCGAACTCTCCTTTGCCGGACGCCTGTTGGTGCTGGTTCCCTACAGCGATAAGATATCTGTTTCATCAAAAATCAAGAAGAATTCCGAACGTGCCCGTCTGAAACAACTCATGCAGAGCATTATGCCCGCAGGGTTCGGAGTGGTGGTGCGCACAGTGGCCGAAGGAAAGCGCGTGGCCGAACTTGATGCCGAATTGCGCATACTCATCTCGCGATGGGAGAACATGATTCGGAATATGTCCTCATCTCCCGAACGACCGCTCAAGGTTTATGAAGATTCAAGTCGTGCCGTTGGAATGTTGCGCGACCTTTTCAACACCTCGTTCGAGAATATTTACGTCGATGACGAACAAGTATATCGCGAAATCAGCGAATACGTCAAACTCATTGCGCCAGAACGACACCATATCGTCAAGCATTACAAAGGTAAGTTGCCGATACTGGATAATTTCTCCATCACCCAACAGATTAAAAAAGGATTTGGGCGCATCGTTACCTTCAATAAAGGCGCATACCTCGTCATTGAGCACACAGAAGCCCTACACGTTGTCGATGTAAATAGCGGAAACCGTTCGCGTTCTGACGAAGGACAAGAAGTAAATGCACTCGAAGTAAACCTAAGTGCTGCCGACGAACTGGCACATCAACTTCGTTTGCGAGATATGGGCGGCATTATCGTGGTAGATTTCATCGACATGAACGATTCTGAGCACAGACAGAAACTATATGAACGAATGTGCCAGAATATGCAGTCAGACCGTGCAAAACATACGGTACTGCCACTGAGTAAGTTCGGACTCATGCAAATTACCCGCCAGCGTGTGCGTCCCGCCATGGACGTAAGAGTGGAAGAAGCCTGCCCAACCTGCGGCGGCTCGGGCACCATAAAATCCAGCCTGCTCTTTACGGACGTTCTGGAGAACAAAATCAGAAAACTCCATCAGGTACGCATCCGTTCATTCCGACTTCATCTGCATCCCTTTGTAGCAGCTTACATTAACAAAGGACTTTTCAGCATTCATCGCCAGTGGCAATGGCGTTATGGTTGGAATATCCAAATTATTCCCGACCAGAGTTTCTCTCTGCTTGAATATAAATTCTATCGTCCCAACGGCGAAGAAATTGATATGTACGAGCGAGACGAAATGATGTAGCCAAACGAAAAAACAAGCGATTCTGCAATGATCTTCAACGCCCAAAACGCTGGATATTGCAGAATCGTTTTTTTTTATTACTCTACTCAACTTATTAAAAGGTCTTAGAAAAAAGAAAAAGTCCCAAATCACGGCTGGAAATACAATCCAGCATAGATAAGGAACTTTCTCAACTGCAAAATTACAACTTATTTATAAAATACCAAATAAAACCTTGGATAGTTTTACTATGACTTTACATTCAATAGTACCCAAACTATCCTGAATCGTATATAGGGTTGTTCTAAGAATTAGTTTAAAATATTGGGAAGTTCTTTTATGGTC
>CAMVJO010000155.1 GCA_947167835.1 uncultured Prevotellaceae bacterium
AATCGTATATTTTATTGATAATCAAATATTTAACATATATTTAAGGGATGACTAAATAATCTTTTTAACTAAATAATTGTGTTATATCTAGACTAAATCGGATTATTTTGGGAGCAATAACAGCTTTATGATTGTTGGGAACAGGATTTATATTTTTCTAATGTCTAAAAAAACGAATGTATTGTTGCAAACACTTCAAGAGCATTGAGTAAATTTGGAAGAAAAAGCGATGAATAGATTTGGTAAAGTTTACGAAAAGAAGGGCAAAACGGCTTTTTTTTGATGATTTGCAAAAAAAATCACAAAAATGTTTGTCCGTGCATGAAAAACTTATTACTTTTGCACTCGCATTCCAGAAAATGACACTGATTTACATGCACCCTTAGCTCAGTTGGTAGAGCAACTGACTCTTAATCAGTGGGTCCAGGGTTCGAGCCCCTGAGGGTGTACAAAGGCAGGGAAGTTCAACAGAAGCTTTCCTGCTTTTTTCGTATGAAAGACCAGAAAGAAAACAAAAAGACAGAGAAAAAGTCAAGGTGTGTGCTTGGCAAGATTTTGATTGCCGTGCTCTTCTTTGCAATGGGGGCGGCAGGTGGATATTACTATGCCCAATACGAGAATCGTGACCAGCAAATGTGTGACGATGCCTGGGAAAAAGTTGCAGACTCCTATAATAGCAACGACTTGCGCCGCTTCTTAGAGAAATTTCCCGACAGCAAGTATCAGAAACTGGCTAAAGAACGCCTGAACAAAGTGGTTCTGTTAGAAAATGCCTGGGCTGATGTGTGCAACTCCTCAAAGACTACGGATTTCATCGATTTTATGAACCGCTATTCCGATGCACACTATGAAAATCTATGTCAAGGCAAGATAGATTCCTTGGATTGGGACAGAGTGCAGCAGGATGTTTCGTTAGAGAGCGTAAACTATTATCTGGAAGTCCACCCCAACGGAAAGTATCTGGCAGAGGCGCAACTATATATCGAGCAGTTCAATCAGGCTGCCGAACTTGCCGAGAGCAAATCAGGGGATATCCGTCAGAAGATGCAGGAAGTATTCGCTGCTATCGGATCAAACGACATGGAAACCCTGATGCCGCTTCTGGCAGACCGCATGGAAATCTTTATAAGTAAGCCACATCCCACAAAGGCTGAGGTAAAGGAAATGATGCAACGTATGTATTCCTCGCATATCCAGGCCTGTTCGTTTGACATTCCGTCGCACCTGAACATTAAACTGGAGAAAAACGGCGAGAGCCAGGCCTTTGCCACGCATTTCCTGACACGTCAGCACATAGTGCGCGACAACGAGGGAAAAACCGAGGATATGTATGTGGTAGATGCCCTGCTTGACGAGGAATTAAAGATTATTTCATTGAAATTGTCGAAAAAATAGAAAATATAATCATCATGGAAAAACTTATCATCAACTCTTACGAAGACTTCGCACAATACGAAGGAAAACGCATAGGCGAATCTGACTGGTTGGAGGTTACACAAGAACGTATCAACCTGTTTGCCGATGCCACAAGCGACCACCAGTGGATTCACATTGACCCCGAACGCGCCAAGGACGGTCCTTTCGGCACTACCATTGCTCACGGATACCTTACCGTCTCGCTCTTGCCCGTGCTGTGGCAGCAAATCGTAGAAGTGAACAACCTGAAAATGATGGTGAACTACGGAATGGACAAAATGAAGTTCGGTCAGGCCGTTAAGTCCGGACAGCGCATCAGAATGGTGGTAGATATGGAATCTATCAACAACCTGCGCGGCATTTGCAAGCTGGAACTCCATTTCTGGATAGAAATAGAGGGCGAACGCAAGAATGCTCTTGACGGAGTTGCCACATTCCTATATTATTTTAATAACTAACTCCAAGATTTCCGCAAACAAACGACTCGGATGCCGTCAGTAGATTCTTTTATCACGCTATCCACACAGGGAGAAGCCGTATATACCGAGAAACGCAGTAAGTTTCTGGCTTTTGCCCAGCATGTGGCCAGCGAAGACGAGGCGAAAGACGTGGTGGGTGCATACAGAAAAAAGTATTATGACGCCCGCCACGTATGCTATGCCTATATCCTTGGCGACCACTCCGAGAGAACGCGCGCAAATGACGACGGCGAACCTTCGGGAAGCGCAGGACAACCCATTCTGCGGCAGATAGTATCGCACGGCCTCACATATACCCTTGTTGTCGTGGTGAGATATTTCGGAGGTGTCAAACTCGGAACAGGAGGCTTGGCTGTAGCCTACAAGACCGCGGCAGGTGATGCCCTCGATATGGCCGAGACAGAGGAATGTATCATACGTTCCACCATCAAAGCCCACGTACCCTATACCGAAGTGGATGCTGCCATGCGTTTGGCCAAACGTTACGAAGCCGATGTGCTGAACAGGGAATACGAAGCCAACGAAACCGTACTCACCTTCGCCGTACGCCAAGGACAATACGAGAGTTTCCGTACCGCTCTCCAAACCATTTTCACCATTCGGTTGGAAGATTCTGAAGAAGTATGACTTCTCCCAAGCAATAAAGCGCATCTGCAAAAAGATGTCGCACATCTAAAGGGTTGTTCTAAGAATTAGTTTAAAATATTGGGAAGTTCTTTTATGGTCT
>CAMVJO010000156.1 GCA_947167835.1 uncultured Prevotellaceae bacterium
TAAAGTGAGCTTTTACAAAAACGAAGTAAGATTTTGCAAAAGCGAAAGCAGGATTTTGCGAAAACGGAGCCGTTTAATCTTTACTAAGCAGCCAGCAACCCGCCATTGTCAGCAGGCCATTGAGCATTAGCAGTTCGTAACCGAAATGATAGTTCCACCAAATGGGAGCAAAATAGTCTAAAAAGGCGCAGATTATGGGAGAAGCAATCGCTACGCAGGGGATATAAGCATCGCGCACGGACTTACGGCAGAACAGTCCGAAGGCAAAAAGTCCTAAGAGCGGGCCATAGGTATATCCCGCCATGACATAAACTAAATGTATGATGCTATCCGAATGCAGCACGTAGAAACCCACGATGCAGCCCCACATAGCAGCCATTACTGCGAGGTGCGTCATTTTTCTCAGGCGTTCTGCCCGCTGCGGGTCGCAGTTTCCGCGTTCTATGCCCAGGATATCCACACAGATGCTCGTGGTAAGCGCCGTCATCGCGCTGTCAGCACTCGAAAATGCCGCAGACGAAATGCCCAGAGCGAAGGGAATGATGACCAGTCCGCCCAGAAATCCATAATTGACGAGGTAAGGCATCAATCTGTCGCCACGAACTTCGGAAACATCCACGCCCACCTGTTGTGCTACGGCATAAAGCAGGATTCCCAGCAGGAGAAAAAGCAGATTGACGGGCAAAAAACAGATTCCATACGCACACATATCTTTTTGCGCGTTGCGAAGACTGCTACACGTCAGGTTTTTCTGCATCATGTCCTGATCAAGTCCCGTCATAACGATGGTAATAAACATTCCGCTCAGGAACTGTCGCCAGAAGTACTGGCTATCGTGCCAGTCCCACGACAAAACGCGGCACATATCGCTCTTTGCAACAAAATGCCACGCATCGTTCAGACTGAAGTCCAAGGCTTTTATCGAAAAGCCCAACATACCCAGTAATGCCAGGAGCATACAGGCTGTTTGCAGGGCATCGGTGCGCACGATGCTATGGATTCCGCTGCGGCGCGTGTAGAGAAAAATAAACAGGAGCAGGGCAACGGAAGTAATGACGAAGGGAATGCCGAAAGGCTTGCACACCAATTCGTGTAGCACGAGGCAAGCCAGATATAGTCTGGCTCCGGCGCCCAGGAACTTGCTGACGATGAAAAATGCTGCGCCCGTGATGTGCGATCTCTTGCCGAAACGTGTGCGCAGGTAGTCGTAAATGCTCGTGAGCCGCAACCTATAATATAATGGCAGGAGGACAAAGGCAATGACAAGGTAGCCGAAGAAGAATCCCAAGCACATCTGCAGATATGTCATGCCGGTACGATCCACCCAACCGGGGACACTGACAAACGAGACGCCACTGACGCTTGCTCCTATCATGCCAAAAGCCACTACTGCCCAGTGCGAACGCCTTCCCGCACGGAAAAAGGCATCGTTGTCGGACTGCGACAGCGATTTATAGCGCGAAACGAAGAGTAGCACTAAGAAATATATGACCAGTACGGCCAAAACGACGATTGCATTGCCCATAAGTTTTGCAAAGTTACGAAAGCCGCGTCATATCCGTCGGTTTTTTTCATAAAAATTCTTGAAAATGAAACATACCCTCCATACACTTCTGATTATTGCCGCCTGCACATTCTCTATCGGCGCAGGGGCGCAGACTATCATCGACCTGCAAAACGGCGGTAAGGTGAGAAGTAAGAATATCAACGACTATAAGAAAGAAGATGTCAATATACAATTGCGCCGCGCCAAGGATTCGGTGGCTTACAACCGCTGTCTGGTAGTTGCCCTCAACGAAGCGCACGCCGGCAGGCCGGATACGGCAGAAATATACCTGAAAGAAGCCTTAAAACTCCGACCTGATGCCGAAAGTAACCACGTTGTATATGACTTACTCGGACGCATCCGCATCTATCACGGCGACAGTCTGAAAGCCATCGACCATTTCAGTCACGCGCTGCGGATAAACGCGGCATATTCCCCTTCGCGCATCATGCGTGCCACGCTCTATCAGGAAATAGGCAACCATGCAAAATGTATTGAGGACTGCCGCTATCTTTTGGAGTATCATCCTGAAAAACTCACGACGGAAGAAAAAACAAATGTGCTGTCGCTCAGTATTTTCTCGCACATACAACTGAAGATGTACGACACAGCCATGCAACACGTCAGGGAACTGCTCAAACTATCGCCACAAAACAAGGAAGCCTTGGTGCTTGAAGTCCTTGTCACCGAGAGAATGGGACGTCGCCAGGCGGCAATCGAAAAAATCTCGACACTCATCCACCAATACCCCGATGATGCGTATCTTTATCTGGACCGCGCCAAAATGTATGAGTGCGAAAACCTTTTGGATCTGGCACTATTAGACCTGCAAGCGGCACAAAAACTGAATCCCCAGCAATATGGGATAGAAAGTGAGATAAAACGCCTCAACCAACTCAGGGAAAAACGAAAATAAGCGCTCTAAATCACGCGTTATTTGGAGGCGCGAAAATATACCCCCGAAATATGAGAAAATAGCTCCGAGCTAA
>CAMVJO010000157.1 GCA_947167835.1 uncultured Prevotellaceae bacterium
TTTCTATATGGAGATGATAGGTTTCTTCCTCCACGTTATGTTTCTTGTCCTCAATCAGAGGATAAACAAATCGTTTCCAAGTTTCTTGCATATCGTTATTGGTATTTATTTTGCGCCTTTTTTGCGGTTGCAGTCTTTACATAACATCTGACAGTTGTCGGCAGTGGTGGTGCCACCTTCGGCCCATGGGGTGATGTGGTCGCCCTCCATCTCTTCCAGTTCAAAGTGGTTGCCACACCATGGACAGATGCCGCCTTGGCGTTCGTAGGCTTCGCGTTTCTGTTTCTTGTCGAATGTACGGAATGAAAGGTCGCGAAGATCGCCACTCAATACATAACTATAGATGCCCGATTTCTTCATGATCTCATCGTCTTCCATCAGGTCGTGTATGCGATGCTCCAACTCTATAGTATCATATATATTATGATGATAGGTGTCGTAGAGCAATCCCCAGTCCAGTCCTTTCATTTCTTTGCGGTATATAGTGAATGTGGTGCGTACCCATGTGATGATAGCCGAGAAATATGCCCATAGTTGATTGGCGTTGGCATCATCTTTATGTTTCGACATATATTCGCTAACCTCCTTGATGCCATCTTTGCGGGCAGCCCATCTAAGTATTGTTGCCAGGTAAGTCTGCTCGATGGCATTGCCATTCAGATAGTCACCACCTATTTTATATGCAGGGCATCCGTTCTTTGAGAAATATCGGCGGGCATCAGTTACAAACGGGCCTACATATACGGCATTCAGCAACTCTTGATCCAGCAGACGTTCGCCTGCAATATTGATTACACGGAACCAGTCGAGTTTTTCTTTGTCGGTGCCGGTGCAGAAATATACCGTCAGCTCGTAGTTGAGAAAAGCCTCTTGTTCGTCGGGTGTTAGTGACGAAAAGAACAGTACACCACGTTCAGGGTCGTTTATATTAAAATCGTGATAACGGAACTCGCAGATAGATAGTGTGCGTTGCTGTCCGTCTATCATTTCAAACTCATTATTACCAACCACGCTCCAGTACATGATATTGAGAGGGAACCCTTTTAGGATGGTGTTTACTACCGCTTGCTTTTGTTTCAAGTCGTAGCGGAATTCTCGTTGATAGGGTGGGCGAATGTCGAGTTTGCCACCATATCCACGAACACCATTGTCTGGGTCGTTTACGTAACCGTCTATTAGGTCACGAACTTTGATTGATTGTAGTTTTATATCCATAGTTGTTTATTGTTTTTTACGAATGAGGATTCGGGAGTAAGGTTTCTGAGGATACCCTTCCTTCATGTAGAATAGTTGTCCATCACGTAAACTCTTGTTTAATTTCTTTAACTCTCTATTGAATGGTCTTAATCCCAACTCTTTTCCCAAATCGCCTTCTGCTAATCCAAGAATTTCAAATTGGTCAGGATTATATTTGTCGAGAAAAGTAGTAGGTACTCCCATTGCACCTTCATAATCAAAAGGAATATCTGCTGTCTTACTCACTTCGATTGCGTCATAATTCTCGTAATGAGGATAATCTTCTGGTGAATAGGTTTTATAGAGGATGAGGTCTTCATGACGTTTTTTGATTTCAAGGTTGGTAAACCAGTGTACCCCAGAAACCCTTATCATGCCTTCTCTGTGGTCGCCTGCCGTTGCTTTGTCTTCATAATCAGAAATGAAGTGCCCGGCTCCTCCTTTAAAACCATAGCCTAACCAAATCTTATTCTGTTTGATAAGAGGAAATATCTCTTTGTAATGAATAGCATTTTGGTGGCCGATAATCAAGAACTTCTTCTCATACTCCATCAACTGAGCTACGTACTCACGAAAGAGCGAGAAGGGTGGGTTGGTCACTACGATGTCTGCCTGTTTCAATAGCTCTATACATTCGCGGCTACGGAAATCGCCATCACCCTTCAGTGGATGGATGCCAATCTCCTCTGGATCAGGAATATTATTGCCGTTTTTATCACCATCGTAAATCAGATAGATGGCTTGCTCGCATTTATTTTGGCTGAACAAGTCCATGTTCTGATTCTTGTAACAGGTGGTGATGAGGCGCTTTAGTCCTAAGAACTCGAAGTTGTAGGCAAAATAAGTGAAGAAGTTCGACACGCGTGGGTCGTCACAATTGCAGAGCACCGTTTTCCCACGGAAGTGCTCTTTGTAGTGTCGCAGCTCATTATTGATATCTTCGAGTTGCGTGTAGAATTCGTCTTTCTTTGCCTCCTTAGCGGCGTTCAAGTTTTTATTTGCCATATTGCGATTGATAGTCTTTAAAATGGCACCCGACTATCAATCACGCTAAGACGCAAAAAAAGCGTGATGCACCTTTTGCGTCCAGCTTTGAGGCAGCCTCGGAACGGAAACCTCAGTCCATCTAACAAGTATGCATCACGCCATAGCGTGAATGCATTGCTACATCAGATGAACAAGGCGAACCATACCGAACACCTTATCACTTATTATCTCAGTGCGTTGTTATTTCCAAGAAGTTTCCGAGGCTTTTGGCTGAACGCGAAATAATA